>JASGGF010000119.1:0-12643 GCA_047605145.1 Thermomicrobiales bacterium | reverse complement strand
GGGGCCGGCCGGCCCCCTGCGCCCATCCGTCAGAGATTCATGTAACAGACGTTGCTGCCGTTCTGCTTCGGGATGCAGCGCGGCGCGGTGCCCGCCCCCTGATTGCAGCAGATCGAATCGCTGTTGCACGGGTTGCAGTGCGGGCCGCAGGGGGTCTCCTGCGGGCAGGGGGTGTTCAACCCGCAGCCACGGACACATTGACTGCCGCAGCAGATGGAACCCTTGTCGTACTCATCGCAGACGGTGCAGTACGGGCCGCACTTGGTGCTGTCCGTCTCCGGGTGCTCGACGCAGGTGCCGGTGGGGTGCGGGTTGTAGTTGCAGCGCTGCCAGCCGGTGGGGCAGTCACACAAGTGCACCGTGCCCGATGGCGTCGTGAATTCAAGGCAGACCTCGTCGAAGCGGCATCCGGCGCCGCCGGGGCAGCACCGATGGCACTGGCCGCTGCCATCCTCCGGGTACCGCTTGCAGATTCCCTCGCCTGCCACCTTGCACGCGCAGACATTGTTCTGGCAGGTGATGTGATTGAAGGTGTCGTAGGGTCCGCAGTCCGCCGGCTCGCAGCAGGCGTTGGCGACAGCCGGTATGCAGCGGCCTCCGCCGCAGTCGATCTGGTTGCCGGCGCACGGCGATGCGACACAGGCGCCATTGCGGCAGGCCTCGTTGTCCGCACAGGCGTTCCCGCACGTGCCGCAGTGTTCATCGTCGGTCTGGAGATCGACGCACAGGTTGTTCGGGCACGAGGTCGTCGTGCCATCGGCGCAGCCGCAGACGCCGCCGAGGCAGGTTTCGTCCCCCTTGCATTTCCTGCCGCAGCCACCGCAATGGTTCTCGTTGCTGGTGGGATCGACACAGAGATCGACACAGCGGATTTGCGAGGCCGGACAACTACTGGGGCACTTGCCGTCGACGCACGCCACACCGTTGCCGCAGCGGCTGTTGCAACTCCCGCAGTGCTGAGCATCGGTTTGCAGATTGACGCACGCGTCGCCGCAACGGGTCGCGCCACTGGCGCAGGCCTTCTTCTTCTTCTTTTTCTTCTTCTTTTTCGCCAGCGCCTCCGGCAGCAGCGCCGGGGCCACCGCTGCCGCCACGGCGGCGAGGCCGCCCATCACCGTGCGCCGCGAGGCCACCGCGCGCGAAAGCTTGTCCAGTTGGGCGTCATCCACCGCGTGCTCCTGTCCATCTCTGACGAGGTCTAATCCGCATTCTGGGAGGTGGGGGGCATGGCGCGCATGGGTAGAACTACGCATTTCTGGCGCGGGCGCCGGGCGCCCGATCATTTTGCTGGGGCGGCGCTGGCGTGACGATGGGCTGGTTCCGCGGCCGCGTGGAGTTGGCAGGGTTCAGTACACTAATGAAGGATTCGTGACGGGATCCGTGAGGACCTCACCATGTTGAAACACGAGCCCAATGTGGTGAATAGATACGAGACGGGAACCCCTGCGCCTCGCACGTGGGGGACAGAAGCGCCCCTGCCCGCAGCGCCCGGCGATCTGGACGCCGTCTTCGCGCACTGCCCCACCCCGGTCATCCGCACGGACCCGAACGGCATCATCGAGTTTCTCAACCCGGCGGCCTTGCAGGTCCACGGCTACACCCTTGAGGAGGTCGTTGGCCAACACATCGCCATCCTGACGCCGGAAGACATGCGCGCCCACATCGGCGAACTCCTTGCGCATGTGCGTCAGGGCGGATCGTTCGCCGATCTGCCGGCCGTCGCCAGCGCCCGCGACGGCTCCCGCCTGTACGGCAAGATGTCGGTCTTCGGGGCGCCAGACGCCACCGGCCAGATCATCGCCATCTACGGCATCATCTCCGAACTTGGCGCCCGACCGCCGGACCCGCCGGCGGAAGGCGCCAGCGATTCCCGGTTCCGCAATACGTTCGAGGATGGCCACGCCGCCAGGTTCATGATTGATCTGGACGGACAGATCATGAAGGTGAACGCCGCCGCCTGCCGCCTGCTCGGCTATCGCGAAGAGGATCTGTGCCGCCTCGATGTCTCGCACATCTGGCGGCCAGACACCGCCGGATCGAGCGCGTTGACCCAGCTCCACGCCCTCACCGGCTCCCCGACCCAGGGCCTCCCCATGCGGCTCATTCCGCAGCACGGCCACACGCTCTGGGCGCGCGTCAACGTGTCGCTCCTGTCAGACGACGCCGGCACGCCCCTGTTCATGATCGCCAGCGCCGAGGATCTCACCCCCGGAACGCCGGCGGCCAGAGAGACGGAGGCCCTGCAAACCCGGCTCCACGAAATCCTTGACCGGCTTGACTACGCCTATTTGGAAATCAACCATCAATGGGAGGTGATCAAGGCCAACGCCGCGTGGTCGGCCCTCGGCGGGTTCACCGGGGACGCCATCGGGCGGCCGTTGCAGGAGATCCTGCCGCCAGCCGACTACACGGCGTTCGCCGATCAGATCCAGCAGGTCACGCTCGACCGCGAGGTCGTGTTGTTCGAGGAGTATTACTACGCGCCCACAGACCGCTGGCTGTCGGTCCGCGTGGCGCCCACCCCCGACGGCATCGGCATCTTCCTGCGGGATGTCTCCCAGCGGCGGCAACTCATGGAGGATCTGCGGTTGGCGAACCTGCGCCTCCAGATTCTGGTGGACCATGCCCCCGCCGCCATCTTCATTCTGGAAGTCCACAGCGATTCCCCGCGCGACGATACCGGGCTCTACATGAGCCCCTATTTTGAGGCGATGACCGGCTTCCCGTCCCCGGCAAGCGGCCCATTCGTTCCGGCAGGTCACTGGAGCTCCCTGCTGCACCCGGAGGAGCGCGAACGGGTGATTGCCACGCTGGACGCGAGCATGCGGGAGTCCGACCAGTGCACGCAGGAGCACCGGTTAGCCTGCGCTGATGGCAGCTATATCTGGGTGCAGAGCGTCATGGTGACCGTGCGGGATGCCGCCAACCGCCCGATCAGCCGGATCGGCATCCTCACCGATATCACCGCCATGTGGGAAGCGGAGCAGACCCGCATCCGGCTGGAGGCGATTGTCGAATCAGCCGATGAGGTGATCTACTCGCTGACGCCGGACGGGCGCATTGCCAGCTGGAACGCCGGCGCCGAGCGCATTACCGGCTATGCGCCGGCGGTTGCACTCGGGCAGACCTTCGCGGAGCTGTTCCCGGAGGACGATGTACCCCCCTTCGATCTGGCAGCGGTGCAGGCAGCGGCCGGGGGCTTGCACACCGTGGCCCACCTGCACCGGCGGGATGGCGCGGTCTGCGATCTGGTCATCTCCGAGGCGATCATGCACAGCGAAAACGGAACGCTGATCGGCGTATCCGGCGTTGCGCAGGATGTCACGGCGCTCAACGCGGCGGAGCACGAACTGCGCGAAGCGCTGCACGCCGCCGAGGCGGGCGAGCGCAGCAAAGCCTTCTTCCTGTCCATGATGAGCCACGAATTGCGCACGCCGTTGCAATCCGTGCTGGGCTACGCCGAACTGCTCCTCTCCGGCGGCAGCGGCGAGATCACCCCCACGCAGGCGGAGGATATCGCGGCCATCTGCCGCGGCGCACACCGCATGAGCAGCCTGCTCAAACGGATTCTCGATCTCTCCCGGCTGTTCGGGAACCAGCTGGAGCTGGTCAGCGAGGCGGTTGATCTGGGAGCCATCTGTCAGGATGTGGCGCGGGCGTTTCATGCGGAGGCGGAGGCGCGCGGGCTGACGATCACCCTCACCCTGCAGCCGAACCTGCCGCCGGTGCAGGGTGATGCGCAGCGCCTGCGCCAGATTCTGCACAATCTCGTGGAGAACGCGGTCAAGTTCACCGAGCGCGGCGGGATCAACCTGACGCTCCGCCAGCGCCAAAACGTCGTGGAGGCGGTGGTGCAGGACAGCGGCATCGGCATTTCCCGGCAGGATCTGCCGCACATCTTCGAGATGTTCCGGCAGGTGGACAGCCGGCTGAGCCGCCGCTACGAAGGCGCCGGGCTGGGGCTGCCGCTGGCGCAGCAGCTAGCGCTCCTGATGGGCGGCGATGTCAACGCCGCCAGCGTGCTGGGCGAAGGCTCCGTCTTCACCCTGCGCCTGCCGGTCTGAGCCGGTCCCGGTCCCACCCCACCACGCTGTCGTCCCGAGAGATCGAGGGACCGCACACCCCCAGCTCCGCCGCCACGGCCCCAGCTCTGCGCCTTCCACAGTGGCCTCCCCCACCACCATGTCGTCCCGACCGCAGGAGGGACCGCCCACCCCCAAGCCCAAGGTCACGACCTCAACTCTCCGCCCACCGAGGCCTGCCAAACCCCAGCAGTGGGAGACGGAGCGACGAGAGCCGTATCCCCGGGCGTTGGGGGTGCACGATCCTTCGACTTCGCTCAGGATGCCATCGGGCTTCGGCACGCCGTGGTGGCACGCGGAGAGCTGGGCCGCAGTGGCGAGGTTGGGGGTGCGCGGTCCCTCGGCTGCGGCTCGGGACGACATGGTGGTGGGGTAGGCCAGAGTGGAAACCGGAGGAAGATGCCGTAGCGGCGAAGGTTTGGAGCGCGCGACCCGCGACGCCGCCGCCCCTTCGTGCTCCTTCACCCCCCTGCGCCTCCTGAGGCGCGCAGCGCCGCCACCCCCTGAGCGCAGCGGCGCCCCCTCAGTCGATCTGCAGCGTGCGCAGCCGCCACACCGTCAGGGCAAGCGCCACCGCTGTCACCGCCGCCATAGGCAGGAAGGCCTGCCCGGCGAGGTTCACGTCGTTGTCGCGGAGGGCGTCGTAGATCTTCTCCATCGATTCCCGGCTGGAGATGGCGCGCACGCCCGGCAGGAAGCGCCCCAGCAGGCTCTCCCACGCGAAGATGTACAGCATCCCCGCCAGCAGCGCGCGCGGGATGACGAGGCTAACCAGCAGGAAGACGGCCGCCAGCAGCATCGCGCCAGCGGCGGCGGCGGCGCCCATCGGGCCGAGCTGCTCCCACACGCCCACGTCGCTGGGGCCGCGGCTGATCACGAAGGTGGTCAGCGCGAGACCCACCCACAGCGCGGAGATCGTCACCAGCAGGGTGGCGAGGTACTTGCCGAGCACGATCCGGGCGCGGCTGATCGGCTTCATCAGCAGGAAGGGGAGCGTTTCGTCCTCCAGCTCCTCGCCGAACGCCGCCGTGGCCGGCAGCAGGATCACGATGGGCAGCAGCGTCGGCAGGATCAGGTCCATGAACGTGCGCGACAGCACCCGCTGCCCGGAAGCGCCCCACGGCCGGAAGACGTAGATCAGCGCGAAGAGCGCCGGGATGCAGGCAAGGAACAGGATCAGCCGCCACGTGCGCCCGCCGCTGAACTGCCGCAGCGTCAGCGTGGTTACCGGCAGCAGCCGCCAGAGCAGGGTCATTGCGCGCTCACCAGATAGGAGAAAACGGAGGCCAGCGATTCATCGGCGGGCTGCAACTCCAGCAGGTGAATGCCCGCCGCCTGCGCCACCTGCGGCGCCAACAGGCCGAACTGCCGCGCGTCGCGCGTTTCCACCGTCAGCCGCTCCGGGCCGTCCACCGTCACCTGCCGCACGATCTCGGCGGCGATCAGCGCCGCCGCCAGCGCGCGCGGGTTGTCGCAGCGCAGGCGCAGGATGTGGTCGCGCTGGTCCATGCGGTCGCGGATGGCGCGGTAATCGCCCGCCGCCGCCAGCTTGCCGTTCACGATCACCAGCACATTGCGCGCGAAGCGCTCCACTTCGGAGAGCACGTGGGAAGAGACCACCACCGTCTTCCCCTCGTCCCCCAGCCGCCGCATCAGCGCGATCAGGCTGGCGCGCTGCACCGGGTCCGTGCCGTTCAGCGGCTCATCCAGCAGCAGCACCTGTGGGTCGTGCACCAGCGCGGCGGCCACCTTGATGCGCTGCCGCATCCCCTTGGAGTAGCCGCCCACCTTGCGCTCCGCCGCCTCCGCCATGTCCACCACCGCGATGGCGCGCTCGGTGGCCTGCTCCGGGTTGGGCACTTTCTGGAGGATGGCGTTCATGTGCACGAACTCGCGACCACGCAGCGTGGCGTACAGCTGCTCATGCTCGCTGGCCATGCCGATCTGGCGGTAGGCGCCGGGGTTGCCGCGCACCGGCGCGCCCAGCACCCGGATGCTTCCGGCGGAGGGGGCCAGCAGCCCGGCGATCATGTTCAGGATGGTCGATTTGCCGGCGCCGTTCGGGCCGAGCAGGCCAGTCACGCCGCGCCCGATGCCGAAGGAGACATCGGAGACCGCGACGACATCGCCGTACCACTTGGCGACGCTCTGCAGTGCGATCACCGCCTCCTCGCCGGGGGGCAGGCCGGGCAACGGCTGGCCGGGCACAGGCTGGTCAATCATGGCGGTTGTACCGCACGAACATGACGAGCGAGCAGAGCAGGATCACGCCGATCATCACCCCCGCCGCCTGCGAAAAGGGCACGGCGAACTCGTTGACATCGCTGTCGTTGAAGGGGAAGAGGCCGTTCACCATCGAGGCGATAGTGCGCGCCGGGCTGAGGATGAACACCCACTTCTCCACCGCCGGCTGGTCCTGCAAGGCCTGCCCCAGCGCCGCCGCCAGCGATTCCGAGATGACGAAACCGAGCACAATCACGCCCACCGCCACGCTCTTGCGCCCGGTGAACGAGGAGATCGCCAACCCGATGGCCCCGAGGTAAAAGGCAATCAGCACGCCCGCCACCGCGATGCGCCCGAGGTCGTCCAGCCCCTCGCGGAAGGCCCCTGCCGGGTCCGCCGCCAGCAGGCCGTTGCCCACCCACATGATCACCACCGGCAGCAGCGAGATGGAGAGCGTGAGCAACCCCGCCGCCAGCAGCTTCGCAATGACATAGGCGTTGCGCCCGATGGGCCGCGAGAAGTAGAGCGGCAGCATGCGGTCGTGACGGTCGGTGGAGACCAACTCCGGCGCGATCAGCGCGACGAAGATGCCTTCCAATATGAAGATGGCGCCGAAATACTCGCCATACGTCAGGAAGGAGAAGGCGGGCACGAACGCCTTGATGCCGATTGCCATCAGGACGGGGATCAGCACCGCCGCGTAGATCAGCATGGGGATGATCTTGGCGGTCCACGGGCGGCGGATGCCGATGGCCCGCGCCATCGAGTAGCGCGCCAGCGCCCAGATCGCCGCCGGGATACCGAGGCGCGGGCCGTCGTAGTGCAGGTAGCCGCGGTCGAAGATCTCGCCATACTGGCGCGGCGGCGCGGTCGGCGGCGGCTGGAACTGCGGCAGCGGCTGGGGATTCATGCTCACGCCGCAGCCCCCTTGTCCTTCTCCCGGCGCCGCCCGCGTGTCGCCGGGGCGGCGTCCGCCGCCTCGATGCGGTCGATGTACAGGTCGGCGAGGGTGCGGGTGGCGGGACGCAGCAGGCGCAGCGGCACGCCGCTGCTCACCGCCGCGTCGCGCACCGCGTCGGCGGTCTGGTCGCCATTGCGCCGGATCACGAACTCATCGGAGCCGAACTCGATGCCCGCCGGCACAGCCGCGATGCCGCGCGCCTCCAGCGCCGCGAGGAAGGCCTCCGGCGCGCCATCGACGCGCACGTGCAGATCGGCGGCGATATCCTCCGGCACGCGCAGCGGCTGCGCGGCCACCACCTTGCCGCCATCCAGCATCACCACGTAGTCGCAGACGCGCTCCACGTCATCGAGGATATGCGAGGACAGCACCACGTTGATGCCGAGCTGGCGGTTGATGCGCTCGATCAGGCCCAGCATGTCATCGCGGCCCATCGGGTCGAGGCCGTTGGTCGGCTCATCGAGGAAGACCAGCTCCGGGTCGTGCACGATCGCCTGCGCCAGCTTGACGCGCTGCTTCATGCCGGTGGAGAACCCCTTGATGAGGCGGTAGCGCTCTTCGTCCAGCCCCACCTGATACAGGACGTCGTTGGCGCGCTGGCGGGCGGCGCGGCGCGGCAGGCCGCTCATTTCGGCCATGTGGGCCACGAAATCGGCGGCAGTGGCGGTGCTGGGCAGGGCGTCCACCTCGGGCATGTAGCCGAGCCGGGCGCGCAGCGCGGCGCCTTCGCGCACGACATCCTGCCCCAGCACCTTCGCGGAACCGCCATTGGGGCGGGTGAGGCCGAGCAGGATCTTGAGCAGGGTGGATTTGCCGGCGCCGTTCGGCCCCAGCAGGCCGATGGCCCCGGTGGGGACGGCGAGATCGACGGCATCGAGCGCGGTCACCCGGCCGTAGCGCTTGGTGAGGCCGCTGGTCTCGATGCTCAGAGGCTGATTGCCAAAGGGTGCGCTGGTCATGCTGCTCCGTCGCCGCGCGGCTCTCGCTGGCGCAGAGTCTAGCAGCGGCGCGAGCAGCGGCGCGCGGCGACGGGCGAAACAGCGCGGGCCGGGGACGATGCCCCCAGCCCGCTGGCGGCCTCAGGCCTCGGCCTGCTCGAAGCAGTACAAGGCGTACATCGCGTAACAAAAGACGCTGAAGCCCGACGTCCAGTAGCTGTCGGTCTGTGCCGTGACGCCAACCCGGCCGCCAACGATGCTGTCGGCAGACCAGCCGGAGCATGTGTTGATGTTGGCGGTTCCGTCCGTGTCCGTCCCGGTCCAGGTGAATACCGTAGTGGTGGCGCTGCCAGACTCGGTGCGGTCAATCGCGTGCTGCAGGCACTTCCCGCCGCCGGAGCAACTGGTGAGCGCCGCGAAGTTCGCCGCCACGGTGGGGGGCGAGTTGCTCCCGTCCGAGCTGTTGCGCACGAGGACATACGGCCCCGCCTGGCTCGTATTCGAGAAGCGGGTGGCCGGGGTATTCCCGGCGTCCGAGAGCCAGGCCAGGTACGTGCCCGTCAGTCCGGCGGCCGTCGCGGCCGCCTGGCATTTGCTGTCGGCGCCGGCCAGGCCGCCCAGGTTCCCGGTGAAGGTGGAACTGGTGGCGAAGACGGTGCACGGGGCGCCCGTGCCGCAGCCCGGCGCGGTGCACACGCCGGCCTTGCAGGTCGCCAGGCTCGTGCAATCCGCGTTCGTGCAGCAGGCGGTGTTGGCGATGCAGGCGCCGTCGCAGCTCTTCTGGCCGGTGGGACAGGCGGTGGCGCACTCCCCGCGCGTGGCGCCTTGCTTCAGATACGCCTTGCGCCGCTTCTTCGGCACCTTGCGCGTGGCTCCGTCCACACACATGACGGCCTTGTTGCCGCGCACGTTGTGCTCGGCGGCGACCCGGCGCCGCTTCGCTGCGCCCAGCTTTGGCGCGGCCAGCGCCGCCAGTGCAGCGGCGGCAGCCCCAAGCCCGGCGCGGCGCGAAAGCCGCGCGGCAAGCGTCTGTGACTGGGTGGAGAATGGGGATCTGGCGTCAGTCATCGTCGGCTCCTGCGCGGCATTCCTGCGGTAAAGGGACACACGATGTATCACCGGTGACCGTGTATAGGTGAAGTGACGCCGCAGATCCACGCCACGAGTCATATCGCGTGGCTCGCACTACGCCTTCCGCTGCTTCGGGCTCCTACGCGGAGGCCCCCGCTCGCCGTGCGATTGGGAGCCGCGCGGCGCCACCATCTGCGTCAGTCCGGCGAACAGGGTTCGGGTGGCGGATAGCCCAGGTCGCCTCTTCGGCGAAACGCCGGGTGGAGGATGGCGATGGTTCACCGCGAGCCGGGAGCGAGGGCGGAAGGGGAAAAAGGGGCGGCTGGGGTGTGCGCCCCGGCGGTGGGTGATTTCACCGCCGGGGTGCGCGGCTATGGGGCGTCAGGCCTGCTGGAAGCAGTAGAGGCGGTACGCGAAGCTGCACACATTGGGGGCGAACGAAGCCCAGGTGTCGCCGCCGTCCCCGTTGTAGCCAGACCAGCCCTGGTCGGATGACCAGTTGTTACTCCAGTTCCCGCAGGTGACTCGCTCCACCGCCCCGTCGGCCCGAACGCCTGTCCAGGTGAACGCCGTTGTCGTCGCGCCTGTCTCGGTGCGGTCAATCACATGCTGCAGGCATTTCCTGCCGCCGGAGCAATTGGTGAGCGCCGCGAAGTCCGCCGCTACCGTGGGCGGCGGGTTCGCGCCATCCAGCGCGCTGTTGCCAACCAGCACGTACGGGCCGGCGGCGCTGGTGTTGGTGAACCGTGTCGAGGGGACGCTGGTGGAATCGCCCAGCCACGCCTTGTATGTCCCCGTCAGGCCGGCGGTCGAGGCCGCCGATTGGCAAAAGGCATCGCCAGCGGCCACGCCGCCGATGTTGCCGGTGGTTGAGGATGCGCTGATGAACACCGTGCAGTTCCCGCCAGCTCCGCAGGCTGGAGTCGCGCACACCCCGGCCCTGCATGTTTGCGGACTCGTGCAATCGGCGTCCGAGCAGCAGGCGCTGCTGGCGATACAGGCGCCGTCGCACGCCTTCTGGCCGGTGGGACAGGTGGCGGGCGGGGGCGGGGGACACGCCCCGGACGTGGCGCCCTGCCGCGCGAGTTGCTTCTTGCGCTTTTGGGTCTTCGCGGTGACGGTCTGCCCCTGCAAGCAGTAGGCGCGCGCCTTTCGCTTCTTCGCCGCGCCCTCTTCCGGCGCGGCCAGCGCGGCCAGCGCAGCGGTGGCCGCGGCCCCCAGCCCGGCGCGGCGAGAGAACCGCCCGGTCACCATCTGCGCCAACGGGGACCACGATGTTCGGGTATCAGGCAGCGAGAGCTCCCATGCGGCAAGACGGCGCGTTGCCGATCACTACTGGCCCGGTGGTCAGCAGTGATACATGAGATCGCAACCGCTATTCCATGGGCGCCATGCGCGTCACGTCGCCCGCGCTACGCGGAACGGGCCGCGAGGCCTCGCCACGTAGCGCGGGCGTCCGGCGGCCGGGGTACAGGGCGCCCCGACCCACGGGTGCTCAGCTAGTGGCCTGCTCAAAGCAGTACAGCCGGAAGCCGTTACTGCACGCGATGAGGTTGAAGTCCGTCCATGTCGATTGCTTCGCCACCACATACCCATACCGGCCCGATGTGCCGATCGCGCCCACGGTCCAGTCGCTGCACGTGGCCGTGGCCACCGTGCCATCCGACTTGACCCCGGTCCACGCGAACGTGTCGGCCGTCGCGCCGGTTTCGTCGCGGTTGATGGCGTGCTGGAGGCAGTTGCCGGCGCAGGTGGTCAGCGCCGCGAAGGTGGCCGCCACGGTCGGGGGCGGGTTCCCGTTATCGAGCGCGTTGTTGGAGACCAGGACGTACGGCCCGGCGCTGGCGGTGTTGGAGAAGGTGGTGGCGGGCGTGCCGGAGGCGTCGCCCAACCACGCCTTGTACGTGCCGGTCAGCCCGCCGACGATGGCCGCCGCCTGACACTTGGCATCGCCGCCGCTCAGGCCGCCCAGCGCGCCGGTGAAGATGCCGCTGGTCATGAACACGGTGCACGTTCCCCCCGTGCCGCAGGCCGGACTGGCGCACACCCCGGCTTTGCAGGTTGCGGGGCTGGTGCAATCCGCGTCGGTGCAGCAGGCGGTGTCCGCTATACAGGCGCCGTTGCACGCCGTTTGCCCGCTGGGGCAGCCGCCGGGCGTCGGGCAGGCGCCGCGCGTGGCGCCCTGACTGCGCAGGCGGTGCTTCTTCTTCTTGTGTTTGGCCTTGACCACCTCGCCGTTCAGGCAGAACGTCTGCTTCTTCGGCGATTTCGCTTCGCCGGGCGCCGGCGCCGCCAGCGCCACCAGCGCGGCGGCAGCCACCCCGATTCCGGCGCGGCGGGAGACCCGCTGCGTCGCCATCTGCACCAGCGAGGACACCGGAAACCGAATGCCAGACATCGGGTGCTCCCACGCGGTCACGTAGCGAATCGACCATGAACCTACGTTCAATGGCGGCGATATATACGAGAAACTTCGCGCAGTAGCAATAGCTACACCGTGGTGGCGAGGCGATGGGGCGGCGCCTAGGCAGCTATGAGCGGCGTTCAGGCCTGCTCGAAGCAATAGAGCGCGTAGGCGTTGTCGCACGCATCGCTGAAGGCGCTGCTCCAGCCGGAATCGGTGTTCACCGTGGTCCCGGATGTGCCGAGGTCAGAATTGGACGTTGAGGTCCAGTTGAGGCACGTGAGCGTGCTCGCGGCGCCGGTCGGCAGCGTGCCGGTCCAGACGCCTACCGGACCAATCTCGGCGCCGCTTTCGATGCGGTTGATGGTGTGCTGCAGGCAATCGCCGCCGTCACACCTGGTGAGCGCGGCGAAGGTTGCCGCGACGGTGGGGGGCGGGTTGGAGCCATCGAGCGCGGTGTTGGCCACGAGCACGTACGGGCCGGCGTCCGCCGTGTTGGTGAAGCGGGTCGCGGGGGTGCTGACGCTGTCGGAGAGGTAGGCCTTGTATGTGCCGGGCAAGCTGGCGGTGGAGGCGTATGACTGGCACATGGCGTCTGCAGCGGCGCCGCTGATCAGGCCGCCGTCGGTACTGACCCCCGACACGAAGACGGTGCAGGGGCCGCCCGTGCCGCACTGCAGCGGGACACAGGCGCCCTTGTAGCAGATATCGGGGCTGGCGCAATCGGCAGTCGTGCAGCAGGCCGTACTGGCGATGCAGACGCCGTTGCAGCTCTGCTGACCGCTGGGGCAGGGGCACGCGCCGCGCGTGGCCCCCTGCCGCTTCAGGCGGTTCTTCTTCTTCTTGTGCTTCGCCTTGACCGTCTCGCCGTTCAGGCAAAAGGTCTTCTTCTTTTGCTTCGCCGCGCCCGGCGCCGGCGCAGCCACAACCAGCAGCAGCGCGGCGGCCGCCGCCTCCAGCCCGG
>JASGGF010000118.1:0-12645 GCA_047605145.1 Thermomicrobiales bacterium | reverse complement strand
CGAATCGGCTCCCCTCTCCCGCGCATCGGGAGAGGGGCTGGGGGTGAGGGCTTCTTGCCGTTCCGGGCGTTCCGGGCGCAATTGGCGCCGAGCGTGAGAGACAAGGCAAGTTGACGGCGTAGATCCGGACTTCTTGCAACGCGCGGAGAGGAGCGCAGGAATGGATCCATCGCTGTTGCTGGTCTTCGCCGGGGCCCTGCTGGTTGCCGCCGGGTCGCCGGGGCCCAGCATCGCCGCGCTCGTTTCGCGGGTGCTGACGCGCGGCTTCCGCGATGTGCTGCCCTTCCTGGCCGCGATGTGGGTGGGCGAAATCCTTTGGCTCACGCTGGCGGTGGCCGGGCTGGCGGCGATAGCCGAAACCTTCCACCTGCTCTTCGTGGCCATCAAGTGGCTGGGCATCGCCTACCTGCTGTACCTCGCGTGGAAAATGTGGACCGCCCCGGATACCGTCAAGCCCGATGAATTGGCGACCGACCGCTCGCCGGTGCGCATGTTCCTCGCCGGGCTGGCGGTGACGCTGGGTAACCCGAAGATCATGGTCTTCTACCTGGCGCTGCTCCCTTCGATCATCGACCTGAAGAGCATCACTGTCCTCGGCTGGGCGGAACTCTCCCTGACCCTGCTGGTGGTGCTGGCGGCCATCGATCTCACGTGGAGCCTGCTGGCGCACCGTGCGCGCGGCTTGCTGCGCTCACCTCGCGCTGTCCGCCTGACCAACCGCGCCAGCGCCACCGCGATGACCGGCGCCGCTGTGGCTATCGCCACGCGCTGAGGCTGCTCCGCTCACCGCGTCGCGGCGCCCCTCGCCAGATCGTCCGCCGGCACAATGACGCGATCCTGCCAGACGACGCCCGCGTCGGTCCACGGGCGGGCCGGGTCCCGGGCGCCATCGAGCCTCGCCAGCACCCGAACCTCCGCATCCACGACGTGCACCGTCATCGCCGCAACGGCGTCCGCCGGTGTCGCCGCCTGAAGCGAGGGGCGCACACTGGTCAGGTACACCACGGGGCTCGCCAGCGCCACCAGCGCCACCAGCGCCAGCGCGACCGGCAACTGGGCCCGCCACTGCGTGCGCGATGGCGCCGGGATCGCGCCGCCCGCCCCGGCGCGCCGCGCCTGCCACGCCGCCACGCGCGCCCGCACCTGCCACCGCCCGGTCAACAGGGCGCGGCACGGCGTTTCCACCAGCGCCCAGCACAGGTAGGAGAGGAGCAGCGTGAGTCCCACAAACAGCCCCAGTTGCAGCCACGATGGCAGCGCCGCGAGGGGCTGCACGTTCGCCTCCGCGTACCGGATGAGAATCTGGTGGATGAGGTAGCTGGAGTAACTGATCTCCCCCAGCAGCACGAGCAGCGGCGCCGAGAGCAGCCGCGACACCGCACCGCCCCCTAACGCCAGCACCACGATGAGGACGGCGAACCCGAGCGCAGGGATGCCGCCGTTGGTCAGCCAAACCCACCCCGCCGAACCCACCCAATCCCGTTGCGCCGCCGCGCCCGCCCACGCCGCGCTGTTGAACATCAGGACCCCGAGGCCGAGGAGCGCCGCCCCTTCCCACAGGGAGGCCGCGGCGAACCCGGCCGGGCGCCGCGCCGCCAGCCGCTGCCACACGACCGCCGCGCTCATCCCCAGCGTGAACTCGAACAGCCGCGCCAGCGGGTGGACCCGCAGCACCATGATGTTGGCCAGGCCCTGCGCGTTCGCCTGCTCCATCGGGAAGACCCCCGCATTGCCCAGCGCCAGCAGCAGCAGGGTCAGCAGCAACACGCCCAGCAGCTTCCACGGCCATGTGCGCCGCCAACCGACGATCAGCAGCGGGAACAGGAGGTAGAACCCCAGCTCCGTGGAGACGCTCCACGACACGCCGTTGAACGAGCTCCACTGTTCGCCGGTCGGCGTCCAGCTCTGCAACAGGGAGACATTCGCCAGCAGGCTGATGATGGAGTCACGATCAAGGGTGGGGCGGGCGGATGGCAACAGCAGCAGCAACAGCAGCAGCGCCGCCACGTGCGCCGGCCAGATGCGGGAGAACCGCGCCCGCCAGAACTGCCGCGTGCCCATTTGCTCCAGCTCCCCGTACACATACACGAGGATGAACCCGGAGAGCACGAAGAAGAACGACACCCCCTGCGCCAGCAGGAATGGCTCCGCAATACCCCGGCTGATCCCGAACATCCCCTGCGCGTGCAGCAGCACGATCATGCTGGCGGCGATGAAGCGCAGGGAGGTCAAGGGGCGCAGGTGGCCGCGCTCCGTCGCGGCGGGTGTGGAACTCACGCGATGTCCCTTCTGGCAGGCGAACGCCGGCGACGCGACGCGTCCCTCGTTCTCCGCAGTTGCCGGGCATGGTCCTCGCCCGGCGTCGATCTGCGCCCCATGACGCACGGAAGGCGCCGGGCGGCATCGCGATGGCGCGCCACCGTGGGAAACGAGCGTCTTGTGAGCCAGGAGGAACTCGCGTGGTGAAGGGGAAAATTCGCCGGGCTATGACGAGCTGGGCGTGTGCTCCAGATCTCCTAAAACCTGCGCCAGCACGTAGCGAGACATGCCGGCCTGCACCGGGTTAGTGTGCAGGTAGTAGGGCAGCGCGATCACCGCCACGCTCAGGGCCCAGCCCCGGCCGCGCGCCCACGTCGCGTCGTCCACGCCGAGCGCCGCCCGGAAGATGGGGCGTGTCTCCGGGGTGAGCAGGTTCCACGCGGGCATCAGGTCCACCGCCGGGTCGCCTACGCCGAGGCAGCCCCAGTCGATGACCGCGCTGAGGCGGCCACCCTGCGCCAGTAGGTTGCCGGGTTGCAGATCGCCGTGCACCCACACCGGCGCGCGGTCCCACGGCGCCACCGCCAGCGCCGCCTCCCAGCCGCGCAGCACCGCCTCCCCATCGATCTCCGGCGGCAGGGTGGGGATCGTGCGGCGCGTCGCGGCGTCCCGGTTGGCCAGCGGCTCGCCCCGGTATGACGCGTCAGCGCCCGGAACCGGCCAGCCGCTGGGAGCAATCGCCTGCAACGCAGGGAGGAACCCGGCCAGTTGTGCCGCGATGGCCGGCAGATCGAGCGCCGGGTTATCTACCGCCTGCCGCCCCGGCAGCCAGCGGTACACCGACCAGCGCAGCGGGTACCCGGCGCCCGGCTCGCCGCGCGCCAGCGGCTCCGGGATCGCCACCGGCAGGTGGGGCGCCAGTTGCGGCAGCCAGCGGAACTCCGTGTCCGCCTGCGCCTCTGGCCCCGGAATGCGCGGCAGCCGCACCGCCATGTCCTCACCCAGCCGGTACAGCGCGTGATCCGTCCCGGCGGAGGGCACGGGCGCAACCGGCAAATCTGCCCACTGCGGGAACTGCTCCGCGATCAGGCGGCGCACCATGGCGCGGTCGGTCATGATCTCGTTGGCGTGCATCCTGCTGCGCATGCCACAAGTCTGACACGGCCGGCGCTCACCCATATACTCACAGGGTGATTAGCCGCGCGAGAGGGGAGAACACCATGGCGCCGAAGTTTGGGGTATTCGTGCCGCAGGGCTGGAAGATGGATCTGACCGAGATCGACGACCCGGTCGCCAAGTACGAGGCGATGACCGCCGCCGCGAAGGCGGCGGATGCGGAGCCGAACATCCACTCCATCTGGGTGTATGACCACTTCCACACCGTCCCGGAACCGACGCTGGAGACCACCTTCGAGTGCTGGACGATCAGCGCCACGCTGGCGCGCGATACGGAGCGCGTGCGCATCGGCCAGATGGTTGGCTGCAACGGTTACCGCAACCCGGCGCTGTACGCCAAGATCGCCTCCACCGTCGACGTCGCGGCGGGCGGGCGGCTGGACGCCGGCATCGGGGCCGGGTGGTACGAGCACGAGTGGCTGGCCTACGGCTACGGCTTCCCGGACGCCCCGGAGCGGCTGAAGATGCTACGCGAGGCGTGCGAGGTGATCCGCGCCATGTGGTCGCAGGACTACGCGACCTACGAGGGGAAGCGCTACCAGATCAGCGGCGCCATCAACGAGCCGAAGGGCGCCGCCGGCCCGCCGCCGCTGTGGATCGGTGGCGGCGGCGAGAAGGTGACCCTGAAGCTGGTGGCGCAGTACGCCGACGCCTGCAACGTGGGCGGCGGCAACCCAGAGGTCTGCCGCCAGAAATTGGACATCCTGCGCGGGCACTGCGAGACGGTGGGCCGCAACTATGACGACATCATCAAGTCCACCAGCCTCGATGTCCTGTTATTGGAAGATGGCGAGGACCGCGAGGCCGCTATCGAGCGCAACCGGCAGGGCTGGAGCGCCGAGCGCTTCGCCAACCAGTTCCTGATCGGCGGCGTCGATGTCGTCAGCGAGCGCATCGAGCAGATCCTCGAATCGGGCATCGACTACGTGATCGCCTACCTCCCGCGCTTCGGCTACGACCACACCTCCATGCAGCGCTACGCGCGCGAGGTGCTGCCGAAGTTCCTGTAGCTTTTCTCAGCACGCTCGGAGAGGGCGCCATGGCGGCGCCCCTCCCGCGTTACCGCGCCACCACCGGGTGACACGCGCGCCCGGCGGTGATACGGTGTTCCTGTGGCGCAACGCGAATACGAGAGACCCTGCCGCGAGAAATGGAGTGGAGCGTGGCTGCTGAAGCCCGGGTGCAGGAATGGCCCGAAGACGAATACGAGGTTGATGAAGAGACCGGAGTGGTCTTCCTCACCGAAGAGCAGGGCCGCGCGCTCTTTGATCGTGACGCGCGCAAGGCGCTTGGCATCTCGGGGGAGGAGTTCTTGCGACGGTGGGATGCGGGTGAGTACACCCCTATCCCCGATACGCCAGAAGGTTGGCCAATTGCTCGGCTGTGGATGAGTTTGCCACTTGTCCGACGCATCAAGGCCTGAAGCGGCCGTCCGCGCGTTCGCTCACGCACTGAGCAACTTCGTTGGGTGTATAACCCGGCAGCACCTCGTGGCGCCGTAGGTGGGCGCTATCCCAGAGGAGCTTGTGACGCTGCGGTTCGTCCCCGGTCCGGCTGCCATGCGATCAACCCACGGTGGTCGGAGTAGCTTCTTGTTGGATGTACGCCAGCAATTCTCTGTGCTGAAAGTCGGCGCTCGTACGTGGGGGATTTCGCTGCGTTCGTACGAGTTTCGTCTGCTTGATCAACTTGAGCGCGAGTTGCTGGTCTACCACTGGCAGCCGGGGCCGGGATATCGAGGCCCGGATCACCCGCACCTCTGCGTTTCGGCAACACTGCGGGCGCAAACTGACGCCATCACCACGCAACGGTACGATCTGGACAAGCGCCACCTCCCCACCGGCCAGGTCACGTTGGCCATGATCGTGCGCATGGTGATCGAGGAGTTCGAGGTAGCGCCGTTGCGTGCGGACTGACGAGAGCGGCTGGACGAGGCGGAGCGGGCAGTGGGCAGCGCATGAATCAGCACACCATCCGTCACGGCGGCGCCGATCTCTACGTGGAGACGCACGGCCCGGTGGACGGCCCGCCAGTGCTGCTTCTCCACGGCGGCATCGGCAGCGCGGCCGACTGGGATGCTCAGACCCCGGCACTGGTGGCGGCAGGGCGGCGCGTCATCGCCATGGATGGCCGCGCCCGGGGCCGCTCCACCTGGGGTGAGCTGCCGCTGACGTTCGAGACCATGACGGCCGATACGCTGGCGGTGCTGGACGCGCTCGACATCGCCACCACCGACCTTGTGGGCTGGAGCGACGGCGCCATCACCGGCCTCGATCTCGCCGTCAACCACCGCGCGCGGCTGCGCCGGCTGGTGCTCTACGGTGGCCTCGCCCGCGCCGATGGCGCCGTCGCCGAGCCGGTGATGACGCCTGGTTTCTCCGCCGCGTTCGCCCGGCTCTCCGCCGACCAGCTGCGCCTCTCCCCGCAGCCGGAGCGGTTCGACGAGGTGCAGGAAACCCTCTTTTCACTCTACGCCGTCGCGCCGAACTTCGCGGACGACGACCTGCGCGGCATCACCACACCTACCCTCGTGCTGGACGGCGCGGAGGAGGAACTGATCCTGCCCGCCGAGACCGCGCGCATGGCGGCGCTCATCCCCGGCGCCGAACTGGTCATCATGCCCGGCACGGGGCACTTCGCGCCGTTCGAACAGCCGGAGGAATTCACCCGGATTGTGGAGGCGTTCCTGCGCGGGTAGTCCGCCATTACGCCACCAGTTCCCGCCCTTCCGCCAGCCGCAGGTGCTCACCGGTATCGATGATCTCGCGCAGCGCCTGCACGGTGCGCCAAATGTCGTGGTAGGTGGTGTAGAGGGGTACGGGTGCGAGGCGGATGACGTTGGGGGCGCGGAAATCGGGCACGATGCCGCGCGCCCGCAGGGTGCGCGAGATGCGCGCCGCCTCCGCGTGCTCGACGGCGAGGTGCCCGCCGCGCCGTGCTGGCTCCGAGGGCGTCCCGATGGTGAAGGCATACGGAGATTCCGTAAGTCCGGTGCTGGTCAGCAGATCGGCGAGGTAGGCGGTCTGCGCCAGCGACTTCGCGCGCAATGCTTCCAGCCCGGCCTCGTGGAAGAGGCGCAGCGCGCCGCGCAGGGGGGCGGTCGCCAATAGCGGCGGCGTGGAGATCTGCCAGGCGCCTGCGCCTTCCGCGCCGGTGAAGTCGTGCTGCATGTCGAACTGCCGCGCCTTGTCGCTGCCCCACCAGCCGGCCAGCCCCGGCGCGGTTCCCCAGTGGCGGCGGTTGACGTACAGCCCGCCGGTCGCGCCGGGGCCGGCGTTCAGGTACTTGTAGGAGCACCAGAACGCGAAGTCGACGCCCCATTCATCGAACTGATGGGGGACCGCCCCGGCGGAGTGCGCGCAATCGAAGCCCAGCAGCACACCGCGCGCCCGCGCAGCCGCCGCGAGGCGCGCCATGTCCAGCAGTTGCCCGGAGCGGTAGAGCACCGCCGGCAGCAGCGCCAGCGCTACGTTCTCCGTGAACGCGGCGATGATCGCGTCCTCGTCGATGGCGCGGCCATCCGCCGATGGCACTCGGATCAGGTCGCGCGCCGGGTCGCCGCCGTGCAGGGCGATCTGGCTTTGCAGTGCGTAGATATCGGAGGGGAAATCGAGTTCCGTCGCCACGATCTGGCGGCGCGTCCCTGCGGGCCGGTAGAAGGTGGCGGCCAGCGCGTGCTGGTTGACCGTCGTGGACCCGGTGATCACCACCGCCTCCGGCTCCGCGCCCAGCAGCGGCGCGGTGAGGGCGCCCAGTTCTTCGCCCTGCGTGAACCACGGGGGATCGGCGGCCAGCCAGCCGTCGATGGCGAGCGTCTTCCACTGCTCCAGCGCGTGCAGGGTCTCCGCCTCGGCGTCGCGGCTGAGCAGCCCCAGCGAGTTGCCATCGAGGTAGATCGTGTCAGGCGGCAGGTAGAAGCGCTCGCGAAAATGCGCTAGCGGGTCGGCGGCGTCCCGCGCGCGGGCGACGGCTTCGCTGGCGTCGATAGCGATGGTGGCCCAGGTCACGGCGGCTCCTGTTGGGTGTGAGCGGGGGCAGTCAGTGGCCCCGGTTGATGATGGACAGAGCGTACCCCGCCGCCGTTCACCACCTCGTCGTCATCCTGAGTGCGGCGTTTCACGGGAGTTGTCAGTGTGATGCCCCCACACCTTCGACGTCATCCCCACGCAGGAGGGATCTCGTGCTCTCGTCTCGCAAAGACGACGAGATCCCTCCTGCGTCGGGATGACGTCGGGGTGGAGAGCGTGTCGCGGGACCCGACAACTCCTACGAGACGGACCACTGGGGCACGAAGGATCTCGTTCGCAGTGGCGGACAGCGGACGCGGCTTAAGGAGTGTCGCGGCAGACGACGAGAGCCCTCCTGCGTCGGGATGACGCCGGGGTAGCGGGCGGCGTGTGGCGGAGCATTGCGAACTGTCCGGCGACAGCCCATAAGGCTGCCAAGGCTGCCAACTTTTCGGCGCTGCTGGATTTGGCAGACTTGGCAGGCGTTGACCCTACCGCATGTACAGCGCGTCCGCCTGCGCCTGCGTCTCGATGACGGCGCCCTCCGGCACGATCGTGCCCTCGCGCAGCAGGACATCGCCGATGACCGTGGCGCCGCTGCGCAGGGTGACGTTGTCCTCGACCGTGGCGCGGAAGAGGACCGCCCCGTCCTCGCAGATCAGGTTATGCCCGGTGCGCAGGGGGCCGTGCAGCACGCACTCGTCGCCGATGAGGGCGCCGTTGCCGATGGCGATGGAGGTGCCCAGCAGGGCGTGGAAGGTGACGCGCCCGCCGATGCGCGCGTTGCGCCCGATGATGATGGGCGTGCCTTCATCGGCGCGGATGGCGGTGCGTTGCTTCACCCGGCAGCGGTCGCCGAGGCGCACATCGCCCACGATGCGCACCAGTTCACCGAGGCGGACATCGTCGCCGAGAGTCGGCTGGATGGAGGCGGGGTTGAAGCTGGTGCGCGGGTTCGGCCCCACGCCCACCACCGCCGATACGCCCTCCTCTTCATACAGCCGGGAATAGCTGCTCGCGAACTCCTCGTTCACGGTCAGCAGATCGGACTTGAACTGCACGTTCGGCTCCAGCAGCGAGGGGAGCGCATCGGCCTCGGCCTGGCTGGTGATGGTCACACCCGCCGGGGTAATGCGTCCTGGCGGCAACGTCACTCCCTCGACGGTGGTGTTGTGCATCACCATGCACCCCTCGCCAATGACGCTGTTGCGCACGCGGGAGCGGAAGCCGAAGAACGTGAAATCCCCGACGACAGAGCTTTCGATGACCGCCTGATGGGCGATGGAGACGCGATTCCCGACCTGCAGGTTGTCGGAATCCGCCAGCAGGTAGGCGTTGTCCTGGCAGTTGCTGACATGCCCCAGGCTGATGCGCTGCTGCGGCGCCGCCGCGAAGATGGTGTTGCTGGCGACGAAGCACTGCGCGCCCATCACGACGTCGCCGTACATCTCCACGCGCGGGCTGATGAACGAGCCGTTCGCCAGCGCGCCCAGCGGCGGCGCGCTCAGCAGGACGGGTTGCAGGCGCGGATCGCCGCCCGCAGCGTCTTCCACCAGCCCGATCCGGCGCCGCATCTGGCGAACCCACTGCTGATCGTCACACCCACAGGACATCGCCGCTCCCTTCTTCCTCACCGAAATCGGGGGAAGTATCGGGAACAGGGGGAAGGGTGGACAGGGCGCCGGCAACGTTTCCGGTAGCCAGACACGCCAAACCCGGCCGGAAGCGCAACGCGCCGGCCGGGTTTGGTGGCGGAAGCGGTCGTGCGCGCCCTCTAGCGGGTGGGCAGCGAGTCCGCGACCTCCTGCGAATCGACGACGACGCCCTCCGGCACAATCGTGCCCTCCCGCAGCACGACCTCCGCCGCCACGGTGCAGCCCCGGCGCAGGGTCACGTTGTCCTCCACCGTGGCCCGGAAGAGCACCGATCCCGCCTCGACCGTCAGGTTGTTCCCCACGGTCAGAGGGCCGTGCAGCACGCATTCATCGCCGATGGAGGCGTTGTCACCCACCGTGATGGAGGTGCCCAGCAAGGCGTGGAAGGTGACGCGCGCTCCGAGCCGCGCGTTGCGCCCGATCTCGATCGGCGTGCCTTCGTCGGCGCGGATGGCGCTGCGCTGGCCGACCCTGCTGCGCTCGCCCAGCCGCACATCGCCCACGACGCGCACCAACTCGGCGAGTTGCACGCCATCCCCCAGCGTCGGCTCGACCATGTCCGGGTTCCACGAGGTGATCGGGTTGGGGCCGATATCTGTCACGGCTTCGAGGCCGTACTCCGCCAGCAGCTGCGAGTAGCCGGAGGCGAACTCCTCGTTGACGCCCTGCACGTCTTCCTTGAACTCGACGTTTGCCTCGACCAGTTCCGGCAGGGCGTCTGCGATCTCCTGCGAGTCGATGATGACGCCCATCGGCGTGATCCGATTCGGCGGAATGGTGACCCCAATCACGGTGGTGTTGTGCATGATCATGGAGCCTTCGCCAATCACGCTGTCATGCACGCGCGAGCGGAAGCCGAAGAAGGTGAAATCGCCGATCTCGGAGTTCCAGAGGGCCGCCTGATGCGCCACGGAAACGCGGTCGCCGAAGATCAGATCCGCCTCCTGGGCGATCAGGTAGGCGTTGTCCTGACAGTTGTTGTGATTGCCGACCGTGATGTGATGTTCGGAGATGGCCTCGAAGATCGTGTTGCTGGCGACGAAGCAGCCGGCGCCGAAATCGACATCGCCGTAGAGCTCGACCATCGGGCTGATGTAGGAGCCGTTCGCCAGAGCCCCCAGCGCTGGCTGGCTGATCCGGATCAACTCCCCGGCAAGGGGGGTGGCTTCCTGCGCCCGGCCCGTGGCGCGTTGCCCGAGAACCAGCGCCCCACCGCCCAGCGCTGCGAGGAGCTGCCGCCGGCGCAGCGTACGCCGCCAGCGCTGATCGTCACATCCGCACGCAACCATGTCACGTCCTTCCAGTGAACGCACCGCGAACGCAGGAACGTCCGCTGGCGGCAAGATAACTGAATGTGCCGTAAATTTGTAGCAATGCTTGGTGTGTCCGTTAAGAGTCGCAACAGGGCGAGGGGTTGGTGGATGGCGCCCCGGCCTGGCTTCAGACCAGTGGATATCCTGGATACTGCACGGGATCGCCTGATACGGCGCCACTGGGGCCTTCTCCCGACGGCGCGACAGGGAGGAGGCGCGCATGACGACCCCGGCGGCGCTGCTGGCGGCAATTGGCGGCACGGCGTTGCTACTCGGTGGGGCCGTGGTCTGGGCACGCCGCCGCGCCCGCCGTTCCGCCTGACCACCCCCCCCCCGCAGGTGGCGGCGCCGGCTGCCCCCGGCTTCGCGGGTGTGGCATCCTGACGCAGGATCCCGACGCGCGCCACCGGGCGCGAAACAGGAGCACGCATGAACACGCACGACTTCGCCGACGTGGCCGGGCCGTTCCTCGAGCGCGCCCACAGCGATGTCTGGGCCAACGTGGCCACCGTCGATAGCCAGGGGCGGCCGCGCTCCCGGGTGCTGCACCCGATCTGGGAAGGGCAGACAGGCTGGATCACCGCCGACCCGCGCTCGCTGAAAGCACGGCATCTGGCGCTGCACCCGTACGCCTCGCTGGCCTACGACAAAGACCCCTTCAAGCCGGTCTACGCCGATTGCTACGCGGAGTGGATGGAAGATGTCGCCACCCAGCAGCACGTGTGGGATCTGTTGAAGTCCACGCCGGAGCCGCTCGGCTTCGACCCTGGCACGATCTACTCGCCCATCGGGGTGGAGGAGGGCGAGCGCCCGATGTTCGGCGTGCTGAAGCTGACGCCTTACCGCATCACCCTGTTCGGCTTTCCGGAGCCGCCGGTGGTGTGGACCCCGGCGGCAGAGTAGGGGGCCGGCTGCTCAGAACGCGATCTGGCACCCGGCGCCGGCGGCGGGGTTGTACAGCTCCGGGCACATGAAGCCCATGCAGGGGCCAGACAGGCAGCCGCTGTCATCGGTACAGGTGGCTTGCCCGGGAACGCAAACAATGGGGTATTGGGAGTCTCCACTGGGAAACCCGCTGTTCGAGCAGCAGAGCGGGATGCTGGTCGTGAGCGCGCCGACGGGCTGACACCCGGAGAGGGGGACGCCGCAGACGTTGGCGTTGCCGCGAACCTGCCCCGGCTTGCAGGAGCAGATGTTGCTCTGGCAGACCTCCAGCTTGCACCGGTCGCAGTCGCTGTCGGCGCAACAACCTTCATTCGGGACACAGCGGGAGCCGCAGCGCTTCGTCCCGGCCGGACAGTTTGGCTGGGACCCGGACTTTTTCTTCTTCTTGCGCTTTTTCTTCTTGCCCAGCGCATCTGCCGCCGGCAGCACGCTGACGCCCAGCATCCCGAGGCCGAGCGCCCCGAGAGAACGCCGGCTCTGGCGCCGCGCCAGTGAGCGCGCCACGTGATCGAAACGCAAGGAATCCATACGCGTGTGCCCCCGGCGTCGATGATGCATGAGCAGATCTGAGGCGATGTGGGGGGATAGTGTAGAGGAGGCAAGTCGGAGGCGCGGCGCGGGTCATGCATATGCGCGGAGAGCGTCTGGCGGAGGCCGAACGTCGTGTCCGGTTTGCGGCCCCGGCGTAGGTCTCCGGCGCTTGATGGCGCAGCGAGTTGTTCGCCTGCGTTAGCCCACATCGGGGTGTATTCGGAGAAGACGCCATGAACCTGTCAGACGATGTCGTGGAATTCCTGCGTCAGCCCAACCCCGGCTTCATTGCCACCGTCATGCCGGATGGCTCGCCGCAGGTGACCGAGGTCTGGGTGCACACGGATGGCGAACACCTCGTGATCAACACGGTGCAGGGCTTCGCCAAGCTGCGCAATATCGCCAACGATCCCCGGGTGGCGGTCGCCGTGGCGGACCGCGAGAACATCTACCGCTATGTCCAGATCCGGGGCCGGGTCATCGACAGCACCACCGAGCGCGGCGCGGAGCACATCGAGATGCTGTCGCAGAAGTACACCGGCCAGCCGTACCAATGGTATGGCGGGCGCGATCAGGTGCGGGTAATCCTGACCATCGAGGCGGATTCGGTGAGCGGGCAATTCGGGTAGTTCGTCACACGAGCGCCTGACGGCCTTCACTCCATCATTGTGTCTCGAGCGCAGTCGAGAACACATGGTGTGCATTGGCTCTGGCGGTGCGCTTGTTCCCCGGAGAAGCCCTCACCCCAACCCCTCTCCC
>JASGGF010000117.1:0-12655 GCA_047605145.1 Thermomicrobiales bacterium | reverse complement strand
CGCCGATGGCCGGGTCCAGCTGCACGGTGGCCTGCGGGATGGCCACGATCAGGGTCTTGCCGCCATCCTGCAGGGCGAAGCGGGGCGCTGCCTGCCCCTCGCGCGTGGCGAGGTTTGCCAGCGACGCGGCAATCGGCGCGGCCAGCCCGAGCCGGGCCGCGTTGGTGAGGAACCCGCGCCGGTCAAGCCGCCGCGCGTGGAGATCGGCGAAGGTCGCGCTGAGGTTTCGATCCAGATCGTGATGCATGGTGTGTGCTCCGTGTTCCAGCGCCTTGCTGGGTTGGTGAATGGTGAGCGGCGCGGAACGCCCGCGTCGCGATGATGGGTGACCGGCGACGTTATGTGGCAGCTATCGGATCAAGGATGAATGGCAAGTCGTCCACGACTTCGACGCTCGATTCGCCCACGATGACCATGCGCTCCATCTGGTAGCTGCCGACGCCGAGCAGGTAGTAGGGCAGCTCAATGCTGACCACCATGCCCGGCGCCAATGGCCGGTGTTCGGTGGCCGAAACGAACGGCGCTTCCTCGTAGTGATGCGCCAGTCCCACACTGTGGCCGAGGTGACCCCGGCTGTAGTTCGCGAAGCCGGAGGCGCGCATGGCCCGGGTGCCGGCCTGCCAGATATCGCTGATCGGCTCACCCGGAACCGCCGCCGCGATAGCGGCCTCCAGCGCGTGATACAGCGCGTCGTAGACGGCTTGTTGCTCGGCGAAGGGCTGCAGGCAGTAGGTGCGGCCAATGTCGCTGTGGTAGCCGCCGACATCCACCTGCATGTCGAGCTTGATCGTTTGCCCCGGTCCCACCGCCACCGGTCCCCCGCCGTCGCCCACGGAGACCAGACCTTCGGCCTGCCGCAGCGCGGTGTAGCGGGAGTCGCCGGTGACCGCTTGCCAGATCGCTGTTTGGTACGCGGCTGAGACGTCGATCGCGCTTCGCCCGGGCTGTAGGGAATCCCGCGCCCCGGCGATCCCGATGTCCGTCAGCAGGCCAGCCAGCCGGAGGTTCGCCTGCTCTTGCGGGTCCTTGATGACCCGCAGATCCTCCATCACCGCCGTGGCATCGACGAACTCCGCCGCCGGTAGCCGTTGCCGTACGCCCTCGAGGATCCAGGCGGGCAGCGAGTGCAGTTCCAGCCCGATCCGGCCCCGGCCACCGCTGGCGGCGGCGATGGCCGCCGCAACGGCATCGAGCAACTGTTCCGTCTCGTACTGCGCTGGCCTGTCGATGGGCCCGGTTGGCCGCGCCGCGGTCACCCGCTGCGAGAGTGACTCGCTGCCACCGCCGCGCAGATCGAGGTGCTCGATCCAGAGGTGGTAGGGAAAGCGCTCGGCGGCGCGCTGGTAGCCCGCGATTTCCTGATCGCCCGCCGCGACCGCCATGTCGCCCTGCGCGTTGACCGCCACAGCCACGAGGCCGGGGAGCGGCCAGAGCGTGGCGATGGTGCTGGGACGCCCGGACAGGTATTCCGCGTTCTCGGAGGTGGTTGCCACGAGGGCGTCCAGCCCGGCCCGGGTGATGCCCTCCGCGATCCGGTCCTCTCGCGTCCCCGCGCCGATCCACGCGTCAGTTCCCGTTGCTGCTTGTCCAATGACCACGAGCCGGCGCCTCCTGCCTACACGGCGGCAATTGTTGCGTATCTGGATAGAGAAGTAAAGTCTTTTCAGTCAACTGTGGTCGATGATGACAACCCGTCGCAGGGGGAGCAGCCTCGCCTTTTCCATATCAAAGCCAGACAATTTGAGATGACGTAGTTGCACGTGTGGTGACAACGCCATCTGATCCTCTTTACGAGGGATGTATGGTGCGATTGGTCGATCAGGTACTGAGGGGCAGTATACTGAATGGGCTGTCTGGGCTGTGACTGGGATGAAGGCAAAGCCCGATAGACGTACTTGCGCCGTCGCATTGACTTTGCGGACGCGTGTTGCGTTTTCGACGATCCTTTTGCGCTTCATCAGCCAGATGATCGCGACTACGACGAAGATCGGTGGCAAGTCATCGGCGACGTGATGAGCCGGATTCTCGTCATTGTCTACACCGAGCGGAACGGCCGGTATCGCATCATCAGCGCGCGACGGGCGTCTCCGCTTGAAAGGCAAGCGTATGTCAACCAATGAACCGTTGATCGGCACGGACTGGGCGTTCGTTGACGCGATGAGCGACGAAGACATCATCCTCGATGCGCGCACTG
This sequence comes from Thermomicrobiales bacterium, assembly GCA_047605145.1. Classification (GTDB taxonomy): domain Bacteria; phylum Chloroflexota; class Chloroflexia; order Thermomicrobiales; family UBA6265; genus JACCXM01. The sequence goes on along the minus strand of JASGGF010000117.1, from coordinate 10,461 downwards.
ATCTGGACAATCCGGAGTTGACCGCAGCTGATATCGTGCGGCTTCGGCGGGCGCCGGTTCCTCGCGAGATTCGCGAGCAGCTTGGCCTGAGCCAACGCGAGTTCGCCCGCCAGTTCCAAATTGCGCTCGGCACGCTGCGAGACTGGGAGCAAGGAGCCACGCGGCTGGATCGCACCGCACAGTCGTACCTGCGGGCCATCCAGCACGCGCCGGAGGTCGTGCGCGCCGCGCTGGGGACCGCAGCCGGGGACGGCGCCGATCAGACGAGCAATCACCATTGTGCCGCCTCAAGCGCGGACTGACCCTCAACCGCGTGCGTGCCATCGGCGACTGGCCGTGACGTCTACGGCGCAGCCGGCGTCTCGCTTTCAGGGCCGGTGACCCGCTCCACCTGCAGCATCTCCGCGTCGCAGCTAACCACGCGCAGCGTCTCGTCGATGTAGGCGCCCTGAGGGTCGCTGACCGCGATGTGGATGGCGTCTGGCGTCACCCACGCCCACTGGCCGGGCGAGGTCAGCGGGCCATCCGCCGGGCCGATGCCCCGGTAGATCAGTTGGCCGCCCGCAAGGAACTCGTAGCCGAAGCGGCCGCGGGCCGGACCCAGCGGGTAATCGGCGGGGCGGTACACCTGCACGGCATCGCTGCTTTCTTCCTGGACGAAGACCCACTCCCGTTGCAGGCAGGCGTTCAGCATGTCGTCACTGCCCGGTGTCCCCTGATTTGGCAAATCTGCCTGATGCCAGCCGACGCTCCGTCCGGCATCCTGTTGCCAGAGGCGCGCCGAGGCGCCGCCCGATCCGCTGGCGCCGGCCAGCCAGACACCGATCAACGCGGCGGCTCCCAACCAGCGCGCCAGCCCCGATGGCTGTCGCCACGCCGCAATTCTCTCGCCAATGATGGCCATGATGATCGTTCTCCGTTGCCCGCATGGCCCCACTGTTGGGGTGATCCTGTTGCATGGACGCGCGAACACTGTGTTTCGGGGTCACGCTGTCCCCACGTCCGGGCGCTGCCGCCAGTCTCGATCTGGAAGGAGCGCATGGTGGTGGCATGGGATACCCGGTTGAGTCGACGCGGGTGGCTGGCGCTTGTGGCGGCGGGCGCGATACGCGCGCCAGTGAGCGTGGCCGCCAGCCCGGCGGACCCCTTGTTTGCCCGCAGCGATATTGCCGGGCCGCTGGCGGCGCCGCTGGCCATCGGCATGGCGCGGGTCACGCTGCGCCCGGGGGCGACGGCGAAGACGACGGTGACGGGCGCCCGCACCATCATCGTCGAGTCGGGATTTCTGGCCGTGGATCTCCCCGACGAACACGGCGTCATCACCTCTGATGACCTTTCGGCCACGCAGCGTTCACGGAGCCGGCGGCAGGAGATCATCATGGTCTCCGGGACCAGTTCCACAGTGGTGCAACCCGGGGTGCTCGAACTGCGGAATCCGGGGGCCCGCACCGTTTCCCTGCTCGATGTCTCGATGGCGGCGGCGCTCCCGCACGGGGAGTGGCGAGGCTTCACCACCGAGGACCTGAGCTTCCAGATACTGGCTCAGGCCCGGGCCGTTACGGCTCCGGCTGGCGAGGCGACGATCACCGTCGAGCGCCGGGGGGTGGTGGCCGGCGCGACCCAGCGTGTCCTTCCGGGGGAGGGGTTTGTCGTGGGCTACGTTGAGCACGGCGCTATCGTGGTGGAGCACGAGGCCGGCGCCGTGGCCACCGCGCGCGCGGCCGAGGCCGCGCCATTCTCGCAAGCGGGGCCGCTGGAGCCAGCTGGCGAGCCGTCGGCGCGGCTCATCTCCGCTGGCGGTACGTTCTTTCTGCCGGCAGGCAGTGCGGCGCGCCTCGCCGCCATCGACCATCGGGAAGCTGAGATGCTCGTGCTTTCCGTGCTTCCTGCATAGCCTCGTGCAATCGCAACGGCGCAAATGTGGCGTGTGTTGCGAATATGGCGTTTTAGACAGCGCTGCCGTTGACATGGCGCCCATTCGCCTGATTGAATGCGTGAACACACTTGTGCAAACTGACTGAATAGAGAGGAGGCTGCACGCCGGGCACGTTCGTATACTGAACGAGCCGTCTTGCCCTTCACTGGCGAAGGGCTCCCCCGGAATCGGCCACAGGTCGCTCGGCGCTGAGCGAGGAAGGAACCGCTGATGTTTCATGGCCCCACCCGCGATGTTCAGCTGATCAACCGCCGCCGTCTGCTCGGGTTCCTGTCCGGCGCGGTCGCCGCCGGCATCATCACCCGCAGTCAGGCCTACGCCTACCTTCAGGACGCCTCTGACAAGACGGGCGTCACGGCGGAAGAGTGGAACATCGAGACGATCAACGCCAAGGCCGGCACGCGCACCTTCGACACCGCCGGTGACGCGCACGCCATCGTACCGGAGAGCACCGAGGGCGCCATCGCCTACTGGAACAACGGCCCGACGGAGGCCTCGCCGGACATCGCGAAGACCCTGTATCAGGACTTCCTCGACACCTTCGCGCTGATCTACCCGAACATCACGCTGGACAACCAGAACGTCAACTACAACGACCTGCTGGACAAGATCCGCACGGCGGCCGCCGGCGGCGCCGCCCCGGACGTGGCGAAGATGCCGATTCTGTGGGGCGTCGAGTTCGCGGCGCGCGGCGGGACCTCGGAGATCACCTTCGAGGAATTCGGGCTCACGCCGGAGCAGTTCTGGCCGGGCGCGCTGAAGTCCGTGACGTGGGAGGGCAAGTACTACGGCGTGCCCACCAACAACGAGACGATGGCGTTCATCTGGAACAAGCAGCTCTTCGCCGACGCCGGGTTGGACCCGGAGAACCCGCCAGCCACGTGGGACGATGTGGTGGCGTACTCCAACCAGATCAAGCAGGAGACCGGCAAGAACGGCTACGGCATGGTCTGCAAGGTGAACGCTGGCAACACCCCCTTCCGCTTCATGCCGGTGGTCTGGGCCTACGGGGCGAGCGCGCTGGACGAGGCGGACGACGAGCCGACCTACGCCACCACCAAGATCAACAGCCCCGAGGGCATCGCGGCGCTGCAGACCTTCTACGATATGTACGTGCGTGACCAGTCCGTCCCCACCTCCGCGCTGACCAACACCCAGACGGAGAATCAGGACCTGTTCATCGCCGGCGAGATCGCCATGATGATCGCGCACCCCAGCGAGTACATCGCCATGCGTGATCGCGCCGCCAAGGCCACCGGCGCGGACAAGGAGAAGGCGGACGCGATCGTCGCCAGCATGAGCTACGGCCTGATCCCCGAAGGTCCGGCCCGGCGCGCGGTGGTCTTCGGGGGCTCCAACGCCCACATCATGAGCGACGAGGCGCACGGCTCGCCGGTGAACCGCGACGCCGCGCGGGCGCTGGTCACGCTGCTGACCAGCCCGGAGTGGTCGCTGAAGAACAACTGGTCCGATTCCAACCCCGCCAACCTGCTCGGCTTCGAGACCGAGTGGATGAAGCAGCGGCTGGAGGAGATCAAGTTCCTCGAAGTGACCACGGCCATGCTGCCGTACGGCATCCCCTTCCCGGTGGTGCCGGAATCCCCGGAGGTGATGAACATCATCATCCCGGAGATGCTGCAGAACGCCCTCACCGAGAGCATGACGGTGGAGGAAGCCGCCAACGACGCGGCCGACCGCATCAACGAGCTGATCGCGCAGCGCTAGGCGACGGGCGCGGAACCGACCGCCAGCCGGAGCCTCATCCGGCTGGCGGTTCGGCATCCGCCGGGGGGCTCCTGACCCATGGCCATGGCAGACGCGCAGACGATGCTGCAGCCAGCGGTGGCGCCCGCGCCGCGCCGCCCTTCGCTGCTCCGGCGGATGGCGAACCGCTGGACCGACTACATGTACATCCTGCCGGCCATGCTGGTGATGCTGGTGGTGATTGGCTATCCGCTGGTGTACACCATCTGGCTCTCCTTCCACGCCACCCCGCCGCGCACCGGCGAGTGGAATTTCAACGGGCTGGAGAACTACCGCGACATCCTGACCGATCCCCGCTTCTGGAAGATCACGTGGAACACGGTTTACTGGACGGTCGGCTCCACCTTCTTCGCCTTCGTGCTCGGCTTCGGGGCGGCGCTGGCGCTGCACAAGCCCTTTCCGGGGCGCGCCGTCGTTCGCGCCATTCTGCTGATCCCGTGGGTGATCTCGGCGGTGGCGGCGGCGTATGTCTGGCGCTGGATCCTGCACAGCGACTACGGCCTCGTCAGCGGCTCCCTGATGGAGTGGGGGCTGATCGAGAAGCCGCTGGTGCTGCTGGACAACAAGCAGCGGGTGATGCCCACGCTGATCATGGTCAACGTCTGGAAGGAATTCCCCTTCGTGATGGTGATGCTGACGGCGGGGCTGCAGACGGTGCCGGAAGGACTGCTGAGGGCGGCGCGCATCGACGGCGCCAGCACGTGGAACCAGTTCTGGCACGTCACCGTGCCGCACCTGAAGGGCGTGATCCTGATCACCACCCTGCTGCTCTTCGTGATCAACCTGAACTCGTTCACGCTGGTCTGGCTGATGACCGGCGGCGGCCCGGCGAACGCTTCGGCGCTGTGGATCACCGAGATCTACAACATCGCCTTCCGCAAGCTGCAGTACGGCCCGGCGTCCGCCTTCTCCGTGATCCTGTTCATCATCATGCTGGGGCTTGGCTACTTCTACGTGAAGGCGCTCACCGCGAACGCGCCCCGGCGCGAGGGGTAAACCACCATGGAGCGATCTCGCGGCGGGTTCAACATCCTCGGTCTGGGGCGCTGGCTCTTCTTGCTCTTCCTGCTGGCCTTCACCGCGCTGCCAATGTTGTGGATGGTCTCCACCTCGCTGAAGAGCGAGTTCGCCGCCATCCAGCAGCCGCCGGTCTGGATCCCCCGGGAACCGACCATCAACCAGTACACCACCCTGCTCTCGCCGAACAGCCCGACGGGACAGCAGTTCCTCGGGTTCATCCGCAACAGCATCATCGTGTCGTCGGCCACCACCGTCCTCGGCCTGATCGTGGCGGTGCCGGCGGCCTACGCCTTCGCGCGCTTCAACTTCCCGGGGCGGGACGCGCTCTTCTTCTCGGTGCTGATCCGCAACATGTTCCCGGTGGTGGTGTTCCTGATCCCGCTCTTCATCCTGATGAAGAACCTGCGGCTGATCGATACCTACTGGTCACTGATCCTGACGTATCTCACGTTCGGGCTGCCGCTCTCCATCTGGCTGCTCAAGGGGTTCTACGACAACATCCCGCCGGAACTGGAGCGGGCGGCGCGCATTGATGGCGCGACGCGTTTTCAGGCGTTCTGGAAGATCATCCTGCCGCTCTCCGCGCCGGGGCTGGTGGCGACCGCCATCTACGCCTTCATTCAGGGCTGGAACGAGTACGTCTACGCGCGCACCTTCATCAACTCCGACAGCAAGATGACCATGCCGGTGGGGCTGGAGAAGTTCTTCACCGAGTACGCCAGCAACTGGCCGGGCCTGATGGCCGCGTCCTTCATCATGAGCGTGCCGGTAGTGGTGCTCTTCCTCGTCCTGCAGCGCCACTTCGTGCGCGCGCTGACGGAAGGCGCGGTGAAGCACTAGATGCCCGCGCCAGAACCGGGCAGCGCCCCGGAGCACGCCGTTTTCTTTGAAACGCCCGAGGCGTTCGTGCTGTGGCTGGATGACCACCATGCGGACGCGCCCTTCTACTGGGTAGGGCTGTACAAGGCGGGTAGCGGCAAGGTGAACATGACGTGGCCGCAGTCGGTGGACGCCGCGCTCTGCTTCGGCTGGATCGACGGGCAGGGGAAATCGCTCGGCGACGAAGCCCGGGCGATCCGCTTCTCGCCCCGGCGCAAGGGGAGCATCTGGAGCGCGGTCAACGTCAAGCGCTTCGGCGAGCTGGCGGAGGAGGGGCGGGTGCGGGCCGCCGGGCACGCCGCCTTCGCCGCCCGCCGCGAGGACCGCACCGCCATCTACAGCCACGAACAGGCCGCCATGCCGGAGCTGGAGCCCGCGCAACTGGCGGCCTTCGAGGCGAACGCGGCGGCGTGGGACTGGTTCTCGGCGCGGCCGCCCTCTACCCGCAAGGCGCTGATCTGGTGGATCGTGAGCGCGAAGAAGCCGGAGACCCGCGAGCGCCGCTTGCAGACCGTGATCGACGAGGCTGCGCAGGGGCGGCTGCCAGCGCACATGGAGCGCGTGACGCCCGCTAACCGGGCGAAACGCGCCAGCACTGGCGACGCCCCCGGGACAGCAGACGCTGCCAGTTTTTCTGAATCGACATAACCGCGAAGGAGCATTCGGCATGGCCGGCGTGACGCTGAAGGATGTCGTGAAGATGTACGGAGATGTGGTCGCGGTGGACCACGTCAACCTCGACATTCGCGACGGCGAGTTCGTGGCGCTGGTCGGCCCCTCTGGCTGCGGCAAGACCACGACCCTCAACCTGATCGCCGGGCTGATTGACCTCACCGAGGGCCAGATTCTGCTGGGAGACCGCCAGATCAACACGCTTGACCCGAAAGACCGCGATCTGGCGATGGTCTTCCAGAACTACGCGCTCTACCCCAACAAGACGGTGTTCGAGAACCTCGCCTTCCCACTGCGGATGCGCAAGACGCCGAAACCGGCTCTCGACGAGCAGGTGAAGCGCACCGCGAACGTGCTGAGCATCGAGCACCTGCTGGACCGCCACCCGCGCCAGCTCTCTGGCGGCCAGCAACAGCGCGTGGCGTTGGGGCGGGCGCTGGTGCGCAGCCCGCAGGCGTTCCTGATGGATGAGCCGCTCTCCAACCTCGACGCCAAGCTGCGCGTGCAGATGCGCGCCGAGCTGAAGCGCTTCCATCAGGAGTTGAAGGCGACGGTCATCTACGTCACCCACGACCAGATGGAAGCCGTCACCATGGCGGACCGCATCGCGGTGATGCACCTCGGCAAGCTGCAGCAGTTCGACACCCCGGAGGAGATCTACCGCGCGCCGGTCAACACCTTCGTGGCCGGGTTCATCGGCTCCCCGGCGATGAACATGCTGCGCGGCCGTGTCGTCACGGAAGGCGACCGCACCTTCGTAGTGGGGGACAGCGGCTGGCGAATGCCGCTCTCGGCGCAGCAGGCGCGGCGGGCGCTGACCAGCTCCGGGCAGGTGGTGGTTGGCGCGCGGCACCGCAACATCCAGCTCTCGCTGGAGCCCCGTGCGAACTGGATCGAGGGGCGTGTCTACACCGTAGAGCCAACCGGCGATCTGACCTACGTCCACCTGAAGGTGGGCGACTACCTCGTCGTCGCTTCCGCTGACCCCGAGTTCCGCGCCGAGCCGGACGCCCCCATCTGGCTGACCGTCGAGCCAGAGCACCTGCACCTCTTCGACGCCGAAACTGAGCTGCTCCTCCGCCCCGACGCCGAACCGGCCCCAATGCGCCTCAGTCCACAGGCGCAGAAGGTAGGGGCGGTGTAGAACCCTGTCGTCATCCCGACGAAGGAGGGATCTCGTCGAGGCACGCGGCGACGGCCCTCACCCCAACCCCTCTCCCGATGCGCAGGAGAGGGGCTCTTGTCCTGTGCATGTGGCCCCGATATGGCATGGTGGCGGCAGATTCCTGCCACGCCGCCTCTTGGCTCCCCTCTCCCGCGCATCGGGAGAGGGGTTGGGGGTGAGGGCTTTTCGCTGCGACAACCTTGGTGAACACCGTTGGCGCTGCTACGTGCGAAAGGTTGAGACGATGCGCCACGAACTGCTCAGCGGCCTGAACCGCCTCACCGCCGTCTCAGACCTGCTGAACCGTATGCGCCTCGCGGATCCCCGCGCCGGCGTCTGGGAGGCGGCGGACCCGCAGTGGTGGTCGCGGAAACCCCGCGCCAGCGATGACCTCGCGCTGCCGGTCTGGTTCGATGATGACGGCCAGCCCGTCGCCACCGCGATGCTGACCGAGTGGCCGCATGCATGGTGGCTGGACGTCCTCCGGCTACCGGACCTGCCGCTCTCGCTGGACGAGGTGACCGCCTTCGCGCTGGCGGAACTGGCGCGGCTGGACGATGCCCGCCCGGTCGAGGCGCTGGTGATGAACGACGATGCCGAACTCCGTGCGTGGTTCGCGGAGCACGGCTTCGCGGCGGGCGAGGTGTCGTGGTCCGGCTGGATGGCCGCCGCCGACCGCCCCACCGTACGCGCGCTGCCGGAGGGTTACCGCCTCACCGACCGGGCGGAACGTGGCCCAGACGTCGTGCCGGAGCACCCAATGGTTGCGCGCAACGGCGTTGATGTCGAAGCGAGGCTACGCCAGACCGCGCTCTACGACCCACACCTCGACCTCGCGGTTCTCTCGCCAGACGGTTCGGTCGCGGGTTACACCCTCTTCTGGAGCGACCCGATCACCGGGGTTGGGCTCGTCGAGCCGGTGCGGGTGGAGGACACGCACGCGGGGCGCGGCATTGGCTACGCCATGATCAGCGCCGGGCTGGACCGCCTCGCCCACGCCGGCGCCCACACCCTGAAGATCGGCTGGGAGTCCGACCGCGCCGGCGAGCTGTACACCCGCCTCGGCTTCGGCGAGGTGCAGACGCTAACGACGTACCGGCGATTGCCGTAGTCGCGAAATCCCTAGCGCAATATCGGCCGGCGTTACCCGCAAACGCCGTTCAGCGTGCCTTCGATCACGCAATCATTCGGCGTATTGCCGCGCACGACCGCATCGGCCTCGACCACAACGGCGGCTCCGGCGATGCCCCACAGACCGCCCCCGCCGTCGGCCTGATGCGCGGTATTACCGGTGACGGTTGTGCCATCAGCCAACGTCATCTTGACAGCCACAAGCCCAATGCCGCCGCCATACTCTGCGGTATTTCGGGTGATCGTCGTCTTTCGCAACGACAGGTTCACGCCATCAGAGAAGATTGCGCCGCCTGCATTGGTTGAGAGATTCCCGGTGAACAGGCAGTCGGTGATGGCGCCTTCGACGCCCAGAAAATGGAGCCCGCCTGCGACCCCGGTAGCGCGGTTTCCGGCAACGGCGCTGTGCTCCAACGTGAAAGTGGAACCGCTGTCGAAGTGAAGGCCGCCACCTAACAGGGCGTCGCCACCAGTGAAGCGCATGGCGCGAATGGTTGAGCTGCTCCACATGCCGGTCTGGAGGGTCCGCCCCGCGCCCTGCGCGTCCAGAATTGTGCTGGCCGCCGGGTCATCCCCCATGCCGGCGCCCACGACCGTGACCACGGCGTGATCTGCGATGCTGAAGGTTCCGGTGTAACGGCCCGGGCAGACGACGACGTTGCCCCCTTCGGCGAGCGCCGCCTGCAACACGGCGCCGTCACAAACATGGTTCGCCGCGTCGCAGGACACGGTGCAGGCAAGACACGAGCCACCGGCGCACACGTGATTTGCCGGGCAAGCGTTGCCGCACGCGCCGCAGTTCAGCGCATCCCACTGCAGGGCGGCGCAGGACGTGCCGCAGCAGGTCAGATCGCCGCAATCAGGCGTGCAGCATGGGCCGCAGTCGATGCGCCTGCCGCAGGTGTGGCGGTTCTTGACCTCGCCACAGCGTCCGTCGCAGATTTTGGCCAATGGCTTGCGCCGGCAGGAGCGTTTGCGGGCTCCGGGGTTATTGCGCCGCCGGTGGCGTTGCTTCCGCCGGCGGCGGCGGTCCTTGGCGTCTGCGGCCTCGTCGCCCAGCAGGGCGACAAGGCCGCCAATGGCGGGCAGCGCGGCCAGCGCTCCAAGCATCCGGCGGCGCGTGCTTCCGGCGGAGAGTCGCTGACTGATCGAGTCGAGGCGCAGGGTATCCATGATGCCGAATCTCCTCATCGAGAATTAGAGCGATGTTGCGCGAGAGGGTCCAGTTCTCAGGGTGTCACAAGGAGCGCAGACTGTCAGCGGAAGGGTGTACGGGCTTTTGTACCGGTTGGCGACGGCAATCCGGGAAGTCAACTGACCGCAGATGACCTCTTGACTCTCGCCCAACCTGAGGGTTGACACTGCCCGTGAAGCGCTTCACCGGCACACCCACCCGTACCCCTCAGGAGGTCCGATGCGAGCGAAGACCCGTGTTGTCGTCTGGAACGAGTACCGGCAGGAGCGCGAGGAAGAGCGCATTGCGAAGGTGTATCCCGAGGGGATCCACGCGCAACTGGCGACGATCCTGCGCGAGGACCCCAGCTTCGAAGTCAGCACCGCCACGCTGGATGAGCCAGAGCATGGCCTCACCGTGGAGCGGCTGGCCGAAACCGATGTCCTCGTCTGGTGGGGGCACATGTACCACGATGACGTCGACGACGAGATCGTCAAGCGCGTGCAGCAGCGCGTGGTCATCGATGGCATGGGCCTCGTGGTGCTGCACTCCGCCCACTTCTCCAAGCCCTTCAAGGCGCTGATGGGCACCAGTTGCAACCTGAAGTGGCGCGCCGATGGCGAGAAAGAGCGCTTGTGGGTGGTCAACCCCACGCACCCCATCGTCGATGGCATCGGCGAGTACATCGAGCTGCCCGTAGAGGAGATGTACGGCGAACAC
>JASGGF010000116.1:0-12690 GCA_047605145.1 Thermomicrobiales bacterium | reverse complement strand
CCGCCGGTCGGCTCCCCTCTCCCGCGCATCGGGAGAGGGGCTGGGGGTGAGGGCCGTCGCCGCAAAGTCAGCCTGTCGCCAAACACCAACTCCTGTCAGACGATGCACGGGTGAGGGGCCCCCTTGTTGCGCGTGGCTCAGTTTTCCGCCAGCAACGCCTCCAGCCGGTCGATGTCGGCGCGGATGACGTCGAGGCCGGCGCGCCAGAACTCCGGCACCCGCAGGTCGATGCCGAAGCGGGCGGCGAGGTCGCTTGCCGAGGCGAGGCCGGTGTCAGCAAGCAGCGCGTCGTAGCGGGCCATGAACGCCGGGCGGTCGTGGCGTGACTCGGCGTAAAGGCCGAGGCCGAAGAGCAGCCCGAACAGGTACGGAAAGTTGTAGAACGACTCCCCGGTGCGGTAGTAGTGGCCCTTGACCGCCCACATGTAGGGATGCCGCGCCTCCGGGTCAAGCCCGTCGCCGTACGTACCCTCCTGCGCCGCCAGCATGAGCTCGCAGAACTCGTCCGCCGACAGTTCGCGCTCCTTGCGCTTGGCAAAGATGGCACTCTCGAAGTCGAAGCGGCTGATGATGTCCACCACGATCTGGGTAGAGCCCTGCAGAGACTGCTCCAGAATGTAGATCTGTTCCTGCCGCGAGGCGCCCGCCAGCGCGGCGTCCTTGATGATCGTCTCGCAGAAGGTGCTGGCCGTCTCCGCCAGCGCGGACGGCATCTCGCGTTGCAGCGGCAGCAGATCGGTCTGCGTCACGTTGTGGTAGGCGTGGCCCAGCTCATGCGTCAGCGTCGAGACGGCGTCGTAGCCGGGCGCGAAGTTCTGCAGCACGCGCGATACGCCACCACCCAGCCCCATGCAGAACGCGCCGCCGACCTTGCCGGGGCGTGGCTCGGCGTCGATCCACTGCTCCGCCACCGACCGCTCCGCCAGCGCGCCCATACGCGGGCTGAACGCGGCGAACTCTTGCGTGACGAAAGCCGTCGCCTCGGGCCACGACCACGAGCGCTCCGAGGCGCCCATGGGCGCGAAAAGGTCGTACCACGTCAGCGTAGGCTGCTTCAGCGCGGCCGCCTTGAGCCGCAGATAGCGGCGGAACTCCGGGAACGCCGCGCGGGCTTCCGCAATCATCGCGTCGAGAATCTCGCGGTCGATCGCGTTCTCAAAGACGGCGGTGTCCAGTGGCTCCGGCCAGCGCCGGCGCTCCGCCAGCACCACCGTTTCGCCTTTGACGCCGTTCAGCGCCGCCGCCAGCGGAAGCGCGTTCGCCTTCCACGCCGCCACCTCGGCCGCCCACGCCCGGCGACGCACCTCGCGGTCCGGGTCGTGGGCGAGATTGCGCACCTCGGTCATCGGCCGCTCCACCGTATCGCCGTTCGCTTGCGGCACGGCCACCATGATCTGCGAGGAGGCATTGCTGTGCAGCCGGCTCCACGCGCCGCCTGCCGCGGGGCCGAGGTCCGCCGCCAGCGCCTCCTCGGCCGGGCTCATGAAGTGCGAGGCGCGGACAACTTCGCGGCGCAACGGGTACGCGTGCGCCTGCGCCACTGGCGATTGCGCGATCAGCGCCTCGACATCCTGCTCGGCCAGCCACGCCGCGAAGCGCACGAATGCCTTTTCCAACGCCACCCCGCGCGCCTGCAGTTCGCTGCTTTTCGCCTGCGCGGCGTCATTCCGGGTGTTCGTGGCGATCAGGCCGAACAGGTAGTAGCCGACCCGCGTCATCTCAGCCGAGAGCGTATTCAGCGTTCCCAGAGCCTCATCGACGATGACGGCGGGATCCCCAGCAGGCGGCGCCTCCGCCGGGAGAAATGTGTCCAACCCGTCCAGCGACGTCAGCAGATTGTCAAACGCTTCGCTAAACTCCGGGGACTCCAGACCCGGGAAAATGGGATCGAGGTCCCAATGCGGCAGTGCGCCGGCAGCCCCGGCGGTCTGGTCAGTGTGATGCGACATGCAGGTTCTTTCTCCGTTCGAAGAATCCGACCGTGTGGCAGTAGCGTAGGACAGGCGCCCAACCGATGTCTGAAACACCGGCAACTGAAGCCCTCACCGCCCACGCCATCATTGAGATGCTGAACATGCGCCCGCTCGAATTCGAGGGCGGGTACTTTGCGGAGACGCACCGCAGCGGCGAGTTGCCACGCCACCTCGTGCCGTGGCAGCCGCCGGACGACCGCTCCATCACCACGGCGATCTACTACCTGCTGACCCCGGACACGATGTCCGCTATGCACCTGCTGCCGGGGCCAGAGGTGTTTCACCATTACCTTGGCGACCCGGTGCAGCAGTTGCATCTCTTCCCAGACGGCAGCGGCCAGATGGTGACGATCGGCAGCGACTTACTTGCCGGGCAGCGGCCACAGGTCATCGTGCCGGGTGGCGTCTGGCAAGGCGCGCTACTGGGCGATGGTCCTCACGGCTTCGCGCTGATGGGCACCACCATGGGGCCGGGCTTTGACTTCCGCGATTTTGTGCCCGGACAGCTGGCTGAACTCAGCGCCCGGTATCCGGATTGGACCGGAGAAATCTCAGCGCGGTTGCAGCCAAAGACTTGACAGGCAGGGCGTCATTTCGTAGATTTCGGTCAACAACTGAAGAGTGCATCCTTATCGAGACGGGTGGAGGGACTCGGCCCTGCGAAGCCCGGCAGCCTGCGCAGCAATGCGCAAGGTGCCAATTCCGGCAGAGCAATCTGCGAGATAAGGGTAGGCGTTCGCGCGTACCCCTGCCGAGGCAGGGGTTTTTGCTTCTCACGCTTCGGTTGGGTCTACGGAGACCACGCGCCGGCAGGAGTGCGCCAGAACATGGGTGACGACCAACGAAAATTGCGGGAGGTTCCGGAGGCGCCGGATAGCCGGGCCCGGCTGCGGGTCGTCCGCAAACGCGGCGACGCCAGCTCGGGTCAGGAATCGCCCCGGCTCTCCATGAGCCTCGGGGCGTTCGAGTTCGAGTTGGGCGGCAGCCTCTCCAACATCACGCTCGCCTACCGCACGTGGGGCAAGCTGAACGAGCGCGGCGACAACGCCGTGATCGTGCTGCACGCCCTGACTGGTGACAGCAACGCCGGCGGGAGCGGCGGCTGGTGGGAACCCCTCATCGGCCCCGGCAAGGCGCTGGACACGGACAACGCGTTCGTGATCTGCGCGAACATCCTCGGCGGATGTCAGGGGAGCACCGGCCCAGCCAGCGAGGATCAGTTGACCGGGCGCCAGCTCGGGATGCGCTTCCCGCTGGTCACCATCGGCGACATGGTCAACGCCCAGCGCCGGCTGCTGGAGCGGCTCGGCGTGACCCGCGTGGTTGCCGTGGGTGGGTCCATTGGCGGCTTTCAGGCGTTGGAATGGGGCACCCGGCACCCGGACATGGTGAGCGGCGTCGTGCCTATCGCGGCCTCGGGCGCGCTGGATGCGCAGGGCATCGCGATCAACGAGATTGGCCGCCGCGCCATCATGGCGGACCCGGAGTGGCGCGGGGGCGCCTATGCGGCAGAGGGCGTGTTCCCGGAGAGCGGCATGGCCATTGCCCGCATGGCGGGCATGGTGACCTACCACTCCAAGGAGAGCATGGATCTGCGGTTTGGCCGCAATCTCGCCACCCGGCCAGTGCTCTACCCGTCGTTCGGCCCCACGTTCGATGTCGAGGGCTATCTGCACTACCACGGTGACGCGCTGGTGAAGCGCTTTGACGCCAACAGCTATCTCTACCTGACCCGGGCCATGGATCTGTACGACGTGGCGCGCAACGGTGGGGAAGCGCACTGGTTGGGGCAGATCGCGGCGCCAGTGCAGCTGGTGGGCATCCGGTCGGACTGGCTCTTTCCGCCCGAACCGATTGCGGCGCTGGGCGAACGGCTGGCTGCGCTGGGCAAGGAGGTCTCCTACACGGAGCTCGACTCGCCGCACGGCCACGACGCCTTCCTCAAGGAATGGGACCAGATGACTGACGCCATCGGCGGCTTCGTCGCAGCCCGCGTGGCGGACCCGGCGTGACCGCCGTGTGCCTCGTTGACCGCCCTCCGCGCGGAGCAAAAGACACCATGCGCGCCGCGGTGACGCCGCGCTGACCGCATCCGGAATTGCGTTCCGAGACGTATAGCCGCTGGCAAGCGCCACCGGCAGATTTGTCATGCACCTGCACCAATTCGGGAGGATCCACGAATGACCGCAACAGCCGCCCCCGGTTTCGAGACACTGGCCCTGCACGCCGGACAAGAGCCAGACGCCACGACCAACGCCCGGGCCGTGCCGATTTACCAGACAACCTCGTACGTCTTCAATGACACCGAGCATGCCGCCAACCTCTTCGGCCTGCGCGAGTTTGGCAACATTTACACCCGCATCGGGAATCCCACGACTGACGTGCTGGAGAAGCGCATCGCGGCGCTGGAGGGTGGCGCGCTGGGACTGGCGCTGGCGTCCGGGCAGGCTGCCGAGACGCTGGCGGTGCTCAACATCGCGGAGGCCGGCGATGAGATCGTCTCCACCACGAGCCTGTACGGCGGCACCTACAACCTGTTCAAGCACACCCTGCCGAAGCTGGGCGTGAAGGTCCACTTCGTTGAGCCGAACGCCGAGGCCGTCGCCGCTGCGATTACCCCGAAGACGAAGCTCGTTTACTCCGAGACCATCGGCAACCCCGACCTGCTGACGCTTGACATTCAGGCCGTGGCCGATGTCGCGCACAATGCGAACATCCCGCTGATCATCGACAACACGTTGGCGTCGCCGTACCTCGTGCGCCCGCTCGATCACGGCGCGGACATCGTGGTGGAATCGCTGACCAAGTTCATCGGCGGCCACGGCACCTCCATCGGCGGCATCATCGTCGATGGCGGCAAGTTCGACTGGAAGGGTTCCGGCAAGTTCCCCGGCTTCACCGAGCCAGACGACAGCTACCACGGGCTGGTGTACACCGATGTCTTCACGAAGGAGAACTTCGGCGCGGACATCTCCTACATCATCAAGGCCCGCGTGCAGGGTCTGCGCGACACCGGCGCTGCCCTGAGCCCGTTCAACAGCTTCCTGTTCCTGCAGGGCGTGGAAACGCTGCCGCTGCGCATGGAGCGCCATAGCCAGAACGCCCTGGCGGTGGCCCGCTTCCTGAGCGAGCACCCGAAGGTGAGCTGGGTCAACTACCCCGGCCTGCCCAGCAGCCCGGCCCACGACCGCGCCACCAAGTACTTCCGCAATGGGCTGTACGGCGCCATCCTCGGCTTCGGGATCAAGGGCGGCGCGGAGGCTGGCCGCAAGTTCATCGAAAGCACGAAGCTGTTCAGCCACCTCGCGAACGTGGGCGACGCGAAGTCGCTGGTGATCCACCCGGCAACCACCACCCACTCGCAGCTGACTGAAGAGCAGCAGGCGACCACCGGCGTCACGCCGGACTACATCCGCCTCTCCGTTGGTATCGAGACGGTCAGCGACCTGATCGAGGATCTGGATCAGGCGCTCGCCCAGAGCTAGCCGCTCAAGGCGAAGACACGAAACGGGGGCCGAGTGATCGGCCCCCGTTGTTGTGCATCATCCAGCGAGACGCCCCTACGCCGTCTCGGCTGCGCGCGTGAAGTGCATGCGCCAGTTCGTTTCCCACGTCTGGCCCTCGTCGGTGGAAAAGGCCTGCTCCCAGTGCGCCTCAACCGGGGTAATCCCGTGCCAGCGATAGCGGACCAGAACCGGCTGCCCATCGTGCTCGTCGTCACCGAAGAACTCGCCGATGCCATTGACGAAATACCCGTGCACCGGCGGCAGAAGTCGGTGAACCACATTGTCGAACCAGAAGATCGACCACCGGCCAGTTTCAGGGTCGCACAACCGTAGCGCCCCGCCCTCGAAGCCGCTCCACGCGCTCGCGTCAACAGGCGTGAAGTCATCGATATTGCCGCTACCGCGGAGGATGGGCCGGCACGTGCCGGTCGCAGCGAAGGTCTCCCAATCACCGCTCCCGGTCAGGCGGGAGCGCAGCCGGGTGTTCTCGATTGCCCATGAACCCCACAAGAAATCAAAATCGTGCGTGGCAGGAAGTACCGCAGTTGTCCCGGACATGAGTTCGCCCCTCTTGCACCATGCTGTTGGCCTGCCAAACAGCGTACGAGGTAATCAGGGCGAGGTTGTTCCGCATTCGCGTGCGCGCCAGCCAGGGGGTGCGCAACTGGGCGAGGCGTTGCCTTACGACGAGCCCTTCAGCGAGGTCTGTGCCTGACCGGAGGCTGCAGCGAACGAGCCGTCCGGCGAGGGCGCCGGGCGCGGCTCCTCAATTGGCTCGATCCACTCGCCGCGGAACCACTGCCGCTGCCAGGGAATCGCGACGCGGTTCTTGTGCTGGGAGAAATCGACGAGAAAGAGGGGGATGCCATACCGGCTGCGCGGATCGATGCCGACGATCTTGCCCGTGGCGCCGTCGAACTTGGCCTCGGGCCAGGTGGTGTACAGCACGCTGATGCCCGTCACGCCGCGCTTGTTGACGCCCTTGGGCATCGCCACCCGCACCTCATCGCCGAAATTGAACGTGTTCATCCTGCCTCCCCCAGCCAATTCTCTATGCAGCGAAGTATAGCGGTGGCCGCGTCTCGTCAGGCTCCGCGGCTGGCAGCGGGCGCCGACCACACCTCATCGTAGAGTTCGGCCAGCTGCGCCTGCAGCGGCAGCGGCAGCGCATCCAAGCTGGCGCGCCGGTCGTCCGGCAGCAACAACCGCAGGCGCCAGACACGCCGCGCGTCTTCGCGGGTAAGTTCGCCCCCAGTCCGTGGGGTGGCGCTCCACTGTTCGCAATAGGTCGCCAGCGCGTCGGGGTCGAGCTCGCCGAGCCGCGCGGTGACGAACGTGATGCCCTCGTCCGCGCTGTCGTGGCGAGCGGCGTGGCGCGGCAGCGCCACGATGCTGCTGCGGCGCGCCGTGGCGGCAGGCGCGGCGTTGGCTGATCGAGCGGCGAACTCGGGCCGAGTGAGCATCACGCCCGCGAAGATGACCGAGACGCCAGCCGCCATAGCCAGGTACAGGTACTCATGATGCCCCAGCCGGGTCAGCGTGCCGCCGGACGCCACCATCAGCGTGCCCACGGCGATGAGGACGCAGCCAGCGGCGCGGCGGCGCAGCGTAGGCTTGCTGCGCATGGCCCACGCCGAGTACAGCGCGCCGACGACCAGCACCAGCGTGCCGCCCGCGTTGATCGCCACCGCCAGCGCAATGAGGGCCGGGCCACGCTGAATCGCCTGCCAGCCCTCCGCCTGCAACTGCGCGGCGTCGATGAGCGCGGACCAAACGATCGTGGCCGCTAACGCGGTCACCAGGAGGGCAACGCCGGCCGTGTACGATGGTAGGCGCCCCGGGAAGAGCAGGTACAACTCGCCGAGCGCAAGCACGCCGACCACCAGCACTGCGCCGCACAGGTAATAGAGCCGAGCCAGGAGCGGGCTCCAGCCGATGGCGGCGCCCAGCACCTCCGTTCCGGCGGCGACAGCGAATATGATGAACGCCAGCGTCCAGATCAGGCGCTCCGGACGGGGCCGCCGCACGGCGTCCCGGCCAAGGCTGATGGCGCACAGCGCCGCCACCAGCGCCGCGAAGGCAGGAAATACGATCACGTCAGTGGCCGCGAGCAGGAAGTCAACACGCGGGGCAGTTTAGCGCCGCACGATGGAGGATGACGAGATGCTGTTCATGGTCATTGAGCGCTTTCCGCCCGGGGGGCTACCGGCGATCTACCAACAATTGCGCGACAAGGGACGCTCACTGCCCGACGGCCTGACGTATCAGGCCAGCTGGATCACCGCAGACCTCGGCCGGTGCTTCCAGATCATGGAGTGCGACGACGCGGCGCTTCTGCAACAATGGGTGCTGAGCTGGGGGAATCTGGTGGAAATGGAAATCGTGCCGGTCACGCCCTCGGCGCAGGTGCAGCAGATCGTCGCGCCGTTTCTGCGCGATTCGAGTCAGTAGGCGCACACGTTGCGACGCCGTGCGCCAGGTCAGGCAGGAGGCGGAGCGTTGTTGTTCATGATCATCGAGCGGTATCCGCGCGGCGTGGTCACCGCGATCTACGAGCGGCTGCGTGACCACGGACGCACGATTCCCGATGGCCTCTCGTATCAGGGCAGCTGGATTTCCGCCGACCTGGGCCGCTGCTTCCTGCTGATGGAAGGCGACGACGCCGCGAAGTTGCAGGAGTGGTCGATGGAATGGGCCGATCTCGTGGATATCGAGATCGTGCCGGTCACACCGTCGGCGCAGACCCAGACGATGGTCGCGCCGTACCTGAAGCCGCCCGCCTCCTGAGGGGAGGTGCGGCGCCCCAGGCAGGATTCGAACCTGCGACCTGCCGCTTAGAAGGCGGATGCTCTGTCCCCTGAGCTACTGGAGCGTGCGGCAAAGTATAGCCAGCCCGCTCCAGATACCTCAGGCGTCGAGTTGCAGCCGGGGCTCGGCCGGCGGCTCATCCACCGCCAACGTCTGCTCTGGCACGAACGGCTCCCCGCGCAGGGAGGTGAGCAGCATGGCCCGGCAGCGGGCGGAGTCAGTCTGCTTACGATCGCACGCGGAGAAGGTGCGGGCCAGCCGCGCCGCCAGGGCTAGCCGCCCCAGCTGAATCAGGATGAAAATCACGAAGTACCGGTACACCACGTGGAGCAGGCCGCGATCCTGATAGCGGCGGGCGCTGGTGTGGAGCGTCGGCTCCTGCACGAAGCGCACGTCGCCGTGCAGGTTCAGGCGGCGGGCGATCATGGTGTCTTCGCCGTAGAACTGGAATGCCAGATCGACGCCGCCGGCAGCCCGCAGCGCCGCTGTCCGCACCGCCATAGTTGAGCCGATCAGGATGCCGGATCGCCCGACCGCCCGCAGCGTCGCGTCGGTCATCGGCGCGAGGACACGGCGGAAGATCAGGTTCCCGAGATCATCACGACGCCGGCCATCGTGAAACCGGAACGCGGGCGAGATCGCCGCGAGGCCCGGATCGCGGCGGAAGAGTCGCAGCGCGTCCGCCGTCCACTCTGCCGGCAGCGTGGTGTCCGCATCGACGTAGACGAGGATGGGGGCCTGCACGGCGTGCAGGCCCGCCTGACGCGCGTGCGCCAGTCCCGGACGGGGTTCTGCCACGACCCGCGCGCCAGCGGCAACCGCCAGCGCTGCGGTGTCATCGGAGGAGCCGTTGTCCACCACGATGACCTCAGACCGGAAGTTTCCGGCCTGCCGCATCAAGGAGGAAACGCACGCGGCGATACAGTCCGCCTCGTTGCGCGCGGGCACGACGAACGAGACATCCGGGCGGGCGGTTGTCATCACCCGGCGCCACCGGCTCGGGCAGTGGGGGCGTGGTCAAGACTCCGCATCGCTCAGCCTGCCTTGAGGGTCACAACGACATCGCGGATGGCATCCGCCAGACCGCGAATCTCGGCTTCGCTGTTCCACCAACTTACCGAAGCCCGGGCCGAGAGGGCGCATGGCGCGTAATCGACGTACCGAATGGTGTAGCCGCGGTCATAGAGCGCCTCGGTCACCAGCTTCGGGTGAACGCCTTCGACCGCAAAGTTCACCAGACCGGCCATCGCGTCGCGCGGCGTGATGACGGTGACCCCGGGGATCTCGCTCAGCAACGCGTAGAAGAGCTTCCCGTGATCAGCAACGCCCTGATAGGCCCAGTCGATGCCCACATCGTCCCGGAACCAGCGCAGCGTCGCCAGTTGCGCCGCAATCACCGCCGCCGTGAACTCGCCCGATTCGAAGCGGTGCGCCGTCGCCGGTGGCATGAAGAACCCGCTCACGTCGGCCTGACCGTACCGTGCGTAGGTCGGGGCGATATCGGGGAAGCGGTCGTGACGCACGTAAAGCAGGCCCGTGCCTTCCGGGCCACACAGCCACTTCTGGCCCGCCATGGCGTAGGCATCAACGCCGCAGGCATGCAGATCGAGCGGGGTTTGCCCGGCGGATTGCGCCGCATCGATAATGACCATCAGATCATGGGCGCGGGCCAGATCGCAGATTTCGCGCAGCGGCAGCACCATGCCAGTGGACCACAGCACGTGCGACACCGCGATAACCCGGGTCCGCCGCGTAATGCGGGCTTCCAGCGCAGCGAGCAGCTCGGCGGGATCGCCAGAGGCCTCCACCATCCGCGTCACCACGCTGTACCGCTGCGCCAGCAGCGCCAGCGGGTTCAGCAGACCGGGATGCTCCTCGAAGGTCGTAATCACCTCGTCGCCCGGCTGCCAGTTGATGCCCAGCAGGGCGATGTTCAGCCCCTCGCCGGCGCTGTGGGTCAAGGCGAATTCGCGCGCATCCGCGTGGAAGAGTTCCGCCGCCACCTCGGTGACCGCGCGGTTGCGCTCGCCAGCCTTCTCGTAGCCACCGGGCGCAATGCGCCCCAGTTCCAGCTCCGCCAGCAACAGATCACGGGCTGCGTCTACGCCTACCTGCGGCATGGGGCCGAAGGTGCCGGCGTTGAAATAGCCGGTCGCCTGCAATGCGGGCATCTGCGCCCGCAACTGATCGAGCTTCGTGGTCATCGTCGTTGCTGACATTACGCCCTTCCCTCTTCGGAGTGCGCCACAGCGCGCAATCCCCGTTCCAGATCCGTGAGAATATCTCCGATTTCCTCGATGCCAATGGACAGCCGCACCAGGCCATCGCTGATGCCGAGCCGCTGCCGCACTTCCGGTGGCACCCAGCGGTGCGATGACATCGCAGGGTACAGGACCAGGCTGGCGACATCGCCGAGCGTGGTCGCCACCGTGAATAGCTGCAAGGCGTTCAGAAAGCGAAACACCTCTGGCTGCCCGGCGTCCGCCAGCTCGAACGCGACCATCCCGCCCCGGTCCTGATTGCAGAACACCCCGGCGGCTTCCTGTCCCGGATAATAGACTGCGGAAACACCCGGTTGTGCGGCCAGCCAGGCAGCGACCTGCTTCGCATTCGCGCTGTGCTGGCGCATCCGGAGCGGCAGCGTTTTCATGCCGCGCAGGGTTAGCCACGCCTCGAAGGGCCCGGGAGTCGCGCCCAACAGATTGCTCAGGCTGCGCAACGCCCCGGCCCGCTCCGCCGAGACCGCCACCACCCCGCCGGTCACGTCACCGTGGCCGGCCAGATATTTGGTCGTGGAATGCAGCACGGTGTCGGCGCCGAGCGCTGCCGGCCGCGCCAGATACGGGCTAGCGAAGGTGTTATCGACCGCCACCTTCGCGCCGGCGGCGTGCGCCCGCGCCGTGATTTCCGGCATGTTGGCGACCCGCAATAACGGGTTCGAGATGGTTTCCAGAAAGAGGAGCGCAGGCCGCTTTTCCGCCAGCGCGGCGTCCAGCGCGTCCAGATCGCCCATGTCGACGAAGCTGGCCTCGACCCCCAGTGAGGGCAGAAGGCTGGTGAGCATGGTGTAGGTCGCGCCGTAGACATCGGGCGAGGCCAGAATGTGGTCCCCGGCGCGCGCATCCAGCAGCAGGGCCGCGTGGACTGCCGCCATGCCGGAGGCGAACGCAACGGCGTCGTCCGTCCCTTCCAGATCCGCAACCGCGATCTCGAGCGCACGCGTGGTGGGATTACCCCAGCGGGCATAGACGAAGCCGGATCGCTCGTTGGCGATCACCGCCTCCAGATCCTCGGCAGAATCGTAGGTGAAGGCTGTGGCCGGGTAGATCGGCGGCGTCGTTGAGGCGCCGGCCACCGGGGGCGCCGCATCCCCGGCGTGGACGGCGCGGCTGCCAAACGCCAGCGACTGGCGGTTTTCGGCCCGCGTGGGTTCTGGCAAGGTCAACCGTTCGCTCCTGATTGGCGCGGCTGGTGCTACGTTCCGGTAAGGCAGTCTATGAGGCAGTCGCCGGGCCGTCAATGCGCGTATCTCACCGGCGCTGCGCATACCACGAGGAATAGTATGACGTCTGCAACGGAGAACGGTTTTCTCGGCGCCTTGCTGGGCATGGCCATCGGCGATGCGCTCGGCGCGCCGCTGGCAGGCGAGCAAGCCACCAACATCGGAACGACGTTCGGCGCGGTCACCGGCTACCTCCCGGTGACTGTTCCAGACAGCGACGAGACCCATCGCGGCGAGTTTACGGACGAGACCGAGATCGCGCTCTGTCTGGTGGAATCAATGACCGCCAATCAAGGCCGGATCGACCCGGAGACCGCCGGAATGCGCATGGTCCATCTGGCCGCCGGGCATTCGCGACATTGGTTGCAGCCAGCCACTGCGGCGGCGCTGGATCTGGCCGGCGAAACGCTGGAATTCTCCGTACCCGCCGGCGGCGCTCACCCTGCGACGGGCGACGTGGCATCGCGCGGGGCGCCGATTGGCCTGATGCACGCGGTGGGACGCTTCGACGCGGCCCGCCTGCGCGCCGATGCCCTGATCGCCGCGCAGCTGACTGACGGCACGCCGGAGGCCGCCGAAGCCGTCTCCGCCGTGGCCTTTCTCACCCGGCTGGCAGCGACCGGCGCGCCGCGCGAGACATGGGCCTCAGAAACGGCAGCGTTTCTGGGGCGCGGGGCGCTGGGTGACGCATTGCGCCAGCTCGCTGCCCTGTCTCCGGGGCCATCCGTTAACGAAGCCATCGCAACGTTCGGCGATGGTATCGAGGCTACGTCGGTCATTCCCACGGCTATCGTCGTCGTGCTGCGCGCGCCTCGCTTCGAGGACGCAGTGTTCGCCGCCGTGCAGGCCGGTGGGGCGGCGGATACGCGCGGCGCGCTGGCCGGCGCGCTGGCCGGCGCGG
>JASGGF010000115.1:0-12947 GCA_047605145.1 Thermomicrobiales bacterium | reverse complement strand
AGCTTCTGCAGGTGATCGAAGCTGCGGCGGCGCATCTCGGTTTCGATATTGATCCCGAGCATGTGGCCCCAGTAGTTGACCACCACCATCAGGCCGGTGTTGATGAGGTAGGTGATCAGCAGCGCCACCGACGCCACGAGGATCAGGCTCCAGTTCTGCCCCGGCAGCAACTTGTCGACGAACAGGCCGACCGCCATCGGGAAGGCCAGCTCCAGCACGCCGGAGAGCACGGCGCAGGTGAAATCGAGCGCGAAGAGGCCCCGGTGTGGGCGGTAGTACGCCGCGAACCGTTTCATCAGTTCGAGGTTGCCGGGACCTTCAGCGAGGCGGACGGGCGATGCGGCAGAGGCGTTGGCGGACATAGGCTCCGGGTGGTATGACGGCGATCGCGCCCGATCTGGTCAGGCGCCCAAACACTCGCCAGTATACGAGCCCGCTCTACGGCTGGCCCGTTGTGCATGTGATCAAACGATCGGAGTATCACACGGGACATTTGTGAAATGTTCTGGTCAAGATAAGACATATTCATCCGCAGAATGAGTATTTCCGCCGATGATAATTGGTGACGCGATGTGTAGCCTATCAGACGTCAATGGTTTTCATCAGGAGCTGCCGCGCCGTGCCGCGTAATGACCTAGCCCTGCTCCCACCGGTATCGCTGGAACGCGCGCGGGCGCAACGTGCCCGGAATTCGGCTCGTTGCGCGTTCACACGCGCTGGCGCCCGCTGGACCCTCGAGGCCGATTGCACGATGACGGCGCCGTTGTCCATCCCCGCTGGCGTGTCGCTGGACGGAGCCGGGCACACCATCTCGCTCGTCGGCGACGCCGCTGCCTTCGAGAGCGCCGCAGTGCGCGTGACTGCGGGCGAGGTCACCGATCTCACCATCGACGGCAGCAGGCTGGACGCTACGGCGCCCGAGTGGTTCGCCGCGATCACCCTGAGCGCGCCGGGCCGCATCACGCAGGTGACGGTGGCGAATCTGCAGTTCTCCGGGGCGCGCAGCGTCATAGGCATCGAGGTCGCGGCGTTCGCCGGGCAGGCGGCAGCGCTGGACGCGGTCACGCTGGTCAACATCGCAGGCGCCGGGGTGCTGGCCTGCGGAGATGGCGCCGTGACTGTGCGTGACCTGAACGCCTGCGATGTCACGGCAGCTATCCAGCTGAACGGCGCGGTTTCGGCCACGGTCTCCGGGCTGTCAGTGGAGCTCTCAGGCGTCGCCTTGGCGGCGCTGGACCACACGCGCGTTCGCCTGCTGGACGAGGAGCCCGCCGCGCTCGCCGTGCTCGATCAGGCGCGGGTGCGGCAGGACAAACTGACCTTCATCGCCGCCCCGCTCCGCGAGGCCGATGTCTCCGCCTCCGCCGGCGAGGAACTGCCAGAGGCCGGGGCGCGGGTTTAGCCCAGAATAATCACAAACCGCTCCAGCTCGCCGCGTGGAGCCAGCACGGTCGCCACAGATGACGGCGAAGGCTCGTCTCACCGTTCCAGTTTCCGATTCGCTGCTGTGCTGGGCGTTCCAGTATCAGAGCGCCCAGCGAAGTCGTGACGTGCCGGTGAGACGAAGCGGGCGCCGCCGCGCAATTCCACAATCTACGCGAGAGACCTGATCCGCGGCTAACCGGGGCCGGGCTTCGCCTTGCTTATGGTCACGGCTTCAGCTCCAGATTCAGCGGACGGCCGTCGGCGGGAATAGCGGCCGGCGAGCGGAACGACTCGATACTGCGCCGGGTCATGATGGGCAACTCCTTGCCACCACGCCCCGCCCGGTTCGCCTGGCGACGGCTTGACCCCGGCGCGTATGCAACGGGAACCGGGATGGGGCAGCCGTCACGCTGCACGAAGTCTCCTGTTATGAGCGAGGGATCGGCAACAGGTTCCCCATTGACTAGCAGATCCTTGAAGCGAAACGGGATGCTGATCGCATCCGGGTCGTAGATATCGATGCGGTCCTGGAGCTGGATGTGCAGGTGAGGGAAACTGGACAGGCCAGAGCTGCCCACCCGGGCAAGGAATTGCCCCTCCTCAACCTGGTCGCCGACGGCGACGACCACGCTACCCTGGCGCAGATGGGCCAGATAAAGAAACTCCTGCGGCCCCACCTGGATGCCGACAATGTTGGCTGGATCGACATCATTGATGGTTCCGAGCTGATTGTCTGGCGTGTCATTGACCACGTGGATAACTGTCCCCGCCATTGGCGCAAAGACCGGCTGATTCCACGCCCAATAGTCCGCGTTTTCGTCACCGCCGGGTAGTCGAAGGCCGCTGTCCTTCCAAACTGCGAAATCGATGGCGTGGCGCTCGGTCGAGTCGCCGCCATGGTGATTCTGCCAGTGGCGTGGGCCGCTCGAGGAGACATACCAGGCGCCGTCGAGCGGGAGGCGGATGGGAGTCGCCGGGGGCAGGCTGGCGGCGGGGTCTGGCCGCAGCAGCCAATCGGGAGTGAAATTGACCCCGACTACCTGGCCCTGGGCATCGACGTACCAGATGATGTGCATCTCCACGTCGCCCCAGCCAACCAGTGCGTGGAACGCCGCCACACCCACAGAAGGGACGACAAGCGAATCCTCGGGCGGTCCCTGCGAAAATGGACGATTTTCGGTGAAAGAGACGTTACTGAGCGGCAGGCCCGTCACATAGCCAGGGAAATCGAGCGTGCCGGTCAACTCGCCGGAGACGCTGACAAAGGTGATTGCCAGGTCGATGGGGGTTGGGTAGATGACGCCCGTGGGATCGAAGATCTGCCCTTCCCACCGGCCTTCAAGTGTGCGGTCTGATCCCGGCGGAATGGGGTCTACCGCGATGAGCTGAAAGGAAACGTGGAAAATGTAGGTAAAGAAGCCGAAAATCTCGTCGCCCTCCCAGTAGCCATCGAAGACATAGAAAATGAAGGGAAGTTCGAAATGGATGCGGTTGTGCTGATAAACATACGAGCCTGCTGCCCAGAAATCTGGTGGGACCAGGTCCCGTAGGTCGGGGGCGAATTGGTTCTGCAGATCCGTGAAGCGCTCGTTCACGAAGTTTGCGGTAGCGTCTGCGCCTGCGGAGATCCCTACCGCGCTGCCCTGCGCGAAGTCGTCCTTGAGGTCGTTGTAGGAACTGACCACCACCTCCGTGCCTTCCAGCGGGCAGGTGGCAGGGCTGCACAGATCGTTCTGGCAGACTTCACCAGCCTGGCAGGTCGAGACACACCCCGCGGGAAGACAACGGGCGCAGGGTGCACAGTCGCGATCCGTGTCGCAGGGGCGAGTTGCCCCATCACGTCGACAGCGCCGGTGGCAACGGCGGCGAGCCTGACCGTGCTTCGCGCCGCAACGCTGCTTGCAGCGCCGGGCTTCACCTTCTGACCTTCGGCGCGGTTTGCGCTTCTTCTTCTTTCCCGCAACGCCTCCGGGTTCAATGATCGAGGGAGTTAGGAGCCCGGCAATGAGCGCTGTCGCCGCACGTCGTGTGTGGAGTGAGCCGAACATCCGTGCCAGTTGATCAAGCGATGAGCCATCCACGCGCGAACCCCCTCTTTCGTAGGCCGGATGCCATCGTAGGGGGAACGCGGAACGGGGACTATGCGTAGATCTACGTATTTCTGCGGTGGGAGGAGATGCATTGCTCTCGCGCGAGGCTGCCTCGCCTTACCGACGTCCGCGTCCGGGGAGAGAGGCGCTCCGGTTGCGCGGAATACCGGTCGTCCGCGCCTCCATCCCCGATCACTCGGACCACACGAAAACACCATGAGACCCCGGGCCAATCACGAACGAGGCCCCGTAGTCACGCTGGTGAAGTGTCCGGTCCGGGCCGCTCTAGACTCGCGCCTTCGGGTCCAACACGTCGCGGAAGCCGTCGCCGATCAGGTTGAACGCCAGCACCGTGATCAACAGCGCCAACCCGGGCCCCAGCGCGTAGAGCGGGCGATCCGCGAGGTACAGCGTCCCTTCCTTGATCATCTGGCCCCACGTCGGCGTGGGTGGCTGCACGCCGAGCCCGACAAAGCTGAGGCTGGCTTCGAGGCGGATGGCGGAGGCGGTCCACAGGCTGGCGAAGACCAGCAGATCGCCGCTGATGTTCGGCAGGATGTGCAGTCGCAGCACGCGTCCCCGCTTCGCGCCCAGCGCCTTGGCGGCGTCGATGTACTCCTTCTCCTTGATCGCCAGTGTCGGCCCGTAGGCGATACGCGCGAAGCGCGGCGCGATGGTCAGGCCAATGGCGAGGATCATCTTCTCCAGCCCCGGCCCCAGCACCGCCAGCACCAACAGGCCAGTGATCAGGTCCGGGAAGGCGAGCAGGATGTCGGTCACGCGCATCAGCGCCGACTCGATCTTGCCGCCGAAGTACCCGGCGGTCACGCCGATGGCCGTGCCCAGCACGCCGCCCAGCACCACGGAGAACACGCCGACCTGCAGCGCGATGCGCGTGCCGAAGATGACGCGCGAGAGGATATCGCGCCCCTTGTCATCGGTGCCCAACGGGTACTCCCAGCTCGGCGCCGCGAGCCGGTTGCGCACACTCTGGTCGTACGGATCGTGCGGAGCCACCCACGGCGCGAAGATGGCGATGGCGGTGATCAGCAGGATCAGCACCAGCCCAACCACGGCAGGCCGGTTCTGCAGAAAGGTGCGGATCGCGCGTTGGCGCTGCGAGATCAGCTTCGGTCCCTCGGGGTGCGTCAGGGACGGGACGGCATCGGCAGTGATGGCGCTCATCAGTCGTACCTGACCCGGGGATCGACGAACGTGTAGACGATATCCGTCACCAGATTGATGAGGATGATGATCAGCGCGTAGACGACCATGATCGATTGCAGGGTGGTGTAGTCCTTCTGCTTGGTCGCGCCCACCATCAACTTGCCGAGCCCCGGCCGGGCGAACACTTCCTCCACTAACACGGAGCTACCGATCAGGCTGATGGCGAAGATGCCCACCAGCGAGACAATCGGGATCAGCGCGGCTCGCAGCGCGTGGCTGAGCAGCACGACTCGCTCCTGCAGACCTTTGGCGCGCGCAGTGCGCACGTAGTCATCACTGAGGATCGAGAGCATCACCGAGCGCGTCATGCGCGCGATGTACGCCGTTTCGATCAGCCCCAGCGTGATGGCCGGCAGGACGAGGAATTTGAGGTTCTGCACCGGTTCATTGAACGGCGCGGAGCCGACCGCCGGGAGCCACCGCAGCCGCACCGCGAAGAGGTACATCAGCAGAATGCCGAGGAGGAACGCGGGCAGCGACAGCCCGAGGAGCGAGACCACCCGGCCCACGTAGTCCGTGGGGCTGTTGCGCTTGATGGCGGTGATCACGCCAATGGGGATGCCCAGTGCCAACCCGAGCAGGATCGCCGCAAAGGTCAACTCCAACGTGTACGGCAGCACGAACGAGATCTGCTCGATGACCGGCTTCTGCGAGATCAGCGAACGGCCGAGATCTCCCCGGGCCAGATCCCCCAGAAACGTCAGGTACTGCTGCCAGAGCGGGACGTTCAGTCCCATCTTCTCGCGCAGCGCAGCCACGGCGTCCGCCGAGGCGTAGTCGCCCAACGCGGCCACAGCGGGGTCGCCGGGCGCAATGCGCACGATGATGAAGATGATGGTGAACACCGCCAGCAGCGTGGGGATCGCCAGCAGCAGACGGCGCACAATGTGGCGGACCATCGCCCCTCCTTCCCCATGCGGGCCGCACGCCAGTGTGCAGCCGCCAACCCTGTGGAACGTTGAGATCCGCAAGTATGCGCCACCACCGGCCCCTCCCACGCTGTGCGCGAGAGGGCCGGTGATGAATGTGAAACGCCGATCCTACTCCGTGATGGTCGTCAGTTCGGTGATCTGCGGGTACAGCGCGAGGCTGGAGACCAGCTCGTGGCCGTAATCCACCTTCGGGCTGCGAGCGTACACCTGATTCTGGTAGTGCAGCGGCATCGCCACCGCATCCTTCAGCAACTGGATGTTCGCCTGCTTCCAGATTTCCGCCTGCTTCTCCGCGTCCGTCTCGGCGCGCGCCTGCAAGATCAGGTCGTCGATGGCGCCGTAGTGCGAGAAGTTGGTGATCGGCGAGGCGCCATCCACCACCGCCGATTCGGAGAAGAAGAAGTTGGTCAAGTAGACATCCGCATTCGGGCGGAACGCCACGTAGAGCACGATGGGGTTCACATCCTGCCGGATCTGCTCGTGCATGGTGGCGTGGTCGACCACGCTGAGGTTGACCGTGATCCCGACATCGGCCAGCTCGGCCTGCAGCACCTCGTAGTTGCCGCGATAGGCGGGCATCTCGGAGGTGATCAGGTCGATCGTCAGCCCCTCGACGCCGGCTTCCGCCAGCAGGGACTTCGCCTTCTCCGGGTCGTAGTTGTAGGCGACGCCCTCGGCGTCCGCCTCCTCCTGCGTCAGGCCGCCGGGCATGAACGCTTCCGGCACCACCGAGAAGACGTTCTCCGCGACTGGCTCCCCGTACAGCGCCAGATGCTCATCACGGCTGATGGCGTAGTTCAGCGCCTCGCGCACCTTGGGGTTGTCGAAGGGCGCCTTGTTGACGTTGTAGTTGAAGAACGCCACCTCGCCGACGCCAAAGACATCGGCCTTCAGCGCGCCTTCGGCGTTGATGCGGTCCACCCACTGCGCCTCGGTGACGCCGGCGGCGGCATCGAGATCGCCGGCCTGCAGGCCCAACTCGCGGCTGGAGGCATCCGGCATGTAGCGCACTTCCACGCCACCCAGCTTGGGCGCGCCCCGGAAGTAGGCATCGTTCGCCTTCAGCACCACGCTGTTCTGTGGGGTGTAGCTGTCGAACATGAACGGCCCGGTGCCGACCGGGTGGGTCTTGATGCCGTCTTCGCCCAGCGCCTCGACCGCTTTGCTGCTCATGATGAAGCCACCGGCGTAGTTGGCGACCTTGGGCAGGAAGAGCGTCGGCGAGAGCGGGGTCTCCATGGTAATGGCGACCGTCTTGTCGTCGACCTTCTCGACCGTCATCCCCTTGTAGTCGCCGGAGAAGCCGGAGCGATCCGGGTCCGCCGACTTCTGCAGGGAGAAGACCACGTCATCGGCCGTCAGCGGCGCAGCTTCCACGTCTGCGCTGCCGTGGAACATGACATCGTCACGCAGGGTGAAGGTCCACACCTGCTTGCCATCGACGATCTCGGGCTCGGGAATCTCCGTCGCCAGATCCGGCTCGATGACGCTGCTATCCCCCGGCTTGTAGCGGACGAGGCCGTTGAAGACCATATCCACCACGGTGCGGTCTTGCGTCGCGGAGGCATAGTGCGGATCAAGCGTGGTCAGGTCGGCCGCATTCACCCCGAAGCGGAGCGTAGGGCCGGCTTCCTGCGCGGCGGCCAGCCGGTTTCCGGTCAAGCCAATCGTGGGGGCCAGCACGGCCGAGGCAAGCATCGCGCCGACAACGCGTCGTCTGGTTGCCAAATCGAACCTCCTTGGGCTTTCTGCGGATTCGAGACACAGTATAGGTGACAGGCCACAGTTTCGGTTCATGCGTCATCGATGGACGAAGGCGTGTGGCGCTCGTTGCCCGCGCCGGTGGGAAGGCCCGAACATGGGGAACACCGTTGAGAAGGTGGCAGTTCACGTCCCTGTCGCTGCGAGCTAAAGACCCGCAGCTACCACCAACGAAAGCCCCGCAAACGGGGCTGGAGATCGCTCGTAGTCAGGCCAGGCGCCAGTAAAAGAATCAACACTTCAGGCCCATTTTATGGGCCCTCCGGCAAGGTAGCCGGCGGTCTTTAGCCCCCGGCGGGGCGGATGACGGTGTCTCCGGAAAAGACACCGTCTCGCTGAAAGGGTCACCCAGCCAGCACACCAACCCTCGATTTGTAGCCTATGACACAATTCATCCCAGCGGCGAGGCGGTTCCCTTCGCTTCCATGCCCTCGAAGCGGCCCCGTGCAAAGGGCTCGATGGGATAGGGCGTCTCCCCTTCCACCACCAGATCGCGCACGATCTGCCCGGTCACCGGGCCAAGGCAAAAGCCGTGGCCGGAGAACCCGGCGGCCACAATCAGCCCCTCGATCTCCGGCACGCGCTCGATGACGGGAATCTCGTCCGGGGTGACATCCAGCAGCCCGCCCCAGACGCGGGCGATCCGCGCCGCCTGCAAGGCCGGCAGCACCGCCGTCGCGCTGGTGATGGCATTGTGGATCGTTTGCAGCGTCGGCATGATCGGCTCGTAGCCGTCGCTCAGGTCCGCCAGCTCGTGCGGCCAGCGGGCGCCGCCATCGGTAAAGCGGTAGCGGCCATCCACCTGCTGCCGGCCCGCGAAATCGGCGGCGCTGGTGCCCAGCACCTGCTCAATCAGCGGCGGCAGCGGCGTGGTCTGGATCACGGAAACGCGGTACAGCTCGTACGGCAGGTCGATACCCAGTGGCGCCGTCAGCGAGTTGGAGTAGATCCCCGCCGTCACCACCACCGTGTCCGCCGGGATGATGCCGCCCGGCACGCGCACGCCGGCCACCTTGCCGCCGACCACCTCGATCCCCTCGACCGTGGTGTTCGTCATGATCTTCGCGCCAAGGCGCTGTGCCGCCGCCGCGAACGCGCCCACGGCGGCGGTGGGGTTGGCGTGGCCATCAGTGGGGCAGAAGGACGCGCCGGGGATCCACTCCGCCAGCGCCGGCGCCACCTCGCGCACGGCCGCGTTGTCCTGCAGATACTCCACCGGCAGCCCGATGGCCCGCTCAGCCGCAATGCGCTCCTCGGTGGCGGCTCGCGCATCCTCATCGAGGATCAGGCGCAGATTGCCATTGCGGCGGTACTCGACGTCGGCGCCAAGCTCCTCGGTGAGGTACCCCCAGCGCTCCACCGCCGCCATCGCCAGCGGCAGCTCCGGCGCCTCGCGGCCCGATTGCCGCACGCCCGCCAGCGTCCAGCCGGAGGCCATGCTGGCGAGGTCACCCTGCTCCACCAGCACGACCTTCACGCCGAGCCGGGCCAGCTCGTAGGCGGCTGCCGTGCCGCTGATTCCACCGCCGATGATGACGACATCCGTATCTGCCACGCCTGTTGCCTTTCACGCTGCGATCTCTCCGGGCGAGCATAGCGAATCGCATGGCGCCCGCGTTGCCGCGCTGCGCACAGCGACACGAGGCAGCCGCTGGCCAGCGCGTGGCCGCGCCAGCAAGCCGCGAGTAATCTGTATCCTGCGCTTCTCTCCCTTTGCTATCCTGCAGTTTCGCCGCCGCTCCTCGTGACGCTCCCGGTCGCCGGAGGACGCCGTCCCTGCGGGAAACCCAATGCATCCTGATTCACGTTCGCTAACGGGAAGGAAACGACGGATGACCGCTTCGCCCCTGGTGTTCCCGTCTGACGGGACCGGCTTTTCCGGCGCGGTTCTCGCCCCGGCCGATGCGCAGTACGACGACGCGCGCACCATCTTCAACGCCATGATCGACAAACGCCCATCCCTGATTTCCCAGTGCCGCACGCCGCAGGATGTCGCGCACGCGTTGGCCTTTGCCCGCGCGCAGGGGCTGGAAGTGGCGGTGCGCGGCGGCGGCCACGGCGTGGCTGGAACGTCGCTCACCGACGGCGGCATGGTGATCGATCTGCGCCAAATGAACGGGGTCTCCGTCGATGCCGAAGCGCGGACGGCCACGGTCGGCGGCGGCGCCACGATGGCCGATCTCGACCGGGCCACGGAGCCGTTCGCGCTGGCCACCACCGGCGGCCGGGTCTCCACCACCGGCGTCGGCGGCTTCACGCTGGGCGGCGGCTCCGGCTGGCTCGACCGCGCCTTCGGGTTGGCCTGTGACAATGTCGTGGCGGCGGAAATGGTGCTGGCCGATGGCCGCATCGTGCAGGTCAGCGCGACGGAGCACCCGGACCTGTTCTGGGCTATCCACGGCGGCGGCGGCAACTTCGGTGTCGTCACCGCGTTCACCTTCCGGCTGTATCCGCTGGCTGTAACCACCGCGGCCCTGCTGCTCTGGCCGCCGGATCGCGGTCCGGAGGTCGTGCGCGCCTACCGCGACTTCATCGCCGGTGCGCCGGACGCCATCGGCGGCGGCCTGCTCTTCATCACCGGCCCGGATGAGGAGTTCACCCCACCCGAACTGGTTGGAGCCCTGACTTGCGCCGTCCTGCTCGTGTACGCCGGGCCAGCGGCGGAGGCGGAGGCCATCTGGGCGCCAATGCTGGCGCTGGGTCACGCTGGAGAGCTTCAGGTGGAGCAGCCCTACGCCGATCTGCAATCGATGCTGGACGACCCGCCCGGCTACCGCAACTACTGGTCGGCGGAATACCTGGACGAATTGACGGACGAGGCGATTGACCGCTTCTGCGAGCACGCCCGCCACATGATCGTGCCATCGCCCTCGCAGCAGGCCCTGTTCCCGCAGGGCGGCGCCGTCGCGCGAGGCGATGCCAGCTTCCCGGTCCCGTGGCGGGGAGCCAACTGGTGCATCCACCCCTTCGGCCTCTGGTCAGACGCCAACGACGACGAGCGCGGCCGGCAGTGGACGCGCGATCTGCGTGCGGCGCTCCGCCCGTGGGCGACCGGCGCGACCTACCACAACTTTATCGGCGCGGAGGGCGAGGCCCGGGTGATCGCCTCCTACGGCCCCGAGAACTACGCGCGGCTGGCGGCCATCAAGGCGCGCTACGACCCGCAGAATGTCTTTCACCTGAACGCCAACATTCGCCCGGCAGCGGATGGCGGCGCGGCGGAAGGCCAGTTACCAGATCACCCGTGAATTGCAGCGGTTCGCGCCCTTGTAGTTGCAGCTCTTGAGGCGCTTGCAGCATTTCAGGATGTCGCTGAGGCAGGCGTCGTTCTGGTCCGGGTAGTTGGCGGCGCAGTATGCCGTCGCTTCGTTGCGACAGTCGCTGGCCTGACGCCGGCACAGCCGTAGCTTGCCCTTCTTGTCGCGCGGGTCGGCCCCGGCGCGCGGCGCACGCCCCACCAGCGCGGCCGCCAGAAGGCTGAGCACACCGCCGCCGAGCAACCGGCGGCGTGTGGCCGGAGCCGGTTGCCCTGGCTCCCTCGCCTCACCCATATCGGCCACTGCGGGGCAGCATTAGCCCAGCACGTCCGGCAGGCCCGCCGCTGGAATACGGCGCCCGGTGAAGAACGGGATCTCTTCCCGCACGTGCATCCGGGCGTCGGTGGCGCGCAGATCGCGGATCACGTCCACGATCTCCACGACGTCGTTCGCCTCCAGCGGCAGCAGCCACTCGTAGTCCCCGAGCCCGAACGCCGCCACGGTGTTGGTCAGCACGCTGCGGTGGGCGGCGCCCTTCTTGCCGTGCTCCGCCAACATCCGCCGCCGATCATCCGCCGGGATGATGTACCACTCATAGGAGCGCACGAAGGGGTAGACGCACATCCACGCCGCCGGCTCCTTGCCGCGCAGAAAGGCCGGCGCGTGATCCCGCGAAAACTCGGCCTCGCGGTGTACGCCCATGGCATTCCACGTCGGCAGCAGCGGCGCCAGCAGATCGGTGCGGCGCAGGGAGCGCAGCGCGGCCTGCAGTTTCTCGGCGGCGTTCGCGTGCAGCCAGAGCATGATGTCGGCGTCTGCGCGCATCCCGGAGACATCGTAGATGCCTCGCAGCGTCACGCCATCATCCGCGAGTTGCGCGATGACTTCTTCGAGCTCCACCACGCTGGCGTCGGCGGACTGGCAGATTGCCGGGGCCACTGCCCGGTGATCCCGCCGCAGCACGGACCAGACCGTGAAGACATCGTCACGCGTGGGCGAGGCGCCCGCTGGTGTTTCACTCGTACTCATGAACGCACTGTACTCCTTTGGACTCGACTATGGGATTGGCGTGGCATCTGCCGCTACACAGGCCGGAGCCGCCGCCAGCGCTACCGCGAAGGCGCCCGATCCGCCTCCGCCGCCACCGGCCAGCGGCGTCGCCGCGTCTGGCGGCATTTCCGGGGCGGTTCCGGGCGGACAGGCCGGCGGCACGACCAGCGACAGCGCCATGACGAGGCCGCTGGGGACGCCTTCAACCGTACTCGCCGCTGGCAACGGCCGATCCGAGCCGATGCCAATCTGCACGACGCTGGCCGGCTCCACCGCCGACGCGACCAGCGACAGGCCATCCGGCGCGAGGCTGACCAGCACGTCGCCGGCGCCAAGGGTGAATGGCTGATCCGCTGCAAAGTCCTGCGCGCTGACCGCGCCGCCATCGCTCTTGCGCTGAATGGTGACGATGCCGGGGCTGGAGCCCTCCAGCGAGCCGCTCTCGACGACGACCACCACCAGCGCGCCATCGGCCGGGGACATCGTCACCCCGGCGCTGGCCGGAATACGCAGCCGCTCGACGGTCAGCGGCCCAGCCATCCCTTCGAGATGGCTGACGGCCTCGGCGGTCAGCGGCTGCCGCGTCACGCCAGCGGACTGCGCGCCACTCCCCGACGTGGAGTCTTGGGCGGTCGCGGCGATGGAGCCGGCCACGAGCGCGCCAACAAGGGCAACGCCGGCCAACAGGTGGGGGATTCGCATCTCGGTGCTCCTCAAGCAGCCCTCGGTGATGGACCGGCAGCGCAAGAGCGCGCCCGGCCCACCCCGAATGGTATCGCGGCTGCACAGTGTGTGGACCGTACGGTCGGGCTCCGGCGTGACGCCAGACGCGCGGCTGGCCTACTGAAAGTGCGGGATGATCTCCTCTGCCACCTGCTGCATCGGCGCGTGGTCATACGCCAGACCGGGGATGTAGAAGATGACGTAGTCGATACCGGCCTCGATGGCGGGCTGCAGCCGCTCCACGATCTCCTGCGACGTCCCGACCCAGTAGCGCCGCGCGAACTCGTCCTCGCTCAGGTGCAGCTTCGCCGGGGCCTCGGCAATGACGCGGGCGCGGTCGGCGCCCGATTCCAGCGGCAACAGGAAGATTTCGGTGGACTTGGTGATCTCGTCGTAGTTGCGGCCCACGGTCTCGCAGTGCCCGCGCAGGATCGCCAGCTTGTCGCGGATCACCGTGGCGTCGCCGCCGCCGAAGTTACTGG
>JASGGF010000114.1:0-12986 GCA_047605145.1 Thermomicrobiales bacterium | reverse complement strand
GACATCGACATCGACCGAGCCATCCAGCCGGGGGCGCGGCGTCAGATCGTCGCCGCAACTCTCCAGCCAGTAACTGTATTTCGCGTAATCCGCCGCCGTCTTGCGCTTGCCGTCCATGCCCGCCCTGCTTTGCCTTGGTGAATCCGAAACCACGTGGGGGGATGGTATCACCGGCGGGCGGCGCCTCTGGCGCCCGCGCCCACCTATGGAGTTCGGCGCAACGCCATGCGATTACGTATTTCTACGCATGACTCCGCTTCCGTGCGGCAGCACACTGGCAATCAGGATCAGCGAAGCCGCCACGAACGGGAGGACATCATGGAACAGCCTCGATTCTTCGCACTCGCGCGCCGCATTGGCA
This sequence comes from Thermomicrobiales bacterium, assembly GCA_047605145.1. Classification (GTDB taxonomy): domain Bacteria; phylum Chloroflexota; class Chloroflexia; order Thermomicrobiales; family UBA6265; genus JACCXM01. Next base: position 12,625 of record JASGGF010000114.1, on the reverse strand, counting down.
GCCGGCGCGCGGCGCTCACCGGGCTGACCGCAGTCGCGGCGGCCGTGGCGGGATCAGGCCCGGAGGCAGGGGCCTTGCGCAAGAACAAGAAGGTGTGCAAGGCCCGCTACAAGAAGTGTGGCAAGCGGTGCATCGACCCGTTCAACGACCCCGCGCACTGTGGGAGTTGCAAAAACCGCTGCGACGCGGGCGTTGATTGCGTGATGGGCGTTTGCGGCGGCACGGCGTAAGCGCCACCGGAAATACGTAGATCTCCCCATAGGCGCGTGGCGTTCCGCAACGCTGACTGCGTTGCGGAACGCCATCTTCGACGCCGGAGGCTCACCGTGGATCACCGCCAGTTCGACCGCCTGTCTCGCGCATTGGTCACCCGCCGCGCGGGCTTCAGACTCGGTCTTGGCTTCGCGGCAATGCTCGGCCTCCGGGGCGAGGCCGGGGCGAAGAAGAAGAAACGGCGCAAGACGTGCAAACCGACCTGCGCCGCCTGCACCACCTGCGTCAAGGGCCACTGCCACCCATCCCCGGACGGCGCGTCGTGCGATGGCGGCGCCTGTCAGGCGGGAGCCTGCATCCCCACTGGGCCCGGCACACCCACGTGCTCGGCCAGCCAGACGCTCTGCGACGGCGCTTGCGTGGAAACGTCCAGCAACGCCGCGCACTGCGGGGGCTGCGGCAAGCCCTGCGCGAGCGGCAAGGTCTGCTCCGCCGGCATCTGCTGCCCCACCGGGCAGACCGCCTGCGGCGGAACCTGCCGCAACCTGCAGACCGAGTGGGCGAATTGCAAAGCCTGCGGCGCGGCCTGCGGCGTCTCGCAGCAGTGCCAGAACGGCGCCTGCGTGGCGCTCTCCTGCGGCGCCGGCCTGACGCCGTGCAATGGCGCCTGCGTCAATCTCAAGACAAACGCCAACCACTGCAATGCGTGCAATCAGTCGTGCGGGATGTGCTCGCCCTTTGTGGCCGGGATCTGCGTCGGCGGCATGTGCGCCTGCCCCGCCCACTGACGGGCGCTATCACCGCAATCTGAACGGGAGAGGCATTCTCCAGCGGATAGCCTCTCCCGGTCAGCACCGTCGCGCGCTGGCCTACGCGATGCGCTCCGTGATGCCCGGCGTCGGCGGCGGAGTCAACCACTGCATCCCCGGCGCTGCGGTGGGGAAAGCTACCGAATCCGCCGCCGTCGTGCGCTCGCCGTCCATCCGGCCCCGCGCCCACATTTCCCTGACAGCCGCCGAAAATACATAGTTCTACGGATGCCCCACCCGTCATCTATCGCCAAACTGATCGGCAGGATCAGCGAGGAAGCCAACAACGGGAGGACAGCATGGAACAGGCACGCTTTTCTGCACTCATCCGGCGTCTGGGCAGCCGGCGGTACGCGCTTGCGGGATTGGCGGCAGTGGCGGCGTTCACGGCGGGATCTGGCTTGACGGAGGAGGCCCGGAGCAAGAAAAAGAAGAACAAGAACAAGAAGTTTTGCTTCAGACGCTACACGAAGTGCGGCAAGCGGTGCATCGATGTCTCCAACGACCCCGAGCACTGTGGAGACTGCAGCACCCGCTGTGACGCGGGGGTGGATTGCGTCTTGGGCGTGTGTGGCGGCACACGGTAACCCTCCCGGCTGCGGAATACGTATTTCTACGCATGGCCCACCTGCGTGTGAACCCTACGCTGGAGACAGGTTGGAGGACACGCAGGAGCCATCGACATGCACACAACACCGGGAGAACACCTCGTAGAGGCGCTCGCAACGTTCCGCAATCGGCGCGCCGCAACGGCGCTTCTCGGCGGAATGCTCGCCTTTCCGCTTCTGGCCATGACGGAAAGCGACGCCAGGAAGAAGAAGAAAAAGAAGCGAAAGAAGAAGTGCAAGGCCAACAGTGCCGCGCAGACGTGCGCTGGCGTCTGCGGCAGCGTTACGAACAACTGCAACCAGGCGGTGGATTGCGGCGCCTGTGCGCCGCCGTGTCAGGTGCAGCCATCCGCGAATCTGCAGGCCGCCATCGACGCCGCTGCGGCGGGCAGCACGCTGACGCTCTGCGCCGGAACCTTCAACCTCGCCACAACCGTGCTCATCAATAAACCGCTCACCCTCACCGGGGCCGGACTGGGCCAGACCGTCCTCGATGGCGGCAATGCCAAGCGGGTGCTGACCATCAACGGGCCAGGCGCTGTCACCCTGCAAGACCTGACCGTCACGCGCGGGCGCGCACTCTGGGCCAACGAGGGATCGAACAACTACGGCGGGGGAATCCGGGTCTTCGGCGCGGATCTGACCCTGCGCAACGTCGCGGTGGACGCCAACACCGCCAGTTACGGCGGTGGGATCGCCATCACGAAAGGCACGCTCCCCGCCTGCTCACTGGTGGTGGGTTCTGGCAGCCGCGTATCGGGGAACAACGCCGTCGTTGACGAATCGGCAGGCGGGACGGCTGGCGGCATTCTGGGCCTCGGGAACGTGTCCGTCATCGTTGAGGCTGGGGCCAACGTCACGGGCAACACGGCCAGTTTTCCGGCTGGCGGTATTCAGGTCTCCAGCGGCGCCACGATCACGCTCGCACCGGGCAGCTCGGTGACGGCCAACACCCCAGACAACTGCCACCCGAATGTGGGGACGTCCTGCGTCTAGCGGCGACATCAGGCCGCGCCGTTTGGGAGCCAGCGGAGCGATGCGGACAGGCCCGGCCATTTTGGCCGGGCCAGACCGCGGTCGCTGAACCGATCGGCCAAACGAATTCCGCCGCCAAAATACGTAGATCTACGGATAGACGCCCGGTCTCCCCCGGCGCAGACTGGCTGCCAGTCGTTGCGCACTCGCCGGAGGCTTCCCGTGGATCATCGTGAATTCGACCGTCTGTCTCGCGCGCTGGTTACGCGGCGCTCGGGGCTTGCCGTTGGTTTCGGGCTCGTCGCCCTCCTCAGCGGGGGCGAGGCCGGGGCGAAGAAGAAGAGGAAGAAGAAGCGAAAGACGTGCAAACCGGCCTGTGCCACCTGCACCACCTGCGTCAAGGGTCACTGCCAGCCATCCCCCGACGGCGCGTCATGCGACGGCGGAGCCTGTCAGGGTGGAGCCTGCACGCCCACCGCACCTGGCGCGCCGGTCTGCACTGCCAGCCAGACGCTCTGCGGCGGCGCCTGCGTGGACACCGCCAGTAACGCCGCGCACTGCGGCGGCTGCGGGAAACCCTGCGCCAGCGGCGAAATTTGCTCCGCCGGTATCTGCTGCCCAAGCGGGCAGACCTCGTGCGGCGGAACCTGCCGCAACCTGCAGACCGAGTGGGCGAATTGCAACGCCTGCGGCACGGCCTGCGGCGTCTCGCAGCAGTGCCAGAACGGCGCCTGCGTGGCGCTCTCCTGCGGCGCCGGCCTGACGCCGTGCAATGGCGCCTGCGTCAATCTCAAGACAAACGCCAACCACTGCAATGCGTGCAATCAGTCGTGCGTTCGGCTGTGCGGCTCATTCACAGTCGGCAGGTGCTCAGGCGGGCACTGCGCGTGCTTCCCGCGCTGACATTCGGAAACGGAACCGGGCAAGCTCCGCACAATCATGCGGAGCCCACCCAGTAGCGGCCAGACTCAGCCGCCTACGCGATGCGCTCCGTGATGCCCGGCGTCGGCGTGGGGATCCACCACTCCTCGCCGCGCTCGGTCTGGATGTACTCCGGCCAGCGCAGGTCCACCGGCGGCGTGAACTCGCGCGGCAGCAGCGGGCCAACCCACTTGCTGCCGCCCACACCGCCGCCGGTGCGCTCGTTGAACTCCGCCGTCGCCTTTTCCAGCTCACCCTCCACCGTCAGCAGGTCGAGGATCGTACCCGCGATCGTCTTGGAGGCCATCATCATCCCCGGGTCGATGATGCTCGGCACTCCGCTCATGGCGTTGTAGGCCCAGTTCGGGTACTCGTAGCCGTGGTGCGGTGTCCGCAGCACCGGCCGCCCGGTGAACACGCGCACCGTCGGCGCGTGCCACGTGTAGTCCGTGTAGTCATCCGAGGTAAAGTTCTTCTGCCACTCCGGCAGCAGCCGTCGCGTCTCCGCCTCGTACTGCTTCGGGTCGGTCAGCGTGTTGAAGACATCCGGGAACGGGTTCTCCATCGGCTCCAGCCCGAGGTTGCGCTGCAGCTCCCGCCCGAACTCCTTCGCCTCCTCGCTGTACTCCGGCGCGCCCACCAGCTCCATGTTGCGGAAGGTCAGGTCCGCCATCGCGTTGTTGGAGAGGCCGGGCCGCGTCTTCGTCACCCACTGCACGTGCGCCTGACACCCCGTGGCGCCCGCCGCCTGCTTCGCGTTGTTCGCCAGCACGCGGTAGATCTGCTCCTGAATCTCCAGCGTTGGCGCGCGCCACGAATACTGGATCTGGCTCCAGCGGGGCGGCAGGTTATCCGAGGTGGCGTCGCCGGCGGCGAGGATGAACTCGTTCAGCGTCCACGTCCCGGTGTGCGGGAACATTGCCTCCTTGGTGTACTTGGTCAGGGTGTACATCAGGCAGAGCGCGTCAATGGCCCCGGGGGTGCGGATCACGCTGTGCGGGTTCGCTGCGCTCGGGTCCGCCTGCGCCGTCGGCGAGACGCCCTTCACCTCCCACGTCTCCGGATCGGCGCACTCGAAGGTGAACACCGCGCTCCAGTAGGAGCCGCAGTGCGTCTCCCAGACTGTCGTGTTCGCGTTCAGCGGGTGGTAGGAAATGAAGGCGTCCGCGTCGTCGAAGTAGCCCTTGGCGGCGTGCACTGGCTTGGAGCCGCACACTTTCTCCGCCGGCTCCCCGAAGAACTTGAGCGTGCCGGCGATGTTGAACTTCTCCATCGCCGCCTTCGCGCCGAGAACGCCGCCCAGCGCCCCCACGCCCAGCATCGAATGCGGGTCGGTGTGGCCCGCCGCGTACGGGTGCAGCCCCTCGCGCGGCGCGCGGTAGGGCACGGCCTGCTGCGAGTTGCCCGGCACGGCGTCGTATTCGGCGTAGGAGCCGATCACCGGCCCGCCGGAGCCTTGCGTCCAGCTCGCCATGAAAGCGGTCGGCATCTCGCCGCTGCCCACCTCCACCTCAAAGCCTTCATCGCGCAGCAGATCGACGTACGCCTTTGCCGAGCGGTACTCGCGCCACGCGGGCTCGGCGTAGCGCCAGATCTCCATATCGAAGTCAGACAGGCGCTGCTCGTTCTGGTTCACCCAATCGAACGCGAACTCCTTGGCCTCGTACAGGCTGGACATAGCCGCTCCCTTCGGTGTTCTGGCTGCCGGCAGACCCCGATTCTACCGAAACCCCGCCCGGCGCACGCGCGCGTGCGCCGCATGGCCCGCACAACCGGCGTACGCAGAGTTGGTATTTGCGCGTATCGACACTGGCCCACCGGCGGCATACACTGCACAGGAAATCCCGGGATGATGTCAGGCTGAAGGCCGCCGCACGCAACGTGGCGGCGCCAACGGCGTAGCGTCGGTGCCCCCGGGAGTTGGTAGCGGCCCATCGCCCGCCGGAATCATGGGCCCATGATGGTCTGGAGGTCTCCGTGCGCAAACCCCGGGATCCATTCGCCGAAATGCTGGCCGCCAACAGCGCCCTGAAGCGCGAGATGATGCGGGACCTGGAAGACATGAGCCGCCGCACCCTGCTGCGGCGCGGTCTCAAGCTGGCCGCCGGCGCCTCCGCCGCCAGCCTCCTCTTCCAGGCGGGCATCCCGCTGCACACCTACGCCCAGACCCCCGAGGTCGAGCTTCCGCCGATGCCGGAGTACGACGACATCCCGGAGAACCTGAAGGGCTCCGGCGAGGTCCGCGTGCAGTCGTGGGGCGGCGCGTTCCAGGACGCCCAGCGCGAGGCCTACTTCAAGCCGTTCGAGGAGCTCAGCGGCATCAAGGTTATTGAATCCGAGGCCCCGGAAATCTCCAAGATCAAGGCCATGGTCGACACCGGCAACGTCGAGCAGGACGTGGTCCAGATCGACCGCGCCGGCGTCATCAACCTGGAGAAGCAGGGCGATTACTGGGAGGAGATCGATTACTCCCTCTTCGATGTCGATCACATCGACGAAGTCCACCGCTACAAGTACTCCGTGGACATGCTGCCGTACGCCACGGTGATTGGCTACCGCACCGATGTCTTCCCGGAAGGCCCGGCAGGGCAGGCCGACTTCTGGAGCCAGGAGAAGTTCCCTGGCCCCCGCACCACGCTGGCCGGCACCGGCGGCGTCAACCCGTTCCTGGAGGCCGGGTTCATCGCGACCGGCACCGCGCTGGATGCCATCTACCCGATGGATATCGAGCAGGGATTCGCCAACTTCGACATCATCAAGCCGGACGTGGTCAAGTTCTGGGAGGCCGGCGCGCAGCCTGCCCAGATGCTGACCGACAACGAAGTGGTGATGGCCCACTCCTGGAATGGCCGCATGCACGCCATCCAGAACGAGGGCGCGCCGGTCAAGGTCGTCTGGAACGAGGCGCAGCTGGCGACCGACGTGTGGGCGATCCCGAAGGGCGCCGCGAACGCCGAGAACGCCCAGAAGTTCGCAGCGTTCATCACGCTGCCGACCTCGCAGGCGCGCCTCAGCTACCTGATCCCCTACGGTTCGGTCAACACTGAATCCGCCGCGCTCATGACGCCAGAGCAACTGGAAAACCTGCCGACCTCGCCGGATTACATCAGCCTGATGACGATCCGCGACGTGCAGTGGTGGGTGGACAACCTCGATGCGGTCACGAGCCGCTGGAACGAGTGGATTCTGGAGTAAGGCGAGAGCCTTACACCCCAACCCCTCTCCCTTTCCGAAGGGAGAGGGGCTTCTCCGTATCCTCACCGAGCGCGACATGGCTTCCCGCCCACCCACCGACCAACTGATCCCCATTGGCCGCTTCTCGAAGATCAGCCGGCTCTCGGTTTCCTCACTGCGCTACTACGACGAACTGGGCCTGCTGCGCCCGGCTCACGTCGATCCTGATTCCTCCTACCGCTACTACCGCCTTTCGCAGGTGCGCGCCGCCGAAATGATCCGCCTGCTCCGCGCGCTGGATATGCCGCTGGAGGAGGTGCAGCGCATCATGGCGGAACCCGATCCGGCGCAATCGCGCGAGCTGCTGAACCGGCACGAACGCCGCATGGAGGAGCGCATCGCCGAAGGGCAACGCATCCTCGCCTACCTGCGCCGTCTGCAGGCTGATAGCGGCGCCGACGCGCTGCCACCCGTGCGCGCTCGGGAGATGCCGCCGCAGGAGATTCTGGCCATCCACGCCCGGGCGCCGGAAACCGCCGTGGCCGGCACGTGGCGTGAGCTGGCCGCCGAGCTGCGCGCGCACCTGCGCCGCTGCCAGCCCGCCGCCGACGTCCCCGTTGGCGCCATCTTCCCCGATCCGTTCCACGACGAGCGCGCCGTCAGCATGATCGTATTCATCCCCGCGCCGCCGGGCGCCAGCGCGCGCGGCCGCATCGTGGCGGAGCACCTCGCCGGCGGCCTCTGCGCCACCATGCGCCACGCCGGGCCGTACACCCTGCTGCACCGCTCCTACGCCCACCTCGCCGCGTGGATGCAGGCGCACGGTCACGAAGTTGCCGGCGCGCCACGCGAGATTTACCGCATCGGCCCCACTGAAACCGCTGATCCCCACAGCTACGAAACGGACGTCATCTGGCCGATCCGCTGACCGGCCTCCACGATGCCCACGTTGGCGCGCAACACCCGGCACACTTTATGCAGCATTTGCGACAATGGGTGTGATGCAACGGACGAACGCGTCTGCAACTCGTGATCGGGCTCCTTCCTCTCCCGACGTTTCCCCTGAAGCGCCAGTAACTCGGTCGCGCCTGCCAAACGGCCTCCGTTCGCTGGCGCACCGCGACTACCGCATCTTCTTCGGCACCCAGCTTTTCTCCCTGACCGGCACGTGGATGCAGACGCTGGCCCAAAGTTGGCTGGTGCTCTCGCTGACGAACTCGCCGGCGGCGCTCGGCCTCGTCGGCGTCTTCCAGTTCGGCCCCACGTTGTTGCTGGGCCTGCCCGCCGGGGTCTTCATCGACCGCGTGCCCAAGCGGTACCTGCTCATCGTTACGCAGATCTTCTTCGCCATCATCACCGCCCTGCTGGCGCTGCAACTGGAACGCGGCCAGTTGCAACTCTGGCAGATCTACGCCGCCGCCCTCGGCCTCGGCGTCGTCTCCGCCTTCGATATGCCCGCGCGGCAGGCCTTTGTCGTCGATCTCGTCGGCCGCGACGACCTGATGAACGGCATCGCCCTCAACTCCGCGCTGTTTAACACCAGCCGCATCGTCGGCCCGGCCCTTGCCGGCCTCCTGCTCAGCCATTTCGGCCCCGGCATCTGCTTCGTCCTGAACTCGGTGTCCTATATCCCGGTCATCATCGGCCTGCTCATGATGCGCGCGCTCGGCCTCCCGCGCGGCGATCTCGGCAACGCCTCGCCGGTGGAGCGCCTGCGCGAAGGGCTGCGCTACGTCCGCACGTCCCGAGCCGTCCTCCTGCCGATCATCCTCGCCGGCCTGATGGCCGTGTTCGGCATGAACTTCAACGTCTGGGCGCCCCTGCTGGCGCGAGACGCCTTCGATATCGGCGCGGGCGGCTTCGGCCTGCTCATGTCTTCGCTGGGCGTCGGCTCGCTGACCGGCGCGCTCATCCTCGCGTTCACCGGGCGGCGACCATCGCCTCGCATGCTGGTCACCACGGCGCTGGCCTTCGGCGTGCTGGAGCTGGCGCTAGCGCTCGCCGCCGGCATGGGCGCGCCGCCGCTGCTGGCCATGGCGCTGATGGTCGGCGTCGGCTTCACCATGACCTCCACCATGACGCAGGCGAACTCCACCGTCCAGACCAACACCCCGGACGCCATGCGCGGCCGCGTCATGAGCATCTACCTGACCGTCTTCGCCGGCGGCACCCCCATTGGGGATGCCCTCGCCGGAGCCTTCAGCGACCTCTGGGGCGTCGCCATTGCCATCGCCATTGGAGGCGCGGTCGTGGCGGCCGTGGCGCTCCTGATCGCGCGGCAGTTACCCCGCGCCGAGGAGGCGCTACTCCCGGAAAGCTGACCGGTGGGCGCAGGCAGGGCCGCCTGTGCCAGACTTCCCCGCCAGGCAGGGACGTCACCGGAGCCACTGTATGTCACCACTTGGGCCGTTCGCCCTGATCAGCGTCTTCTATCTCATCCTCGGCGCGCGCGTTGTCTACCAACTCGCGCGGAACTTCCGCGCCACCTTCGATCTGAACTTCACCCGCGAAGACCGCTACCTCGTCGATCAGGCCGCTTTCTTCGTGTTGCTGCCGATCTCGGTGGCCCTGCACGAGATGGGGCACGCCGTGGCCATCTGGCTCTTTGGCGGCGATGTCCTCGGCTGGGGGTTTTACGGGTTCGCGGGCTATGTCGAGTTCAACCCCGCGCAGTTCACCAACGCCCAGCAGATCATCATCGCCGCCGCCGGCACCATCGTAAACATCCTGCTGGCCGCTATCGCGGTGGGCGTCGTCTTCCTCAAGCGCCCGCCCCTGCGCGCCGCCATCAACGAACTGCTGATCCAGTTCACCTGGGTCTCGCTCCTCAACGCGCTGGTGCTCTACCCGCTCCTCGACTTCGCCAGCGGCATGAATGGCGACTGGATGCAGATGTACGACTTCAGCGTGCCGGCGCTCAGCGTCGCCATTCTGGTCGTCCACCTCGGGGTGCTGGCGATCCTCGTCTACGCCTGGCGATCGCCCGGCGTCCGCGCGCGCATCGCGAAGCTGACCGGCGAGCGCGCGCCCGGACCCGGGCGGGCCGCTAACGGACGGCAGCAATTCACGCTCAACGACGCCTCACCCGCCGAGCGCACCCTGCATGAGGCCGCCACGCGCGTCGCCAGCGGCTGGGGCTCCCCGGTGGAGGCTGCCATCCAGCGTGGCGCCACCGGGTCGGCGCTGGTCTTGACCTGGGGCGACGCCGGCCTGCGCCGCTCGGTCATCGCGTCAGCGCCTGGCGCCGGGGGCGTCGATCTCTCCGGCGTGTTGCGCGTGCCGGGTCGCCCGCCGGAGCAGCGCACCCTCGGCCGCGACCCTGCGCCGCTGGACGCTGAGCGCCTCACCCTGATGTTGCGGTTGGCCATGGAGACCGTCTCGGGCTGGGCGCCGTCATTGCCGGGCGGCAGCGGCGCGGCGATTCCGGCGCCATACGGGCAGGGAGAGTAATGGACCGCATCGACGACACCGCTGGCTGGACCGCCGAGGGGCTGGGCATCGCCATCCGCATGCAAGGCGGCGACCTCGCGCCGCAGTCCCGCAAGCCCTACATCCTGCGCATCGCCGGCGTCGTGCTGGGCGTCGTGGGGCTGCTGGCGGCGTTGAGCGTCGCCGGCTGGCTAGCCTGGCGCACGCTGGCGCGCCGCAACGCAGTTGCGTCGCCAGACGCTCCTGCCCCAGAGACTGATGGTTGAGGCAGCGGCGCCCAACGCCCAGCTGAGCAGCGAAGCCGCCAAACGCGGCCTGCTCGTGCTGCTGATCTCGACGTTCTTCGCGTGGGGCGGCTTCTTCCTCGTCATCCCCATGATCTCCGTGCACTACGTCGATCAGCTGGGGTGGTCAGCTGCGTCCATCGGCCTCGTGCTGGCGGCGCGGCAATTCCTGCAGCAAGGGCTCACGCCGTTCAGCGGCGCGCTGGCGGACCGCTTCGGCTCCAAGCCCCTGATCCTGCTCGGCATGGCCGTGCGCACCGTCGGGTTCGGCGCGATGGCCTTCGCCGCCACGTACCCCATCCTGATGGCGACCGCCGTCATCTCCGCCATCGGCGGCGCGCTCTTCGAGTCCCCCCGCGCCGCTGCCATCGCGGCGCTGGCCACGGAGGAAGAACGCCCCGCCTACTACGCCAAAACCGGGGTCATGGGCGGGCTGGGCATCACCTTCGGCACCCAGATCGGGGCCATGCTGCTCGGCTTCGATTTCCGCTACGTGGCGCTGGCCGCCGCTGCCTCCTACATCATCCTGCTGGTGCTGCTCCTGATTTGGCTGCCCCCGGTCAAGGTCGCCGAAAAGGGGGGAGCCTTTCGCGGCCTGAACCTCGCCTTCCACGACCGCTACTTCCTCAGTTACCTCAGCTTCTCCGCCGGGCAGCAGTTCATGGGCGCGCAGTTCTCCATCACCCTGCCGCTGGCGGCGGTCGTCATCGCCGGCAACGCCAGCGCCGTCGCCTGGGTCTACGCCGTCAACTCCGCCGTCGCCGTCATCCTCGGCTACCCGGTGCCACGCCTCGCCGAGCGCCACTTCGGGGCGCGCGCCGCGCTGATCATTGGCGTGCTGCTGACCGCGCTCGGGCTGATCATGATCGGCCTCTCCCGGGAGACCATCAGCCTGCTGGTCGCCGTCTTCGTCTACTCCATCGGCGTCGTGCTGGTGCGCCCCAGCGAGCAAACCGTCGTCGCCAGTCTCGCCAACCCGGTTGCGCTCGGCTCGTACTTCGGCGTCGCCTCACTGGCGGTCGCGTTCGGTGGCGGGCTCGGCAACTTCGCCGGCGGCGCGCTCTACGATCTCGGCGACCGCCTGCACCTGCCCGCACTGCCGTGGTTCATCTTCGCCGCCGTCGGCCTCGTCGCCGCCGCCGGCCTCTGGTGGACCCTGCTCGGCCCCGCCCGCGAAGCGCCCCGCCGCCAGATCGGGTAGCGCCGCGCGAATTGCGCGGGTGTCGCCTCGGGGCGATACTTGCGGCAGGCAACGTGTCAGGAGCGCGCCATGATCAAGGAATTGCAGATCAACTTTTTTTCGCCCAGACAGGTCGCGAGAGTGACGGGCATCTCGCTTGATCAACTTGAAGAATGGCTGGAAGACGAGGTCGTTGTGCCCATTCACCCCGCTGCCTCTGGCGACTTTGCTGGCGCCATTTACGGGATGGGTGACATCGTCGCGCTATTGGCAATTCAGCACCTACAGAAGGCTGGTGTGGCGGCGTACTGGCTCGCAGGCGTACAACACTTGCTGGCCGAACACGTCACGCTCGATGAACTTAGGCAGCACCAAGTGTGTTTCGCTGCGAACCGCATCCACATTATCAGGAGCGATGCGGACAATACGGACGCGTCATTTGAATCCGCCGATCCAGTCTGCGTCGCGCTTGAACCCCTTGTCAGCAGGGCCTTGGAGGGTGTGGAGCGACTTTCGGAGCGGCTGCCGGAGCAAATCGGGCAAATCGTCAGCGATCCCTACATCTGGGAAGGGGTCCCGATCATCGCGGGCACGCGCATTCCAACCTTCACGATGACAGATCTGGTTCGTTCTGGCTGGACAATTCAACGGATTCTCTGGGAGTATCCGCGTCTGACCAAAGAAGACGTTGAGGCGGCCCTACGGTTCGATGCAGACTACAGCGCCGTCGCACGACGCCGCGCCAGCTGAAGGCTGACATCGAGTGGAAGTCCGGGAGCCGATCACCTTTCTGATTGATGAGCATCTTCCTGACACCGCCATCAGTCGGATCGTGTCCCCGCACTTCGTCATCGTGGAGCCATCCGAGACTCCTGACGAGGCAATTCTGTTCCACGCCGAGAGCAATGGTCTCATCGTCATCACCGCAGACACCTGGTTTCTTCAGGAGTTGACCCGGTTTCCCCTGACGCACAAACTGGCCTACCGCCGCGCCGGCGTCGTCCAGGTCCCTGGCGAATGGGAACCCGCCCA
>JASGGF010000113.1:0-13037 GCA_047605145.1 Thermomicrobiales bacterium | reverse complement strand
GCCGCCACCCTGACGCCGCCCCCCTTCATCGGGCGCCCCCCCGCTGGCCCACCGCCCATGAGTAACCCGATGGAGCGCGGCATGGTGCGCTTCTTCGGCGGGCCGCCCCAGCCCTCGACCACGCCGGGCCAGATCAAGGGCACGCCCGGCTCGCGCGGTACGGTGACCGGCGTGGCGCGGGTGGCGCGCACGCTGGAGGAGGCGCAGGCGCTGGAGCCGGGCGAGGTGCTGGTGGCGGTGACCACCATGCCACCGTGGACGCCGCTCTTCGGCATCGCCAGCGCGGTGGTGACGGAAACCGGCGGCCCGCTCAGCCACTGCGCCATCGTGGCGCGGGAGTACGGCATCCCGGCGGTGGTGGGCGCGGCGGGGGCCACGCAGGCGATCCAGACCGGGCAGGAGATCACCGTGGATGGCGGCGGCGGGCTGGTGACCTTCTCCGCGTGAGCAGCGACACCGCCACTGCGGTTCCTGTGGCGCAGGAGCGGCAGGACGCGCGCGAGCCCGGCCGCTGGCTGCTGCCGGCCATCGCCATCGGCACCACCCTCGCGCCGCTGAACTCGACCATGATCGCGGTGGCGCTGCCGGACATCCAGCAGGCGCTGGGCGTCTCCGTCACCGCCACGGCGGCGCTGGTGACGCTCTACCTCGTGGCGATGGCGGTGGGGCAGCCCATCGGCGGGCGGCTGGGCGATCTCTACGGGCGGCGGCGCGTCTACCTTGGTGGATTGCTCTGGTTCGCGGTGGCCTCGGCGGGGTGCGCCTTCGCGCCCAGTTTGCCCTTCCTGCTTCTGTTCCGCACCATGCAGGCGCTGGCTGGCGCGCTCACCTTTCCCAACGGCGCGGCCATGATCCGCGAGGCCGTGCCGGAGTCGCGGCGGGGCAGCGCGTTTGGCGTGATCGGGCTGGCCACCGGCCTTGCTGCCGGGGCCGGGCCGCCGCTGGGTGGCCTGCTGGTCAGCCTGTTCGGCTGGCCCTCGATCTTCTGGATGAACGTGCCGGTGGTGGGCGCGGCGCTACTGCTCGGCTGGCGCAGCTTGCCGCATTCACAGCGCGCCAGCCGCGAGCGCCCGCCCTTCGATATCCTCGGGTCGGCGCTCTTCGCGGCGTCGCTCGGGGCGGTGATCCTCATTCCGACGCTCACCCGCGCCGGGCAGCCGGCGCTGGCGGCGGCGGCGGGCGTGGTGGGGGCGCTGCTGGGCGTGGCGTTCGTGCGCTGGGAGCTGCGCGCGCCGGCGCCGGTGGTGGATGTGCGCCTCTTCGCGCGGCCGCACTTCGCGGCGGCCTGCGCCTCTATCGGCCTCAGCAACCTCGTGATGTACACCACGCTGCTGGCGCTGCCGCTCTATCTGGCGGATGTGCGCGGCTACGGCGTGGAGACCGCCGGGCTGGTGCTGGCCGCGCTCTCCGCCTTCGCGGCGCTGTGGGGGCCCATTGGTGGCCGCTGGACCGACCAGCGCGGCCGCTGGCTGCCGGCGGTGGCCGGGGCGGTGGTGCTGCTGGTCGGCATCCTCGCGCTGGCGGCGGCGGTGCGCCAGCCGGACCTGACGCCCATCGTGATCGCGCTGGGGATCATGGGGCTCGGGCTCGGCATCGCCGGGGCGCCGGTGCAGACCGCCGCCGTCGAATCCGTGCCCCACGCGCAGACGGGCGCCGCCGCCGGGATCTTCTCCACCTCCCGGTACCTTGGCAGCGTGGCCGGCTCCACTGTGCTGGCGCTCCTCTTCGTGCAGCACCCGCAGCCGGGCGCCGCCGGCCCCTTCGTGGCGCTCTTCGCCGGCCTCGGCGTGGCCGCGCTGCTTGGCGTCTGGGCGAACGCGCGGGTTGCGGAGCGCGGGGCGTAGGGGCGGGCGTTCGCATCCGGAGGGGCCTTACCCGAGCAGCGCCCGCACGCGATCCAACGGCAGCGCGTGGGCGGTGTGGCCGTCGCGGCCAGTGACTGTTTCTGCGCGGAACAGGCTGTTCAGCACCGCTTCTTCCGTGGCCTCTACCACGGCCTGAAAGAGCGCGTCGATCTGGCCGGGGTGATCCCCCCGGTCGTCATCGGCGAGGATCTCGCGGTGCAGCAGCGGCGTCGCAGGCTCGTGCGGCACGCGCAGGCCGGGCGCGGTGGAGAAGGCGATGGCCACCTCGCCGCTGCCGTGGCCGCCGGTCGAGCCGGTGCGGGCCAGCCCCAGCGCCACGCGGCGCGCCAAGCGGCGCAGCCCACGGTCCAGCAGTGGAGCATCGGTGGCGACGACGGTGATGATGGAGCCCTGCTCCGGTTCGGCACGGGCATCGTCAGCCGCCAGCGCGCGGCCCACCTGAACGCCGTCGATCACCAGCTGGCCGCGTGCGCCAAAATTCGCCAGCACCAGCACGCCGACCGTCCAGCCGCCCAACTCCGGCGGTGTGAGGCGGGAGGCCGTGCCGATGCCCGCCTTGAAACCGTACGAGCGCATCCCCGTTCCGGCTCCCACCGCGCCCTCGGTGACCGGCCCGGAGGAGGCGTCGTCAATTGCGGCGAAGACATCCCCCTCCGTGATGTGCCGCCCCTGAATGTCGTTCAGGAAGCCGTCGTTGCACTCGCCCACGACCGGGTTCACGGTCGAGGTGGCGATGCCGATATCGGGGTTCTCGCCGATGGCGTGGCTGATCAGCGCGTCCGCCACCCGCCCGGCAGACAGCGTGGAGGTGAGCGCAATCGGTGTTTCCAGCGTGCCCAGCTCGGTGATCTGGTCGCCGCCGATGCTCTTGCCAAAGCCGTTGATGACGTGGAACGCGGCCGGGACTTTCTCCCGGAACAGGTTGCCCCCGTGCGGCAGCACCACGGTCACGCCGGTGCGGGCCGGGCCGTGGCCCGGGCGCAGCGGGCCATCGCCCCACCAGACGGTGGTCTGCCCCACCAGCACCCCGGCCACATCGGTGATGGCGTTCAGCGGGCCGGGCGGCAGCTCACCAAGGGTGACGCCGAACTCGCGAGCGCGGGGCCGGGCGGGGGAAGCGGTCATGGGTGTGGTGTCACCTTCTCGAGACACGACGGAATGACGAGGTCTCTCACACTTGGTGCGAAGTAGCCCTTGCGAGGCCCAATTGCCCCGGAGAAGCCCTCACCCCAACCCCTCTCCCGATGCGCGGGAGAGGGGCTTCTGTCCCGGAGGATCGCACCACGTTTGGCGTGGTGACGACGAAAACCCGCTCCGCCGTCACGAATCGGCTCCCCTCTCCCGCGCATCGGGAGAGGGGCTGGGGGTGAGGGCCTCTCTGCGTTGCGCGCGTCCCGGCTGCGATTCACGGCCACCGTTCTCGACAAGCTCAAGACGCCGCGTGGCGGCGAGTAGCGATCGCGACGCTACTCGCCCAGCGCCGGGTCTTCCGCCGGCGGCTGGAACTGCGGGATGGCGCTGCCCCGCCCGAAGGAGATCAGCCCGCTCGCCATGTATGTGCCCAGCTTCTCGCGCGTGTCCTCGATGTCGTTGTTGCGCATGGTGAGCTGACCGATGCGATCCTGCGCCGTGAATGTGCCCTCGCCCTTCTCCATGGTCAGGCGCTCCGGGTGGTAGGTGAGGTTCGGGGACTCGGTGTTCAGGATGCTGTAGTCGTTGCCGCGCCGCAGCCCGATGGTCACGCTGCCGGTCACCAGCGGCGCCACCCAGCGCTGCAGCGATTCGCGCAGCAGCATCGCCTGCGGGTCGAACCAGCGACCCTGATAGAGGAGACGGCCCAGCTTCCGCCCGAAATCGCGGTACTGGTCGATGGTGTCTTCATTGTGGATGCCGGTCACCAGCCGGTCGTAGCCGATGAACAGCAGCGCCATCCCCGGCGCCTCGTAGATGCCACGGCTCTTCGATTCGATGATGCGGTTTTCGATCTGGTCGCTCATGCCGAGGCCGTGCCGCCCGCCGATGGTGTTCGCCTCCGTCATCAGCGCCACCTGATCGTCGAAGCGCTGGCCATTGATCGCTACTGGCCACCCTTCCTCGAACGTGAGGGTGACTTCCTCATACGGGATTGCCGTATCTTCACGCCAGAAGGGGACACCCATGATCGGGTCGACGATGGTGATGTTGCTGTCCAGCCGCTCCAGATCCTTGGCCTCGTGCGTGGCCCCGAGGATGTTGCTGTCGGTGGAATACGCCTTCTCAGCGGACATCTTGTAGGCGAAGCCGGCCTTCGTCATGAAGGCGGACATCTCGGCGCGGCCGCCCAGCTCGTCGATGAAGTCCTGATCGAGCCACGGCTTGTAGATGCGCAGTTCCGGGTTGACCAGCAGGCCGTAGCGGTAAAAGCGCTCGATGTCGTTGCCCTTGAAGGTACTGCCATCGCCCCAGATGCTGACGCCGTCGTCCTTCATTGCCGCCACCAGCATGGTGCCGGTCACCGCCCGCCCGATGGGGGTGGTGTTGAAGTAGGGGACGCCGCCGGTGGTGATGTGGAAGGCGCTGCACTGCAGCGCGCTCAGCCCCTCCGCCACCATCTGGGCGCGGCAATCGACCAGCCGCGCCTGCTCGGCGCCGTAGGACAGGGCGCGGCGGGGGATATCCTCGTAGTCGGTCTCATCGGGCTGGCCGAGGTTGGCGGTGTAGGCGTAGGGGATGGCGCCCTTGCCGCGCATCCAGTGCAGGGCGGCGCTGGTGTCCAGCCCGCCGGAAAACGCCAACCCGATCTTCTCGCCAACCGGCAGACTGCCGAGGATATTGCCCACGATCCTGCTCTCCATCCACGCGGAACACGCCACACGTCACCGCGCGATTCTAGACGGTGTGCTTGAGTGTGCCAGTGTTGCGTGAGGGGTAACGCCGCGTTCGTGGCTGCACTGATGGACACGGACGCCCCTTTGGCGCTTCTGCGGGTCAGCCGTGCGGGCGTCGAGGGGACGAGATCAGCGTTGACGGCGCCCGTGGGTGTACGTACTATCGCGGGACAGGGGTTTGAGGTCTCCGTCGAGTGGCAGGCTGACGTGCTCTCTCGACGAGGACACCGGAAGGCGAAGCGCCGTGGCAACGCATCGAATCTATCGAATGAGCTTCGCAAGCGTCTATCCCGCATACGTCACGAAGGCGGAGAAGAAGGGGCGCACCAAGGCAGAGGTTGATGAGGTCATCCGGTGGTTGACGGGATACGATCAGGCCGGACTCGATGCGCAACTGGCGAACCAGACGAGCTTCGAAACCTTCCTCGCTGACGCCCCGCGCCTGAATCCGTCGCGTGCGCTCATTACCGGTTCCGTATGCGGCGTACGGGTGGAAGACATCGAAGAACCCACGATGCGCGAGATCCGATATCTGGACAAGCTCGTCGACGAGTTGGCCAAGGGGCGGGCGATGGAGAAGATATTGCGAGCCTGAGACGATCCTCGTTCGGCTTCGGATGCGCCGATCCCCAGCGGCTTTTGGGCTCCTGCCTCGCTACGGAATCAGGATGCGGCGGATGATCTGGCCGTTACTCTCCCAGCTGGACTGCTTGCCGGCCATCAGCGGATCGCCCGGCCCCGTCCGTCGTGATGGCGTGCTCCACGGGCGTGGCGTCCGCCCAGCCCGGCCGCTGTAGCCGGACCTGCTCCGCCGTGGGCCTCTGCCGCCATTGCGCCTCTGTTTCCGCCAGATAGGTCTGGCGGCGGAGATCGCTGGCTCCCGGCGGAGCAGGGGACTCCGGCACGCTACGGCACGGGCGTGCCTGCCAGCGGCCACAGCGGCGGCAGGAGCTGGAACTTCTGGAGGTTGCCCAGCCGGAAGTCCGCCACGTACACATGACCCGCGCCATCCAGCACGAGCGACGCGGGTTCGATGAACTGCCCATCGTTCGAGCCGAAGGCGCCCCAGCTGGTGAGAAACGCGCCGTTGGCGTCATAGACGCTCACCCGGCTCTGCTTCTGGTCGGTGACGTAGATGTTGCCGGCGGCATCCGTGGCGGTGCTGGTAGGGAAGGTGAGGGCGCCCGGCCCCGTACTGTCTGCTCCCAGCGTCATGAGCAGCCCGCCATCCGGGCCGAACTGCAAGACCCGCTGGTGCTGGCAGTCCGGAACGAGCACGTTTCCGGCCGAGTCGGCGCTGAGCACGGCGCTACAGGTGTACTGGTCATTGCCCTCGCCCGGGCCACCAACGCGCGCCAGAAACGCGCCGTCGCTCGAGAACTTCTGGATGCCCCCGCCGTCGCTGACGTAGACGTTGCCCGCTGCGTCGGTTGCGACGTGCACCGGGGCCTCGAACGCGCCATCCGCCGCTCCCGAGCCGCTCCACGCGGTCACGAACTGCCGGTTGCGGTCGAACTTCTGAACGCGCGCGTTGCCTGGATCGGCGACGAAGATGGAGCCGTCCTGACCGAAGGCGATGCCGCCGTAGCCACCGCCGCCGTTCTTCCACGTGAAATTGAACTCGCCGTCGCCCGGCCCCGCCGTGCCCCAGGCTTCCCGGAGCGTCCCGTCTGGCGTGAAGATCAGGAAGCGATTCTTGCCGCCTTCCGCCAGCCAGATGTCGCCATTGGGCGCGATCGCCATGCCGTGGGGATCACTGATCGGTTCCGTCCCGTTTCGGACGCTCCACAGGAACTGCGCGGCGGCGCCAGTGTCCGCGTTGGCTTGTGGGGCCGGCAGCACCGTTGGGGCGTCGCTGGCGCGTTCGCCCAGCGCGTACAGATTGCCGGTGGTGGTAGTGACGTAGATGGAGCCGCCGGTGACCATCGGTGGCGCGCCTAGGACGCCGTCCAGATCGAGGTGCCACCGCTCCGTGCCGTCCGCGATGTTCACGGCGTACAGCGTGGGGCCGCCACCCGTGACGTACAGGAGATCGCCGGCCAGCGTCCCGCCGTAGACCGTCGGGTTCCCGAAGTCGAAGCGCCAGCGCACGGTGCCCTTGGCGGCGTCGAGCGCGTAGATGCTGCCATCGCCGCCGGGGAGATACAGCACGCCGTCGCGAAGCGCAGGGGGCTGCACGCGTGCGTTGATCGCAAAGCGCCAGCGCTCTTCGCCAGTGACCGCATCGAGCGCATAGACCTGATCCGCCGTGCCGTCGAAGGCAATCTCGTAGATCAGGCCGTCGCCCACCACCGTCGTGCCGAGCTGGCCGTTCTCCGCCTGAAAGCGCCAGAGCTGCGTTCCGTCATCCGCGCGGAGCGCGTACACGGCGTTGTCCTGCCCGCCGTAATACAGCACGCCATCGGCGTACGAGAACCCCCGCGACATCAGGGCGCTGCTGGTTTGCCACCGTTCGTCGCCGGTCGCTGCGTCGTAGGCGTGGAGCAGGCCATCGCCCGTGCCGGTGTACAGCGTGCCGTCGATGACCAGCGGCGCGCTGGTTTGCGCATCCGCGAGGCGCCAAACCTCGGCCCCATCCGTGGCGTTCAGAATGGCCAGATTGCCGTAGGACGAGTAGGGGTTGTTGTCTCCGGCGAAGACCAGCCCCGCCGCGACGGTCATCTGCGCTTCCGGGGCGCCGCCGATCTCGGTCGCCCAGCGTTGGGCGCCCGTGGCGTAATCCACCGCGTAGACCTTGCCATCCCGGCTGCTGGCGTACACCACGCCATCCACCATAACTGGCTGGACCCGCATTTCGCCGGCGCTCGCCATCTGCCACAGGATCTCGGGCTTCTTCGCCGGCCCGGCGCCTGCCGACACGCCGGTGTGCTGCCAGTCTCCCCGAAACGTGGGGAAGTCCGGCGGCAGCGCATCCTGCCACGGCAGCACGCCGTTCAGGCCGGGGAGTCGCTCCGCCAACCGTTGCGGCGCGCCGCTCAGGGGCAGCAGCACCGTAGCGGCTCCCGCCAGCGCCAGCAGCGCCCGCCGGGAGAGACGCAGCCGGGGCGCCGGCATCTCCGGCGCGAGCGGAGCAGCAGGGACAAGCGGCATGGTCATCGCAGTCATGGGGTCCTCCTCAGATGGCCGCCGGTTCGGCGGCGGGGTGGTGGATGCGTGGAGCGGAGGGGGCGTGGCGTGGTCGATGCGCGCCCAGATTTGGTCGAGCACGGTATCGGGTAAAGGGGCGCCGGGTCGGGTGAAGGGCAGATCGCGAGTAGCCTGCTGGATCGCCTGCCACGCGCGCAGCTCGGCGGCGCAGGCCGGGCATCGGGTGAGGTGCCCCATCACCTGCGCGCGCTCGGGTTGCGTCAGCGTGCGGTTGACGAACGCCGGCAGCAAATCGGCGACGTGCTCCATGGGTGGCAGCGTGGCGGTCATCGGCGAATGCCCTCCGGCCGCAACTGTTCCCGCAGGGCGCGTTTGGCGTGGTTGAGCCGGCTCTTGACGGTGCCCAGCGGAATGCCCAGCACCTCGGCGAGGTCCAGATACGAGAGTTCGTGAATGAAGGTGAGGACGAGGATCTCCTGATGGATGGCGCCGAGGCGGGCGATGGCGGCGGTCACTTCGGCGCGGTCCGCCTCCGCCAGCAGCAGGTCTTCCGGGTTCGGTTCGCTGGAGGACGCCGTTTCCAGCGCGGTGCTATCGACCAGCCGCAGGTGGCGGCGGCGCAGCGTGTCGTGCGCGCGGCGACGGGCAATGCCGAAGAGCCAGCCCTGAACGCTGGCCCGCCCCGCAAACGCGTGCGCGCCGGTCCAGGCGGCGAGCAACGTGTCCTGAAGCAGTTCTTCGGCAAGGCCGGCATCGCCAGTCAGCAGCCGCAGGTAGGCGAGGAGCGCGCGTTCATGGCGCGCGTACAGTTCCGCCAGTGCGGCGCGGTCACCCGCCGCCATCCTGACAATCACTGTGGCCTCGTCCCCGGCAAACGGCTGTTGCACCGCGTGTCCCCCGCGCCCGGCGGGCCGCGTGGCCCGCTATGGAGAAAGTAGCGGGCCACGCGGAAAATGTTCACTCCGGGGGATAGATCGGGCGAGGGTGCATAGCGCCTGGCCGCCGGGGCAGGCGGCGCTTGTCGCTATTCGTCGTGCGATGGCCCCCACGCGCCCGCCACCTGCCGCAGGGCGGCCAGCTCGCCGATGTGGTAGGCGTTGTGATCGATGATGATCAGCACCTCGCGCAGCAGGGTGTGCTCCGGGTGGCTGGGCACGGGCGTCAGCAGATCCTGCTGCTCCACCATCGCCGCCAGCGTCTCGCGATCGCGCAGGAAGCCCGCGACGGAGGCGTCCCACTCCGCCGGGGTGGCCTCGGCGGCGGGATCGGGCCAGTACTCGCGCGGCCACGCCATTTCTTCGTAGCCGGGGTCGGTGAGGTAGCGCAGGATGTCATCCTGCGTCAGCCGCAGGTGCTCCAGCAGGCCCCAGAAGCTGTACTCCACGTGCGGGGGCCGCGTGTTGATGTGCGCTGCCGGAAACTCCGCCACGGCGTCCTCGAACCTCATGTGCGCGTTACCCGCGCGCAGGGTCTGCGCCAGTTGCTGCCGGAACGCGTCGATCTGGTCCATGCGTGATGCCTTTCGCTGCTGTTGTTTTCTGCGCAGTATGCTGGTGGTCGCATTGCCACTCAGCGTCAAGGATGTTCCCATGGCCCGAATGCTCGACCACGGCGTTTCCACCAACGCATCCGTCATGCCCCCGGAGCAAGGCCGCGCCTTCTTCGACCGCGAAGCGCGCGCCGCGTGACCGGGCTGTCTGGCCCGGAGTTCCTTCGCCGCTACGATGCGGGCGAGGTCATTGAAGATGATGAGACATCCGAAGGGCGCGAAGTCATGTATCTGATCATGCTGATTCCTTTTGGCAAGCCTCAATGCTAAGGAGCCGAGATGGTTACCCAACGTCAAGAGGATACTGACCGATTGCCTTCCATTCTGCCCGCCGCAGAGGGCCGTCGGCTATTTGATTTCGAAGCGCGCCGGGTTACCGGCCTTTCGGGCGAGGAGTTCCTTCGCCGCTACGATGCCGGTGAGATCGTCGAGGACGACGACTCACCTGCTGGTCGTGATGTACTGGGGCTTATCATGCTAATTCCCTTTGGCCGCCAGGACGATTGAGGGGGCGGTAGACGCCTTCGCTGATCCTCTGCGCGCGGTGTTCTCCTGTCTGGCTCCATGCACGGTGTTCGGAAGCGGGCATGGGCTGGAACGCGAGCACGCGGTCACCATCTTTGCTGCAGGGCGACGGGAACCAAACATCTTGCGTTTGCTCACACATGGTGGAGTTGGCGAGATTGGGTTTCCCGTATTCCAGGACTACAGGGTGATTCCGCTTCCGGTCGTGGAAGGGCGTCGCCGCTTTGAGGCGCGAACCACGGGATATCTCTATCGTATTCTCGACATGGCGAATCGTGAATTGGCGGCTTATCACTGGCATCCCGACGGATCCAGCACCGTCACTACCCCGCATCTGCACGTTCCCGGCGCGGAGGCCGTTGTCATGGCGCAGCCGCAGGGCAGCCCACGCGCCGGGCAGAAAACACACCTCGGCAAGGTGCATTTCCCGACCGGCCACATTGGGCTGGACGATGTCGCCGAACTGCTGATCCGCGATTTCGCCGTCGTTCCGGCGCGCCGCGACTGGCAGGCCGTGTTGCAGGCGCACCGCGAGGCCAGCGCCGGCTGACCGGCGCCCTACGCCACCGGCGCGGCCGCTTCCGCCTTCAGGCGGTCCGCCATCAGTTCCCCGATCATCACGCAGGTCAGGTGCGTGTTGGCGCGCGGGTTCTCCGGCATGATCGAGCCGTCGATCACGCGCAGGTTCTCCACGCCGAGGACGCGGCACGCCGGGTCCACCACCGAGCGCGGGTCATCCGGCGCGCCCATGCGGCAGGTGCCGACCGGGTGCTGGCAGTCCTGACAGTTGGCGAGGATCCACGCGTCCAGCTCGGCGTCGGTGGCGGCGGCCGTCAGCGGCTCGCCGTAGGTCCATGAGTAGGTGCCCTGAATGATCGCCTGCATGGCGGGGTGGTCGATGACGCGCTGCAGGCGGCGCATGCCATCGCGCATCCGCACCAGATCGCGCTCGTCGGAGAGCATGGCGAGGTCCACATCCGGGTCAACCAGCGGGTCGGTGCTGGTGACGGTCAGGCGCCCGCGCGACCACGTCTGGAACGCGCAGACGCTGACGAGGCCGTGCGACAGCCCCTCTTCGCCCAGCCCCGCCACGTTCATGGAGATCATGATCATGTCGTTGCGGCCCGCGCCCTCCAGCCCGGAGGAATAGCGCACGCAGCAGTTGGTGTGGCGCTGATCGAGCGAGGTCGCCGACGCGTCCGGGGTCAGATCCAGCCCGATCCAGACTGCCGAGTGTTCCACCAGATTCTCGCCCACCGGCAGATCGGCGACCGGCGCGATGCCGAGGCGTTCCAGATCCGCCGCCGGGCCGATGCCGGAGCGCACGAGGATGGCGGGGGAGTGGATGGCGCCTGCCGCGAGGATGATGGTCTTGCCGGTGTATTCCTTCACGCCATCGATGGTGATGGCGCGCAGGCCGGTCGCTTTTACGCCATCGAAGAGCACCCGATCCACCACCACGTTGCCGACGATGCTCAGGTTCGGGCGGCTGCGCGCCGGCTCGAGGTAGGCGTCGTTGATGGAGATGCGCTGGCCATCGCGGCTGTTGATGGCGTAGGTCGCCACGCCATCGCCCTCGGGGGCGTTGTGGTCTGGGTCCTCCGGGTAGCCGAGCTCCAGCGCGGCGGCGCGCAGGGCGCGGTCGACGTTGCCCTGCTTCTCGACGGGCGCGCGGTAAACCGGCACCGGGCCGCTGTCGCCGTGGTAGGGCGCGTCCGGGTAGTTGGCGTCGGTCTCCAGTTTATTGAAGGCGGGCAGCACATCGTCCCAACTCCAGCCCTCGGCGCCTTCCTCCACCCACCACGCAAAATCCTCCGGGATGGGGCGGATGGCGATCTGGCCGTTGATGCTGGAGCTGCCGCCCACGCCCTTGCCGCGCCAGTACATGCGCGGCTCTTGCGTGGCGGAGCGCTTCGCCATCAGGCCATCAAAGCGGTAGCGGGAGGCCTCCGGGTCGAGAATGATGCCGAAGGGATTGGGGGAGCGCATCTCGGCGGGGGCTTCGGCGGTGGTGTAGTTCGGGCCGGCCTCCAGCAGCAGCACCGTCGTTTCCGGGTCCTCCGTCAGCCGCCCGGCCAGCGTCGCCCCCGAAGACCCCGCCCCGACGATGATGTAGTCGTAGTTCACTGTGCTCTCCCTGTGCAGAAGCGTCGCGGTGCAATGGGGCTAGTGTATCGGAGACGCGCGATGCCCCGCTCTGTGCTGTGGCGCCCATGGCGGGCCGCCGGGTCTGGGGCGAACCGGCGCCTCCCGCCCGCCGGCGGGCCGCGGGGGCAAGACAGCCGGGCCCGCGCTGGGGCATCCTTTCCCGGACGAAGGAGGAGCGGGCCATGTTCGAGCCAGACCCCCGATCGAGGCGTACCGGCGCGGGTTTGTGGCGCAGGCGCGGGAGGGACGGTACACCATGGCGGCGCTCTGCCGGGCGTATGGCATCAGCCGCAAGACCGGGTATGTGTGGCTGGCGCGCGCCAACGAGCCGGGCGACGACCTGCGGGATCGGTCGCGCCGCCCGCACACCTCGCCGGCGCAGACGCCGCCGGAGATGGAAGCGCGGGTGGTGGCGCTGCGGCAGGAGCACCCGGGGCTGGGCGGCCGCAAGCTGCGCCAGCTTCTGCTGGATCAGGGCGTGGCAGACGCGCCGGCGCCCAGCACGATCACCGCGATCTTGCACCGGCACCGGCTGATTTCGCCCGTAGCGGAGGGTGAGTCGTAGGCGTCGTAGCGGCTGGCTAGAACCCGCGAGGCAGCCCCAGCACCTTCTCCGCGAGGTACGCCAGCACGAGGTTCGTGGAGATGGGGGCGATCTGGTACAGGCGCGTTTCGCGCAACTTGCGCTCGATGTCGTGCTCCACCGCGAAGCCGTAGCCGCCGAAGGTTTGCAAGGCGGCGTTGCCCGCTTCCCACGAGGCCTCGGCGGCGAGCTGCTTCGCCATCGTCGCCTCCGGGCCGCAGGGCTGCCCGGCGTCGAAGAGCGCGGCGGCGCGATAGCGCATCAGGTCGGCGGCGGCCACGTGCATGTGCGCCTGCGCGAGGGGGAACTGGACCCCCTGATTCTGGCCGATGGCCCGCCCGAACACATGACGGTCCTTGGCGTAACCGACGGCCTTGTCGATGAACCATTTCGCATCGCCCACACATTCCGAG
>JASGGF010000112.1:0-13116 GCA_047605145.1 Thermomicrobiales bacterium | reverse complement strand
GACGCGGCGCTGCGCGAGGCCGCCGCCGCGCTCGGCCCGGCGGACGACGACCGCGCGCTGGCGGAGCGCATCTGCGCCTTCGTCTACGCGCACATGACCTACCGCGAGGGCGCCACGGACGTGAGCACGAACGCCAGCGAGGCGTTCGCCCGCGCGGCCGGGGTGTGTCAGGACTACGCGCACATCATGCTCTGCCTCTGCCGGCTGCGCGGCATCCCGGCGCGCTACGTCTCCGGCCACCTCCTCGGCGAGGGCGGCACCCACGCGTGGGTGGAAGTCCTCCTCCCCGACCCGGAGCACCGTGCCCGCTACCTCGCGCTCCCTCTCGACCCCACCCACGACCGCATCCCCGGCGCCTCCTACCTGACCGTCGCCACCGGCCGCGACTACAGCGACGTGGCGCCCACCTCCGGCGCCTACCGCGGCCCCCACTCCGGCCAGCTCAAGGCGACCAAGCACGCCGGGGTAACGGCGGTGGAGTATTTCGAAAGGGGGTAAGCAATAAACGCGCCGCTTGCAGTCGGCAGTGCGACGATTCTCTTGAAGGCTCAACCGGCTGGTAGGATTGTTGCCATATGTGAATTGATGCTTCTAAACCTTGGAGGGACTAGAGGGAAGTGACCGAGGAAGAGTTCGTTCTTGAGATTGAATCCGGCTTAGAGCGTAGACACATTGAATATAAAGGTCCGGGTTCAATCAATGACAAACAACTAGTAGGCAAGATTGCGCGTGCCGTCTTGGCTATGACGAACCGACAAGACGGAGGATACGTCATTGTAGGCGTGGGAGATGCAAACGGTACTCTCGATCCAATTGGGTTCGATCTTAAGGCGATTGAGAGTTGGACGAGAGACGCACTCGCTGACAAGCTCGCCCCGCTTGCCGATCCAAGTGTGGATTTTGACCTTGAACATCAAGCCTACAATGGCAGGTTCTTTGTGGTTATTCTTGTTCGCGAGTTTGACGAGAGCCCTGTATTCTGTCGCGCCAATAGGCAATCGTCCAGTAGTCACGATATGATATTACGTGAAGGGGCTTTGTATGTTCGAGGGCGTCGAAAGCCGGAGACGATAGAGATTCGGACATCTCAAGAGATGCGTGACCTACTTGACCTCGCCCTAACAAAGCGTCTACGCCGCTACGTGGAACAGTCGCAAGCTGCGGGCGTTGGACTTGGCGTTCTTCCTCCAGCAGTTAGCAGTAGTGCAAAATTTAGAGATCAACTCTCTGATCTAGGAATCTAAATATGGAGAATGAAAGGGCTAGCCTAATCCGCTCGCGGTGCTACTGGCAAGTGATCATTCGGCCCGATCATTTCAGGGAGGACAGAGTTAATGACCAGGCCCTCCTGCTTCCGATAGTGGAACAGTCAGTAGTGACTCTGAACGGATGGCCATTTCCTATTATTGGTAGTGATGCGGAGTTCAAGCGCACTGGTAACGACTGGGTGGGTGAAGACGTAGGCTGGCAGTTTGGGCCAAGTCTGTGGCGACTCTATAGGAGCGGGCAGTTCGTTACTCTCTTAGGAATGTGGCGTGACTGGTATGAACGCGCTCCGTCGGACTTCAGTGGAGACGAAGTTCAAAACTGGTTGCCACTTTGGGATACAATTCGCCAGGTTACTGCTTTCTATGAGTTTGCGGCTAGATTTTCGTTGACTGAAGCTGGCGATTCAGCAATGAATGTCAGTATCAAGCTTGGCAACATTCAAGGCAGGGTATTAAGACAAGACAATCCTAGAAAGACTCCCTTGCGGAATTATCGCTTCTCGGCTCCAAGCTTCTCTTGGCCACGACCAGGTGCCAACACAGTCGCTCGAGATGAGCTCGTCGGGCGACCGCGAGAACTTGCAGCGGAAGGCTTGGCTGAACTCTTTAGGCAATTTGACTTCAATGCGGGACCTCAGGCAATCCGAGGTTGGCAGGAAGAGTTAGATAGTCCGTAATTGTGATATCGACCCTGCACAGCTGTACGAGGATGCATCATCTGCAAACAGTACATGTGTGCTAATCTCTGTCTTTCTGCCGGTATCCGATCGCAGGTTGATGTGACCCATCGAATCTCTGAATCGCAGGTCAGTTGAATCCGTCCCTAGGCGACAGACTGTAGGTCAGGCAGAATCTGTAGCAGTAGAGGAGCGATAGGTATGAGTACCTGCCCGAAGGTGTTTGTTAGTTACGCCAGCGAGGATTTTGATCGCTTTGTCGATGGCTTTGGAAAAGCACTCCGCAGAATGGGTATAGCTGCTTGGGTCGGCGAGTGGGAAATCGGGCCGGGCGATAGCCTCGTCGAAAAGATCTTTGAGAAGGGTCTTTCAAAGGCGGATACGGTGATCGTTGTGGTTTCTGAGTGGAGTGTCAACAAGCCTTGGGTTCAAGAAGAGCTCAACTATGCCAAGGGGCGTCAAGTCGCGAAGCAAGTCAAACTCATCCCTGTGATCATTGACGAGTGCGCGGTTCCCCCGGCATTGGCGTCCACCGTCTATGTCAAAATCAGAGATATCCATGATTACCAACCACAGTTGAGCAAGATCATTGCTTCAATTCTTGGAGAGGACAATCGGCCGCCTTTAGGCGAAGCTCCGGCATATTCCGGTCCAGCACTCTATCATCTCGGCGGAAGCAGCAATATAGACAACCACGTACTCAACCTTCTCTGTCGCATGGCACTAGAGGGGGACAGCAATTGCATTCGGTTTCAGGATCTCGTCACAGCCGCAGAGTCGCTGCAACTTGATCGCATTCAAGTGCGCGATAGCTCCCAGATCCTCGCCGAAGATGGATACGTTTCGATTTTCCGCACTTTGGGAGGGCCGCAGTCAGTCACAGTCAAGGCCGAAGCAATCCTCACGTATTTCCGAACCACTCGCAGTGACTTCTTGGAAGTCCAAACGCAGTTGCTACCGGACATAGTTAACTTTGGCGCCGGAGCGGGTAACGAAACCTCTATTGCGCAGATGCAGTACCCACCGGGCTCCCCGGCGGTTATGGCCGAAGCCATTCTTGACTACTGGGAGAGTCGCGGGATGTTCAAGAGAATGCGTCAATGGGGGCGTGGCCAAGAGGCAGTTTCTCAGGTTTCTCCACGATTGAGCCGGATGCTAAGCGCATCTTGACCACTGTGTCAGACAGACCCACTTATCCAGATTCGATTCAGCGTCGCCCGAATCTTCCCCTCGAACCGCGCGATCAGGTCGCGGTTGTCGTCCACCAACGCCCGCTCCGCCTCCAGCTCGGCGACGATCTGCTCTTGTTCTTCAAGCGGAGGCAAAGGAACTGGAACCCGCTCAACGATGCCCTGATTGATCTTGGGCATGCTTCCTGCCGACCCTACGGCGTTGCTGGTCAAAGAGGCTCGAACGGGTGGACTCTGAAGCACGGCAAGGAGGTACCTGGAAAGGATTTTGGTTTCTTCCGCTCGGACGCGAATCATCAGATCGGGATAGATGTAGTTTGAGTCGTAGATATCGAACAGCGCCGCCGTGCCAACAAGCCCTGCTGTGTTGCCGCGTTGCAGGTAGATGTCACCTTTTCGGCAGCGTGATTGCGCATCCAGCGCGATGTCTTCGTCCAGAAACTTGTATTTGGAGCTATTGAGCTTGCCAGAAGTGGTGGCTGTAAGAGTTAAAACTCTGATGTCGGTTGGGTGATCAACTGGCTCTCCCGAGTACCCGTTCTTGGGCTTCTCGCAAATGACCTCACCAAGTTGGACGACGGGCCAAGATACGTCGGTCGGCAGCGTCGACCGGCAGTTCTCGACCACCGCTCGGGCGCCGTCGATGACCTTCTGGTAGCCCTCGATCTCCGCCAGGATCTCGCGCTGCACGGGCAGTGGTTAAGTGAGGGGCCGTGAGGGTGATTCTCCGCGTTCGGGATGATGCAATCGTCGCGAGACATACCTCGTCAGCGCATGTACGGCGTCGGACATGGCGCGCAGGCCAAACGAGGCGGCGCTCACGCCGCGCCGCCGCCCTGCAATGCTGGTAAGGCTGCCAACCCACCTCACCCGCACACGTTGGCAGCCTTGGCAGCCTTACCCGTAGAGGTTCGCGCTCAGTCCAGCAGATTCGCCCCGGCTACCGCTGTCGCCACGCCGTCCATCACCGGCGTGAAGCCCGTGTAGCTGGGCACGTACTCGTTCTGCCACGGGTAGACCTGCCCGGCCTGCACCGCCGGCAGCAGCGGCCACGTCGGGACCTGCTCGGCAAGTTGGTCCGGCTGCAACCAGCCCTTGGCCCGGTTGTCGACGAAGATGACGTCGGCGTCCACGTCGCCGATGGATTCCCACGATTGCAGGTCCCATGTCTCCGCGCGGTACGTCTCCAACCCGTTCTGGGCGTAGAAGTTGAGGTCCGCCAGATCCTGCCCCACGTAGTAGCCATCTGGGGCGCCGGTCATGAACAGCGCGCGCAGGCCCGGCTGCGCCGCCGTCGCTGCGCGCAGCTTCGCGGCGCCCTCGTCGAACGCCGCCTTGCTGGCCGCCACCTCGTCCGAGGTCACATCGGCGCCGAGCGCGGCGGCGAGGTTTTCGTTGGTCTGGATGAGGCGGCCGGTGTCCGTGCCGTTGCCGAAGGCGATGGCCACCACCCCGGCGAAGCCTTCCACTTGCGCCATCACGTCGTCCGGAATCGGCCAGATCACCTGCGCGCCGGTCACGTCGTAGTTCGCGCCCACCAGCAGGTCAGCGCCGAAATCCACCAGCGCCTCGACATCGAGCGTGTCGGCGTACCCAAAGTCCTTCAGAGTGTCAAAGGGCAGATTGGGGGCGATCACGCGTGGGTCCACCTGCTCGCGCGATTCGCCGCTGAAGAAGCCGGCCACCTCGTAGCCGAAGTCGTGCAGCGCGCCGGCGATGCCGATGTACGCCACCACCTTCGATGGCGTGGCGTCCGCCTGCACAGTCACGCCCCGATCATCGGTGAAGGACCACCCGCCGTCAGCCGTCGCGCCGCCGGTGGGGATGGGGCCGAGGTCCGGGTACGCCACCTCCGGGGTAGCCGTACCGGCCTGCGCACGAGCAGTTGCCGTCATCGCGAAGGTGAGTGCGGCGGCGCCGGCGCCAGCGGCCATGATTGCCCGGCGGCGGGAGAGGGTCTGGGAAACGCGCATGGATGATTGCTCCTGTCGGCCATTCGCATCGGGCGTGTTGGCGCGCGATCATCGCGGCGCAGCTGCCCGGCGGCATTCTAGGCGCGTATATCAGACTTTCAAGGTCGGAATTGTTCGACATGAACATGAAGCGTGTTATCCTGTCTTAGAGACTTCATCATGTCAGCTTCGTCCTCCTGAGTCCATTGTCTTGCGCCTGGCCGCACGCCACCGGTCGTGCGGGAGTGGACAGATACCGTGGAGGGAAAGCGGAGTATGGATACGTCGGCCGTGTATCAGCACACGCGGCGGGCAGGGCGCCTCGTAACCCGGCGGGTAGTCGCCCGGGCGCTGAGTTTGGGCGCCGCGCTGGCGAGCTTGGCGGTCGTCACTGACGGCTCGCCAACGGTGGCCGCGAAAAAGCGGCGCGTGCGGGGTGAGCACAACCTGCGCGGCAAAAAGGCGATCATGTGCATTGAAGGCGAGACGCGCCGGGTCCCGAAGAAGCAGCGCAAGAAGTATCTGAAGCGGGGAGCGACGCGCGGCGAGTGCACGGGCTGCACGCCAGTCTGCGCTCCGGGGACCTGTGGCAGCGACGGTTGTGGCGGGACCTGTTCCTGCACAGCCGGCTCGGTCTGCGCGAACGAGACCTGTCAGACATGCACGGTTACGTGCGCATCCTCGCAGACGCCCGCCGAGTGCGGCGATATCCTGAGCGGCGCCATCGATGCCGGGGGCACGGTCTACGTCTGCCCGGGGCTGTACGACGCGGAATATGATGTGGCCGGCTCGGTCACTGTTGCGGTGTATGGCGCTGGCCCGGGCACGGATCCCACGACCAGTTCCATTCTGCGGCCCGCGGGCAGCACGCGCGTCATGCGCATCCGGCCACTGGCCACGGTCACGCTCGTGGGCCTGCGCCTGACGGGCGGAAACAGCACGGTCTCACCGGCTTCTGGCGGCGGCATCCGCGTCAGCGACGATGGGGGTGGCGGCGCGAATCTGACGCTGGAGAACTGCGCCGTGAGCGGGAACTCGGTCACCGGTGGCGGTGGTGGCGCCATGCGCATTTACGACGACTCGGTCGTGGTGATCCGCGGCTGTGAGATCGTCGGGAACACCTCGACCAATAACACGGGCGGCGCGATGGACTCCGATGGCGACGTCACCATCACGGACACCCTCATCGCGGAAAATGAGGGCACGTGGGGCGGGGGCATCTACTCGGACGATGGCACGGTCACCATGGCGCCCAGCGTCACGGTCACGCGCAACCACGCAACATCGGGCGGCGGCGGCTTCTACGAGGAGGGCGGCACGATCATCCCCAATGGCGCGGCCATTTTCGATAACACGCCGGACAACTGCGATGGGGACGACCCCGTCACCTGCTAACGGCGGGCGGTGATCGGCTGGATCGTGGCGTCGGCCCGGGGCGTTGTGCCCCGGGCCGGCGTCGTTCAGGCCAGCGGCGCGTCCCCGTACTTCGCCACCGCGTCCGGGTTGAGGCGCACGCCGAGGCCGGGCGCGGTGGGGATGGGCAACATGCCGTCGGCATCCAGCTGCCACGGCTCGGCCACGATCTCGTCCACGTACGGGGAGCCGTCGATGTACTCCACCAGATCCGTGGCGGGGAAGGCGGAGGCGAGGTGCAGATCGGCGGCGAGCCCGATGGCGGTGTTCCAGCCGTGCGGGATGAAGCGCACGCCGAACTCCTGTGCCAGCCAGCCGATGCGCCGCTCTTCGCTGATGCCGCCAACTTTCGTCACGTCCGGCTGCACGATATCGAACGCGCCGGCGGTGATGAAGGGCGTGAACGCCTGCCGCCGCGTCAGCACCTCGCCGCCGGAGATTGGCACGGGCGACTGCCGCCGCAGGGTCACGAAGTCTTCGAGCGCGTCTGGCGAGAGCGCCTCCTCGAACCAGTCCACGTCGTATTCCGCCAGCATGTCCGCCGTGCGCAGCGCCCACTTCAGGCCGTTCGTCCAGTAGGCGTCGCTGCCGCCGGCGTCCACCATCAGCTTCGCGTCCGGCCCCACCGCTTCCCGTGCCGCGCGCACGATCTGCTCGTCCAGCGCGGCGCTGACCCGCCCGAACGGCCCCCAGCCGATCTTGAAGGCGCGGAACCCGCGCGCCGCGATCTGGCGCAGGTGCTCCGCCAGCGGCTCCGGCTGGTCCATCAGCAGCGAGGCGTAGGGGAGGACGCGCTCCCGGTAGCGCCCGCCCAGCAGCCGCCCCACTGGCTGCCCGGTGGCCTGCCCAAGAATGTCCCACAGCGCGATGTCGATGCCGCTGATGGCGTGGGTGATGCTGCCGCCGCGCCCCAGCCAGAAGGTGTGCTGGTGCAGCTTTTCGCTGACGCGCTCCGGCTCCAGCGCGTTCTCGCCCCGGTACAGCGGCTCCAGAATCGCCAGCGCGGCGCGAACCAGCCCGGCGTTCGTAAACACGCTGCCCACGCCGGTAGCGCCGTCGTCCGTGCGGACGATGACGAGGGTGTGGACGCTGTCCTCCGGCCGCAATTCGTTGCTCCAGCCACCCTCCGGCGTTGCCCCGGTCAGCCCGATGGCCTGAATGTCGTGAATGCGCACGTTGCCGCTCCTGTTGCTGCCTGATCCGGCGGCATCGTCGCACACCTGCCGCCTGTGCGCCGCGCTACCATCTGCCCCAGATCATCGCAGTTTCGTGAAGGACTTTAACGATGCCAGACGCCACGTCTCCAGCGGTCAACGCCCTGCCCGAGCCACAATCCGGAGACCTCGGCGGTCCGCAGCAGGGCCCGCGCGATGTCCTGCGCCAGCGCCAGAACCCGGACCTGCTGATCCCGCCGCGCACCGACGCCGGCACGATGCCGAACCTGCGCTTCTCCTTCGCCGATGCGCACGTCCGGCTGCAGCCGGGCGGGTGGACGAACGAGGTGACGCAGCTCGAACTGCCTGTCGCTGCCGAAATCTCCGGGGTGCAGATGCACCTCAACGGCGGCCAGACGATGACCGGCGTGCGCGAGATGCACTGGCACAAGGAGGGCGAGTGGGCCTACATGCTGGCCGGCACGGCGCGCATCACGGCGCTGGCGCCCACCGGTGGCGCATTCGTCGATGACGTCAATGCGGGCGACCTCTGGTTCTTCCCCGCCGGCTGGCCGCACTCCATTCAGGCGCACCCGAACGGCTGCGAGTTTCTGCTGACCTTCGATGATGGCAGCTTTTCGGAGAACGGCACGCTGCTGCTGAGCGATTTCCTGCGCCACATGCCGCCGGAGGTCGTGGCGAAGAACTTCGGGCAGCCGGAATCGGCGTTCGCCACGATCCCGCAGGAGGACCTGTACATCTTCTGGGGGCCGGCCCCCGTGCCGCTGGCGGACGCGCGCGCGCAAATCGCCAACCCGGCCGCGCCCGCGCCGCAGCTGAGCTACCACATCGCGGACAGCGAGTGGGTGGCCTGCCCCGGCGGCAAGCTGGTGACCGTGGACACGAGCCAGTTCCCGATCACCACCATCTCCGCCGCGATCGTGGAGGTGAACCCCGGCGCCATGCGCGAGCTGCACTGGCACCCGAACGCCGACGAGTGGCAGTACTACCTCGAGGGCACGGCCCGCATGACGGTGTTCGACTCCAGCAGCCTCGCGCGCACCTTCGACTTTCAGGCGGGCGATGTCGGCTACGTGCAGAAGGTGCTGGGGCACTACGTGGAGAACACCGGCGAGACGCCGATGCGCTTCCTCGCGCTCTTCCGCAGCCCGGCCTATCAGGACATCTCCTTCACCCAGTGGCTGGCGCACACGCCTACGGCGCTGGTGAAAGCGCACCTGAACGTGAGCGATGAGGTGATCGCCGGGTTCAGCAAAACGCAGCAATCGATTGTGGGTGGCGAATCGGGATAGCCGTGCTGGCGCGGCGGTTACTGCAAGCTGCCAAAGCCGCCGATCAGGGTCACCACCGGCGGCGCCAGCGGCGCGGCGCCCGGTGGCACGCGGAGCCGCACGACGAGCTCGGCGATCTCCGCCATGTCCGGGCCGGCATCTGGCGCCAGCGCTGCGTCCACAGCCTCGTCACCAAGGGATTCGCGGAGCGGCGCTACCCAGCGGGCGATCACCCCACTGATGGCGCCGCGCCCGAGACCGTACCGGACGCGGCGCCATTCCGCCGCTGCGGCCAGCTGCAGGGCGGTGGTCATCCGGCGCTCTGGCGGCGCGTCGGCCGCGTGGAGGGCGACATCCGCCAGCCCGAGCAGAGCGCCCAGCACGGCGGCCTGATGCTCTTCCTGCAGCGCAAGGTGCAGGGCTTCCCGGTATGCGTCCAGCGCCTGCCGCGCGTCCCCGAGATCGAACCACACGGCCCCGAGGGAAATGAGCGCCGCTGCCTCCACCCCGGCGAAGGGCTCGGCCCGGCGCAGCGCCAGCGCGTGCAACAGGGCATCGCGCGCGGCGGGGAGCTGACCGGCGCGGTGGCGTTCCACGCCTAACCGTAGCCACGCCAGCCCGGTCCACTCCGCCCGGCCCAGCGGCTCCAGCAGGTCCACCGCCCGCTGCGCGGCGGCGGCGGCGTCCGCCGTGCGGCCGGGAAACGCCCCCAGCGCGCGACTGAGCATGGCGTAGCCGACGCCCTCGCCCAGCGGATCGCCCGCCGCCTCACCGATGCGCCGTAGGTCGTGCGCCAGCGCCAGCGCGTCCTCGTGATCGCCGGCCTCGATGGCGAACGTAACCGCCCAGAAACGGAGAAACCAGCGGTCGGTCACGGACGACGCGCCATCGACCTTGAGCGCGGCGGCGATGCGCTGGCGCGCCTCTGGCAGCAGCCCGCGCAGCTTCCAGATCTGGGCGACATTGCCGGTGGCGCCCACCACGAGGTCGCCTTCTCCCGCCGCCAGCGCCCAGTCCAGCGCGGCGCGGAAGTTGTCCAGTTCAAGGGTTTGCTGCTGCAGCCGCCGGGTTTTCTGGTCGCCGATGGTCAGGGGATCGAGGATCGCCGCCAGTTCCGTGAAGTACCGGGCGTGGCGGAGCCGCGCCCGGGGCTCTTCGCCTGCGGCTTGCAGGCGGCCAAGCGCGAAGAGTCGGATCGGCTCCAGCATCCGGAAGCGCGGCCCGGCGTGCGCGGGCGCTTCGTCATCCGGCATGAGCAGGTGAATGCGGGTGAGGCTGCCCAGCAGCGCCAGCGCGGCGGGGTCGATGCCGGCGGCAGGCGCCAGCGGAGTCATCCCCGGCGAGCCGCCATTGTCGTCGGGAGCCAGCAACGCGGCGGCGGCATCCAGACTGCACCCCCCGGCGAATACGGATAGCGTCCGGAAGGCGCGCTGTTCGGGCGCGTTCAGGCGTCCGTAGCTCCACGCGATGCTGGCGTCCATGGTTTGCAGGCGGGCGGGGTGATCGCGCGGGCCGCCGGCCAGCAGCGGCAGGCCCGCCTGATCCAGCATGGCGCCAATGGCCGGCGGCGAAAAGAGTGGGATCTGGGCAGCAGCGAGTTCGATGGCCAGCGGCAGGCCATCGAGCCGCTGGCAGATGTCCGCGATGGCCGCCAGATTGGCGCGGCCAGCGGGGCTCCCCGCGGAGATCGCCAGATCGGGGCGCTGCGCGAGGGCGCGGCGCACGAAGAGCTGCATGGCCGGGTTGTCGAGCTCGCTGGCAGGTGTGGGTTCCTGCCAGGCAAGAGCGTCCGGTGGTGGCAGCGGCCGAATGGGGATCACCTGCTCGGCGCGGACGCGCAACGTCTCGCGACTGGTGACGAGGAGGCTCCCGGTGGTCAGGCGCCGCGCCACCTCGCCGAGGTCCGGCGCCGCTTCCAGCAGATGCTCCAGATTATCCAGAATGACGAGGCGGCCATCCGCCGAGATGCGCGCGGCGATGCGGGCCGCCAGGCTGGCCGCGTCCCCTGTCGCGGGCTCATCCAGCGCCAGCGCCAGCGAGGGCATGACCAGTGCGGCGTCGTGCACGCCATCGAGCCGCAGCACGGGAATGCCCGCCGGGTGACGATGCCGCAGCCGGGCGGCGATTTCCCCGGCCAGCCGGGTTTTCCCGACGCCGCCGGGCCCCGTCAGCGTGACGAGTCGCGCGGTAGGCGCCAGTAGCGTTTGCACGATCAACGCCAGTTCGCGGTCCCGGCCAATCAGCGGGTCGTAGCCGGGCGCGGGCGATGGGGGCGGCGCGTCTGCCGCCGGCGCTGGCGCCACAGGCAGGCGGCGGGCAACCTCCAGAAACGCGGCCTGCGCGGCGCCGTGTAGCCCCAGCGCCTCGCTCACCATGCGCGCGGTTTCTCGCTGGGGGTGGCGGTTGACGCCCCGTTCGAGGTCGCTAATCGCTCGCTCGCTGATGCCGGAGCGCGCCGCCAGATCGCGCTGGGTCAGCCCGGCCGCCCGCCGATGCTGGCGCAGCACGGCGGCGAACGGGGCGTCAGGGATGGAAGATGTGGCGTCGTCGGTCATCGGAGCCTGCGGAGTTGGCCGCGCCGCGATGTGCGTCTCGCGGGAGCGGCCCGATGATCGGTGGGCACTTATGTGGCCGTTCCTGTGGATTCTGCATGGGCGGAGCCTTCTGCCGCAACTACGCTGGCGGGCAGGTTCCCCCCGGGCTTCTCGACAGCGTCTGGAGACATGGATCATGGACGGTCAGCGATTCGATGCCTTTGCGCGCGCCTGCGCTGCCGGAACGCCGCGCCGCCGCGCCCTGCTGCTGCTGGCCGGGGCTGGCGCCATGCTGGCAGTCACCCGGGCGCCAGTCGCTGAGGCCAAGGAGTGCTCGGAGTTCGAGGGTCACTGCGACAGCCACACGCCCTGCTGTCGCGATCTGGTTTGCATCTATGCTTCGTGCCTCGACTGCCTGAAGGCCGGTCACCACGGATGCCAGAGTAACGATCAGTGTTGCAGCAAGAAGTGCAAGGATGCGGTCTGTATCAAGAATGACAAGGTGAAGTGCGAAGGTAACGGCTGCAAGAAGAAGAAAAAGAAGAAGAAGCAT
Organism: Thermomicrobiales bacterium; assembly: GCA_047605145.1. GTDB lineage: Bacteria > Chloroflexota > Chloroflexia > Thermomicrobiales > UBA6265 > JACCXM01. The sequence continues at coordinate 1,083 of JASGGF010000112.1, read as the reverse complement.
TAGTGGCGGCGGCTCGCCCCCGCGCGCTCGTCGAGGGATCTCGACATCACCGGGTCCGGCCAACAGGATTGTTCGCTGTGGCACGCCGTTTCCGGCCTGTCTGACGGGACTGCGAGGCCGGGATCTCTCGACGAGCGCAGGGCGGCGTCTACGAGGCTCCACGAATCTACGGCCCCGAATAGCGGTTCAGCCACTCGAAGCGTTGCCGCTTTTGCAATAGCGAGAGGGCAACGCGCGCCGAGAGCCCGACCAGTAGCAGCAGGATGACGCCGGAGAGCGCCAGATCGACTGCCGTCACCAGCGGGAAATTCTGCGGCGCCAGCACCCCGCGCACCCCCCAGATGGCGATGATGAGGCCACCGACGCCCAGCATCAGGGTGTTGAGCGGCTGCGTCAGCACGGTCAGCGCGCTGGAAGAAGCCACCAGCAGGATCAGCATCACGCTCAGCGCCAGCAGATACTCCGGCCGGCGAAAGGTGAGGTGCAACACGCGGTCGATTGTGAAGGGGCCAGTTTGGGCGTTCACCTCGGCCGCGTCTTCCTTGTCCGGGGTCAGCATCACCATCTGCGGCATCTGGTTCTGGATCGTCGACTGGAAGCCGTTGTCCGTGGGGGGCGGGGGTGGTTCGGCTACCGGCGTGGCGATGGCGGCGCTCGCGTCTTCGCCGCCGTCCGTGGCCGGCGGAACCATGGAGGTCGTCGTCGTGGGGGCGTCCGGCGCGGTCAGGCCGAGCCAGATCTCGTAGCGGTCGAAGGGGTAGCGCACGGGCGTGCCGCGCACCGGCAGGGTGATGGTCTGGCTGAAGATCGTCTCGTTCGCGCCGAGGAGCACCGTGGCGAAGGGCGTCAGCCCACGCCGCTGGGCGACATCGCGGTCCAGCGAGAGGAAGGTGAGGCGCAGCGCGCCGCATTCGCCGGGGCAGCTGCGGTTGCCGGAGACCGCCAGCGTGATCGCGCTGCTGGCGGGATCGATGCCGATTACCGAGATGTTCAGGTACTGACTGCTGCCGGGGTCCACCTGATCGGGCGCGAGTGGCAGGCCGGTGCTGAGATCGTACAGGGTGGCGGCACACGCCGACAGCG
>JASGGF010000111.1:0-13154 GCA_047605145.1 Thermomicrobiales bacterium | reverse complement strand
GACGCGCCGGCGGCGTAGAGCATGGTGCCCATGGCACCGTCCGCGAGGAGCGGGCCAGCGGCAAGTCGGTCAAAAAGCGGGTGCGTCACCAGAGCCTCCAGGAACATTGCGTGTTGCTGGGCAAACTCTAGCCGAGGCCGCGCTGGCGGGCCGGGTAGCGAACCCGGTTCCCGGAAAGAGGACCACCGCGCCAGGCGAGGGAGCCTGCGCGGTGGTGGAGGAGGGAGGAGGGAATTGGGGAGAAAAACGAGGAGGGAGTTTGGGGAGCAGCAGCGCCGGGATGGCGGCGCTGCTGCCGGGAGAGGGAAAGAGGGAAGGAAGCGCCCTACGAGGTGGGCTCCGGCGTGCCTTCAGGCGCCGCCGGGGCTGCGGGCGCCGCAGGCGCCGTATCGCTGGGGGGCGTCATGCCGTCATCGTCCGGCCAGAGGCTCTGCGCGTCGCGCTTGCCGTGGCTGCCGCGCTTGTCGCGCCCACCGCCCGGGCGGCCCTTCTTGCCGCCCCGTCCGGAGCCTGGCGCCGCGTGTGGGCCGGAGCCCGGGCCCATGCCGCTGCCCGGCATGCCGCCGCCGCCGTGCATCTGCATCCCCATGCCCAGCATGAAGACTGGCGGCGGGCCAATCGGGACATCGATGGTGGCGACAATGACCTTGAGCGCCTCGGCCTTGCCCTTGGTCAGGCCCTCGCCGTCGTCGGAGACCTTGCTGTCGATGACGGTCATGATCGCCTTGCGGATGCCGGCATCCACATCATCGGCGGTGGAGCCCAGCTCGGTGGCGAGCGCCTCGGTGAAGGCGGCGTAGAGCTCGAGCTGCAGTTCCTCCCACTCAGCGTGGCGGCCCATCATGCCGCCCATGTCGTCGTCGCCGGCCTCATCCTGGGCAGCGGCGGCTGGCGCGAAGCGCAGCAAGCCGGCGCCGAGCCCGGCGGCGCCGAGCGAGGTGAGGAAGGTCTTGCGAGAGACGGGTCCGCTCATCGTCTGAACTCCTGGTGTCTCAGGTCCTGGCGCGGCCGCCCTTGGCTGCGTCCCCTGAATGATGGCCGGCGAGCCTTACGGTTTGCTGGGAGCCCGCTTGGGGTTTCCCGGCGTTTCGCTGAATCGGCTGCTGCATAGCGTGTGCCAGACAGCAAAAAGCCCCTCTCCCTTCGCAAAGGGAGAGGGGTTGGGGTGAGGGTCGCTCGGGGTGAGGGTTGCTCGGGGTGAGCGCCTTGCCGCTTACCCGCGCGTTTCCTTCTCCCACTCGGCGTAGCGCTGCTCGATTTCGGCCATGGGCGGGATTGCGTCCGGGCCGATGCCGCGCAGGCTGAGCGCCGCCACGAGGTTGGCGAAGCGCCCTGCCGCCACCGGCGAGATGGAACGGTCGGCCGCGCGGGTGAAGAAGGCGGCGGCGAAGACATCGCCGGCGCCGGTGAGGTCCACCGTCTTCACCGGATAACCCGGCAGATCGGCTTTGTGCCCGCCGTAGAGCAGGTTGCAGCCGTTCGGGCCGAGGGTGACCACGCCGATGCGCTGCTGCCCCACGGACGTGACCGCCGCCCGCGCTTGCGCGATCTCCTCGTCAGAGACCACGATCGCGTCGGTGCGGGCCAGCAGCTCCGGCGGCAGGCGCAGCGGCACGTGGCGCACGCGGCCACCGCGTTCCATCGGCCACTCGCGCATCCAGCCTTGCGGTGTCATGCCGAGAAACCCGGGGGAGAGCGAGAGCACCTGATGGGTGTCGATTTCGCGGGCCACCGGGCCAAGGTGGATGATTTCCGCGTTCGCCCAGTGCGGCGGCAGGCCGCGCAGGTCGATGGCGCCCGCCCAGCGGCGGATGGTCTGCGTGCGGCGGCTGCCCATGTACTCGTTCACGAAGAAGGTGGGGGACTCCGCCTCCTGCGTGATGATCGTAATCTGGTCGGAGTACGGCTCCAGCGAAGGCACCGCCACGCCGTCGATTGTTTCGCCGTAGCGGCCGCGCGTCAGGATACCGACGCGCGCGCCAAGGCGGGCGGCAGTCAGGCCGGAGTACAGCGCCGTGCCGCCCAGCACGCCCGTGCCGTCCGGCATGATGTCGCAGACGATCTGGCCGATGATCAGGTAGTCCGGCGCGCGCATGGTCTGCATCCCGCGCAGGGAGCGGCTGTCGCTCAGCGGCTGCCGCTTGCGGCCGCGCTTGTCGCCGCCGCGCGTGATGCGCGGCGGTAGCGAGGGATCGCGCGGTTTGGCCGGCTTGCGGGGCTTCGCGGGTTGTGGTTGGTCCGGGATCTGCTCGCCATCAACCACGGGGCAGCACGGTCACGCGGCGCAGATTGCCCTCGCCCGAGCTTTCGGTGGTGACATCCGGGTTGCTGCGCAGCGTCAGGTGCACGATGCGCCGCTCGTTCGGCGGCATCGGCTCCAGCGTCATGGCCCGCCGGGAGCGCGCCACCTGCCGCCCGATGCGCTCGGCCAGCCCCACCAGCGACTCTTCGCGCCGGGTGCGGTACCCCTCGACATCGATCACCACGCGCGTCCAGTTTTCCAGCCGGCGGTTGGCGATCAGGTTGACGAGGTACTGTAGCTGCGAGAGGTGATCGCCGCGCCGCCCGATGAGCATGCCCAGATCGTGGCCCAGCACATCGATGAAGATCGTGGGGGGATCTTCGTCATCCAGCGGCATGGTGGAGGGGTTGTCCACCGCCATCACGTCCGCCTGAATACCCATCTGCTCCAGCAGCTCGCGCACGATCTCGCGGGCGATCTGCTCGTCCGCCTCATCGATGCGGGTTGCGTCCGGCGTGCGCGGCGCGGCGGGGCGAGCGCGCTGCGCGGGCGCGCCACCGCCACGGGAGGACGGCCGGTCGCCCGGAACGCGGCGGGGACCCGGCGCCCGCCGGTCACGGCTGAGCCCCTGGCCTTGCCCCTGCGGGCTGCGCCCGCCGGAGCCCCGGCCACCGCGCGGCGTCGGCTGGGAGGCCATGCCCTTGGCGGTCACCCGCACCAGCGCCTCGTCGCCCTCTTCCGGGCCGGCGTCCGACAGGATCTCGATATCGACCTGCGAATCCGGCAGCCCCAACGTTTCCAGCGCCAGACGCACCGCTTCATCGACGGAGTACGCCTGGATCTCGACGCTGGTCATTCTTCGCTCAGCCATTGCTGCAACCCCGCGCGGAGAACCGCCGCTCCTGCTCCCTGCGCGGCGCCCGGCGCGCTGCGCGACAAGTGGGAGCGACGTCTCGTCGTTACCCGCTACTACCGTCGGTAGACTTCGCCTTCCGTTGCACGATCACCGCGCCGGAGGGCATCCCGTTCGCACCATTTTCCTTGTGATTCCCGTTCGCCTGGCCGTTGTTCCGGGCGGCATTGCCGCCCTTCCCTTTGCCTTTGCTCTTCGAGGTGGACGCGGCGCCATCGCTCACCACCTCGGCCTCAACCGCCTTTGCGGCTTCGGCCGGGGGGGGCGTCGCCGTGCGCTCCATGGCCTGCTTCTGCGCCTCGGCCATCTTGCGCTGCATCCAGCCCATCGGGCCGGGGCCGTAGACCGGCTCGGCGTTGCTCATCACCACGACGTCATCGAGGTTGCGCGGCGGGCGGTAGCCCAGGCGCTTGTGCTCCGGCAGCTCCGGCAGGAAGGGCGCCCACTTGTGGAAACTGCCCCAGCCGGTGATGAACCACTGCTGCACCACGCTGTAGACGCTCTGCGTGGCCCAGTAGAGCACCGGGCCGGCGGCGAAGGTCCAGCCGAAGAAGACGACGGTGAGCGGCATGATGTTCATGACCGAGTTCATCATCGCCTGCTGCGGATCGGTGGACTTCGGCTGATCCTTCGGCCGCATCATCTGGGTCTGGACGAACTGGAAGAGACCGGCGGCAATCGGCAGGATCTTCCACGGGTCCGGGTGATCGAGGCTGGGCAGCCAGAGGAAGCTCTGGTCCCAGTAGCCGACGCCAGTGTTGGAGAGCGTGGTGATCGACTGGTACAGACCAAGGAAGATGGGGATCTGGATCAGCATCGGCAGACACCCGGCCATGGGGTTGACCTGGTACTGCTGGTAGAGCGCCATCGTCTCCTGCGAGATGCGCTGGCGGTCGTTGCCGTGCTTCTTCTGCAACTCCTTGATCTTCGGTTGCAGATCCTGCATCGCCTTGGAGGAGCGGATCGATTTCACCGTCAGCGGCAGCATGATGGTCTTGACGATGATGGTGAAGGCGATGATGGCCAGGCCGGCGCTGTGGAAGACGGTGGCGAGGCCATCCAGCGCGAGCACCAGCAGGTGCACGTACTCATTCCAGATGGGGATGTTCACGCCAAGGAGCGCGGCGGGTAACGCCAGAAGGTGCGGCAAATCCATCGTGTGGTTCGTTTCTCCTCGTCCGGCTGCCGCAGCACAACTGGCGCGGCAGGTGAGATCAGATCATGGGCGGGCGCACACTCGTAATACTACGGAACAGGGTCATACCCGCTGCCGCCAAACGGATTGCAGCGCAAGATACGCCAGAGGGCAAGGCGGCCACCGGCAAGGATACCGTACCGCGCGATGGCCTCGTATCCATATTCGGAGCAGGTGGGCTGAAAACGGCAGGCGGGCGGCAATGCGGGCGAGAGCACGCGGCGGTACAGCCCGATCAGCAGCAGCGCCAGCCACGCCAGCGGGCTCGGCGCGCTGGTGGGCCGCCACGGGGGAACCCCGTTCTCGTCGAAGGGCGATCCGTGCGCGTGCGGGGCGGAAGAGGGTTGTGGCTGGGCGCTCATGACGTCGCCTGCGGGGTGGCCTGCGGAGCTGGCGTGACTGGCTGCCCGAGCATCCCGGCGCGCTGGAAGATAGTAGTCAGCAGCTCGAGCGCGACGATGCTGCTGGGCAACTCCTCGACCGTGCCGCGCAGGATCACCACGCAGTCAAAGCCAGGCGCCAGCTGCGGGTGCAGGGTGCGCAGCGCCTCTCGCGTCACGCGCTTCAGGCGGTTGCGCTGCACCGAGCCGCCGCACTTCTTGCCCGCCACCACGGTGTAGCGGTTGGCGGGCGGCTGGGCGGGGGTGCGCAGGTAGCGCAGCACGTACGGACCGTGGGCCACGGAACGCCCTCGCGCCCGGGCCGCGCGGACTTCGCTTTCGCGGCGCAGCCGGAGTTGTCGTTCCACTGCAATCGCTCCGCTCACGGCAAACAGCCAACTCCGAGGCGGAGTTGGCTGCACGCGTGCAAGACCGTTGGGGCCTACTTGTTCTGCGTGAACTTGCCCTCGTCGGCCACCGTCAGGTCGTGACGGCCCTTGCGGCGACGGCGCTGCAGCACCTCGCGGCCACCACGGGTGGACATGCGGGCGCGGAAGCCGAACTTGCGGATGCGCTTGATCCGCTTGGGCTGATACGTTCGCTTCGTAGACATCGAAAAACTCCCTTTCCAGGCACGGTTTCGTCGGAAGGCGCAAGATGGGCCTGGTTCCGGGAGGAAGCTCGGCGCCGATCATGGTGCGCGGATCGCTCATGCACGCGCAACGCGTACACACACAAAAGCGTTCCGGCGCAACGGCCAACCTGCGAGACCGCCCGGCGGAACCGGTGAAGTATAGGGGCAGCGGGACCGATGGGTCAATTACGGTCCTGGCTGCAACGCTAGCCAGTGATGACGTAGAGCTTGAACCACTTGTGCGAGTTGGTGTCCTCGGCCCGGTAGACGCTGATATCGACAGGGTGTGTTCCCCACGGGAAGGTCGCGTTGCCGATGGTCAGCGTCTTGCGGTCACCAACGCCGAAGCTTTCATCGGCGGCATACGCGCCATGCACGTAGGCGCCATTCCCGTCGATCGATCCGCCCAGGCTGATCTTCATGTACGGGTACCCGATCAGGGGGTTGAGCATCTCCACGAAGCACGCTCGCTCCAGGTTATCCGCGTGGATATAGGCGGCGATGGAATACCGGTCCGGCTTGTAGCGGGCAATCGCGCCAACGCCGTAGAGGCTGTCGGATCCGCCAAACTTGAAGCCGGACCACGTATCCCCTGAACCCTTGATCCGGTAGTAGAAATCGACCCGTAGTTGTGACCACGTCCCATCCTGGCAACTCACGTCGCAGCCGACGCTCTTGATAAGCCCGCCGCCTGGCGCCTTGTTGCCCGCCGATGCGCGTGATTGCTTCTCCGAGCGGCCCTTCTTCCGGTCCTTGCCGCGCCGGTTCTTGCCGTGCCGCCCGCCCAGTTTGCCGTGGTTGGCGCCCTCGCGGGCTGCGGCTTCTTCTACCAGCCCCGGCGGCAGGAAGAGGCCGCTGGCGGCCAGCGCAAACGCGCCCGCCGAGGCGCCGAGGAGGCGGCGGCGCGAGGATGCGGCTGGTTCAGTTTGGCGGTGATTCGGTAGCTGGATTTCGTCGTGCATCGTGGCGCTAGCCCCATGCTGCGTCCGGGTTGGACATAACACATCCCTGCCGCCACTGTATGTCAGCCGCACTCGCTGCCGCCCCGGTAGAACCTACGGGGTTCTCCCCACGCGGGCCGGATCAGCGTGTCCGCAATGTCCGCCCCGTCTTCAGGCAAACGCAGGCGTTCGCTCACCTGATCTTCAGCCATGTCCGGCATCATGCCTGGTAGGGTGTCCTACTGGCGTGCAATGTCGCCCAGGCAACCCTGCGTGCCATACTCTCGGCCACGCTCGCCCGTGGCCTAGCGCCACATGTCCCGAGGAGGATCGACCATGCAGACGCGTTGCACCACGTGCCCCCGCCCGACCCGTCGTGGGCTCCTGGCCGGGATGATGGCCGCCAGCGCTGGCCTCATGCTGCCGCGCGGCATGTTCGCGCAGGACGCCACGCCCGCTCCCGCCGGTGACGGCTTCAAGACGCAGACCCGCGAGGAATTCACCCGCGAGCTGCTGGAAGAGCTTGACCTGTCGGATCCTGCCACCACCGGTGGCTCCTTCGTGGATTCGAACGTCAACGACATCAACACCATCCACCCGCTCTTTGCGGACGATGCCGATTCGCTCGGCATCGTGGGCCTGGTCTACGACGGCCTGATCGGCGGCGATCCCCGCACCGGCGGCCCGGCGCCGAACGGCCTGGCGGACTGGTGGGAAGTGGCGGAAGACCAGAAGACCTACACCTTCCACCTGAACCAGAGCGCCAAGTGGCACGACGGCACGCCGGTCACCAGCGCCGATGTCCAGTTCTCCTTCGACGCGCTCGCCAATCCGGAAATTGGCTCTTCCTATATGCAGGGGTTCGTCGAGGCCACCGAGAGCTGGCGGGCGGTGGATGACTACACCTTCGAGGTCGTGGCGAAGGAACCGCTCTTCACCTTCCTCTACGATCTGGTGACCTGGGTGATCCCGAAGCACATCTGGGAGCCGATCCCGGTCAAGGATTGGCGCACCGATGGCGGCGCCACCGGGCAGGACCCGGCTCGCGTCGTGGGCTCGGCGGCGTGGAAATTCGGCGAGTGGCGGCAGGGCGAAAGCCTGACCTTCAACCGCAACGACGAGTACTACGACAAGGTCCCCTACCTCGACAGCTACGTGATCCTCATCCGGCCAGACCAGACGGCCGTCATCAACAGCCTGCTGAATGATGAGATCGATGTGTCGGCGCTGGAGCCGGCGGATGTGGAGACGGTGAAGAACACGGCGGGCCTGACCGTCGCCACCTATCCCACCCGTGGGTTCAGCTTCTACATGACGAACATGGACCCGGCGAAGACCGAACTCTTCCAGGATGTGGAAGTGCGGCAGGCCCTGCTGCACGGGTTGAACCGGGATTCCGTCGTGCACGATATCCTGCTGGACAACGCCGAGGTGGCGATCGGCACGCAGCCGGTCATCTCCTACGCCTACGCGCCGGACCGGCTGGATGTCCACTACACCTACGACGTGGAGCGGGCGAAGGAACTGCTGACCCAGGCCGGCTGGGAGGACAGCGACGGCGACGGCGTGGTGGAGAAGGACGGCACGCCGCTGGCCTTCGAGATGATCTACCCCTCCGGCTCCGCCACCACGGACCAGATCGTCGCCTACTACCAGGATGCCTGGAAGGCGATTGGGGTCAACGCCACCCCGCACGCGCTGGAGTTCGCGGCGCTGGTTGACGTCATCACCGGGGATCACAACTTCGAGATGGCGCTGCTCGGCTTCAACTGGGACGCCACCTTCATTCAGGACGCCATGTTCGGCTGCGACTCCTACGAGGGCGGCTTCAACATGGTCAAGTACTGCAACCCCGAGGTGGACGCGCTGAACGACAAGGCGAAGCGCACTTTCCCCCTCGAAGAGCGCACGGAACTGGTCATCGAGGCCACGAACCTGGTCAACAACGACCTGCCCGTGGCCGTGACGCACTTCAGTCGCGCCAACGTTGGCTTCAGCGACCGCCTGCAGAACTACCGGCCCGGGCCGTGGGGCGGCGTGCCCATCGGCTACGTCTGGATTCAGGAGTAACACCCGCTCCGTAACCGTGCTTCAATACGCCCCGACGCTGAGAGCCCCGCGAGTGGTCCCCGGCGCCGGGGCGCTTGTTGCTAAGGCGCCCCCAGCTCGCGTGACAGTGGAGACGGGTCATGGACTTGCTCAGGGATCTCTTCGGCATCGGCGCAGATGACGAGCCTGCCGCGCCCGCGAACGACGCGGACCCCGAAAAGGCGGCCGCGCGCGACGCAAAGCGTCAGGAAAAGCGCGCCGAGCGGCAGGCAGCGCGGCAGGCGAAGCAGGATGAAGCTGGCCGCAGCGACAAGAAGGCCGCCGCTGCCACGGCCACGGCGGCCAAGCGCACCGATTTCGCCGACCGCTACCAGACCGGCCACCCCGCCGAGGGCATCACGGCGGAAGAGGCGCTGGAGCACCTGGAGGCGCTGCAGGGTGAGCTGACGCCGGCGGAGTTCCGCAAGGCGATGGCGCAGGCGCTGGACAACCTGCCGGAGAGCGAGCGCGACGAGTTCGTCGCCCTGATGCGCAAGAACCAGGCGGAAGCGGCCGCCGCCGACAGCGCGGTGACCGATCCGCTGACCGGGCTGCTGGGTGGCCTTATGGGCGGCGGCGCGGCGGGAGCGGCGAATGTGCCCAGCCTGAGCGATATCCTGAACGACCTGCGGCAGGGCGGCCTGAACGCGCCGGCGCACGAGGCGGGCAAGCAGCCGACGGAGCAGGATTTCCTGAACCTGATCAACAGCCCGCTCGGCCGCGCCGTGCTGGGCGGCGTGGCGGCGTACGGAATGCAACAGGCCGCTACGGGCAAGAAAGCGGCGGAGTAGGTCAGCGGGTGGGAGGTAGGCGCGTCGCCGGCCTCCCACCCGCGGTCGGACGCGAGGTCCCATGCGTGAGCTGAACAGCCGGGACGAACGCATTTTGCTGGTGGAAGACGAGGAGCCGATCCGCGACCTCGTCCAGACCGCGCTGCGCTTCACCGGCTTCACGGTGGAATCGGCGGCCGGCGGCGCCGAAGGGCTGGCGCTGGCGCGCAACGGCCAGTGGGACCTGCTGATCCTCGATGTCAACCTGCCGGAGATCGACGGCTTCACGCTCTGCCGCAAGCTGCGCGAGGCCGGCGACAACGTGCCGGTCATCTTCCTGACCGCGCGCGACGACCCGGCGGACCTGCGCGCCGGATTCACCGGCGGCGCCGATGACTACCTGACCAAGCCCTTCAGTCTGGAAGAGCTGGTGCTGCGCGCCGAAGCCGTGCTGCGGCGGGGAAATGGCCGGACCCAGGAGCGCGCCCGCGTTACCGTGGGCGACATCGTCGTCGATGACGATGCCCACCGGGTCTGGCGCGGCGACCGCGAAATCGAACTTTCGCCGACGGAATATCGCCTGCTGCGCTATCTTATGGTCAATGCCGGGCGCGTTCTGTCGCGGCCGCAGATCATTGAGCACGTTTGGGATTACGGCTACGCCATCGAGCCGAGCGGCGTCGAGACCTACATCAGCTACCTGCGCCGCAAACTCGACGACCGCGACGCGCGGTTGATCCACACCGTGCGGGGGGTGGGCTACTCCCTGCGCGAACCGGATCCGGTGGCCTTCGGAGCCGAGTAATGCGTCTCTCCACCCGAATCGCGTTCGGCGCGGCCGTCATCATCGCCTTGACCATCCTGGTGCTGGGCGTGACCATGGTGCGCGCCACGCGCACCACGCTGGTCGCCGAGATCGACGACCGGCTGCGCGATTCGCTGCACCGCGCGGAGATCCTGCCCGGCCCGTGGGCGGACGATGGCCCCGGGCGGCGCGGTGGCCGAGACCGCTGGGATGACGATGTCACCCCGGTGGCCGGCCCGATGACGCCAGACGTGACCTCGCCCTCGGAAACGTTCCCGCCCTTTTCCCCGGATAACGATGACGCGTGGGTGGCCAAGCTCCCGAACATCGGCGGCGCCAATATCGCCGTCTTCGTCTACGGGCCAACCGGCCGGCAGATTGTGGCGCGCCCCTCCGGGTACGCTGATGCGCCCGATTCACCCCCGGCGCTGCCGCAGATTCCCGGCCCGCAAGCCAGCGCCATGCAAGGCAAGATCGTGACGCTGCCCGCCGTGGATGGCTCGCTGCAGTACCGCGTGCTGCTGCAGGATGGCCCGCGCGGCGCCATCTTCGTCACCGCCGCCTCATTGCGGCCGGTGGAGAGCGCGGTCACCATGCTGGTGCGCACGCTGGCGGTGGCCGGGGCGCTGGCGCTGGCTGGAGCCTCCATGATCACCTGGGTGGTGATCCGCCGCGATCTGCAACCGGTGGACCGCATGGTGGAAACCGCCGACGCCATCGCCGAAGGGGACCTCAGCCGCCGCGTACCTGAGGCCGACGCCGACCCCGCGACGGAGCTGGGCCGGTTGGGCGCCGCGCTGAACGACATGCTCTCCCAGATCGAGGAGGGGATCCGCGAGCGCGAGGCCGCCGAGGCGCGGCTGCGCCGCTTCGTGGCGGACGCCGCCCACGAGTTGCGCACGCCGCTCACCTCCTTGCGCGGCTACGCCGAGCTCTACCGGCAAGGCGCCCTGCGCACCCCCGACGCCGTGGCGTCTGCCATGGGCCGCATCGAGTCCGAAGGCGCGCGCATGGCGCGGCTGGTGGATGACCTGCTGCTGTTGGCTCGCACCGATCAGGGGCGCGCGCTGGAGAAGGAGCCGGTCGATCTGGTGCGGCTGGCTCGGGAGGCTGCCGGTGACTTCGCCGCCGCCGACCCCGGGCGCACGCTGGAGCGCGACCTCGATGGTAGCGCCATTGTCGTGGGCGACCCGATTCGCCTGCGCCAGATCATCGACAACCTGCTGACCAACGTGCGCATCCACACCCCCGCCGGCGCGCCGGTGCGAGTGAGCGTGCACCGCAACGGCGCGTGGGCCGAGGTGACGGTGGCGGATCAGGGCCCCGGCATCCCGCTGGAGGACCAGCCGCGCATCTTCGAGCGCTTCTGGCGTGGCGACCCCTCGCGCGGGCGCGCTGCTGGTGGTGGCTCCGGCCTCGGCCTGAGCATCGTCGATTCGCTGGCGCGCGCCCACGGCGGCGAAATCGCCGTCCAGAGCGCCCCCGGCAAGGGCTCCGCCTTCACCCTGCGCCTGCCCCTCGCTCCCGCTGCGACCGAGGCCGAGGCGCTCGCCGCCTGAGCGCGCTGGCTCCCACGGTCCACAGCATCGGCGAGCCGTTGCCTCTGCACGGCTGCTCGCATCGTGAATTGCTCCACCGAGCGGCGGGCTCGCGCATTCAGCCAGAAAAATGCGTAGTTCTACCAATGTCGTCCACTGGTGTGCCGCATATCTTGAAGGAGAGCACTGCGCCACGCGGCTTTGCGGCAGGCGCTGAGATTGCCGAACCCTGATGCGCCCACGCTGCGATGTTCAGGGGGTTGGCGCGCCACATGAGGGAGCCAGATGGACGCCTTGCGCTTCGACGCTGTCACTCGCGCGTTCACCACGCTGCGTACCCGGCGCACTGCGGCCAGCGCATTGGCCGTCGCGGTCGCCGCGCCACTGCTGGGTGTGGTAGTTGGAGACGCGAAGAAGAAAAAGAAGCGCAAGGCGACACTCTGCCTGAACGGGCAGACCGTTTCGGCGGCGAAGAAAAAGAAGAAGAAGCTGATCAAGCAGGGCGCCACACCCGGCGCCTGCTGCGTGCCCCAGTGCGCCGCTGGCGCCTGCGGCAGCGATGGCTGCGGCGGCACGTGCGCCTGCGCTGCCGGAACGGTCTGCGATGGGGGAACCTGCCACGCCTGCACCGTCACCTGCACCGGCAGCCCGGCCGCCTGCGGGTCTGCCCTGCAAACTGCACTGAACGCAGGCGGCACGATCTACGCCTGCCCGGGCGTCTACACCGGCGGGTTCACCATCCCCCAGAACAACACCGCGCTGGTCGGCGCTGGCAGTGGGGACGACTTCACCGCAAACACGGTGCTCGACGGCAACAACGTGGTCATTGTCGTCGCGTTCGGTGGCACTGGGATCCGGCTGGCCGGTCTGCGCATCAAGCGCGGCATGGGAAATTATGGCGGAGGCATTCAGGCCGGGTATGGCTCCGATCTGACGGTCGAGCGTTGCGCCATCGTGAACAACACCGCCAACGCTGGCGGAGCGGGGCTGTACTTCCAGGGCCGGCTGCAACTGCGTGACTCGCTGGTCACCGGGAACACGGCGTCGTATGGCGGTGGTGTCTACATGGACGCCAGTCAGCTGGCATCCACCATCACCAACACCACGATCTCTGGCAACATCGCCGGCAGCGGAGCCGGGCTGAGCCAGTACAACGCCGCGCTCCTCACCATCTCGGGCGGCGAAATCTCGAGCAACCACGCAACAGGCGGAGGTGGCGGGGGATTGACTTCCTTCAGTTCGGTCCTGCAGTTCACGGGGGGCACGCGGCTCACGAACAACACGGCGACATCGCCAGGCGGGGCAATCTACACCACCGGGAGCACCATCCAGCTTGGGGACGCCGTGTTCTCCGGCAATACGCCGAACGACTGCACCGGCTGCTGAGCGCGCCACGGACACGCCGGCCCCTTACCGCGCGTGCTCCGCTCCGCAAAACCAGTAACTCCTACCGGGGCGCCACGGACTGCCCGCCGCTACGGTGGCAGGCAGCGCGGCGCCCGGGTGCGCCGGGGAATACCACTGCCGCACGGGGCCACAGGGGGAGCACACGATGGATGCCACGCGTTTTGACGCGCTGTCGCGCAGGATCGGCCGCAGCGGTTCGCGGCGCGGCGCCCTGCGCGCGCTGGCCGGCGCCGCTGCCGCG
>JASGGF010000110.1:0-13222 GCA_047605145.1 Thermomicrobiales bacterium | reverse complement strand
GCCCTCGATGGGCTCTGCCTCCAGATCGTCCTCCTCGTTGAGGTGCTGATCCTGATACAGCGCCGGGCCCGTGTCCGCCGGCACGAAGCGGCCAATCATCTCCTGCGCGCTAGTGACCCAGCCGCCGCCGTTGCCGCGTAGATCGAGGATGATGCCCTGCGCCCCCTCGTCTTTCGCGCGCTTGAGCGCGGCATCGAGTTCGCTGGTGGTGTTGTCCCCGAAGATGGCGACGGTGATGTGAGCGATCTTGCCATCCGCCACGCTCTCGTACACCACCGCCGGGATAACGATCGCCTCGCGGTTCACGTCTACGTCGAACGGCGCGGCCACGCCCTCGCGCTCGATGGTGAGCGTCACGGAGGTGCCCGCTGGCCCGCGAATCAGTGACATCGCGGCGTCGTTCTCCAGCCCGCCCAGTTCCGTCCCGTCCGCCTTGACGATGACATCGCCCGGCTTCAGCCCGGCCTTCTCCGCCGGTGAGCCAGCGATGGGCGAGACGATGGTGAAGCGCCCCTCCGGGTGCTCCACCCAAACGCCGATCCCCTCGTACTCGCCCGCCAGCTCCTCGCGCAGCGGCGCGCCCTCCAGCGGCTCCAGAAAGACGGTGTAGGCGTCGGGCATCGATTGCAACATACCCTGCGCCGCGCCGTAGTCGAGCTCTTGCTGGTACTCCGCCAGCGTGGCCGCCGGCGTGGCCGCCGCCGTCGCCATGCCAGCGATGGCGCCCTGATCGACATTCGCCCAGAAGGTGGCCTGCGCCTCCGGAGAAGCGGGCAGGAAGAAGTACTCGCTCTCCAGCAGATCGCGCACTTCGGCTTGACGCGGGAACGCGGCGTCTGTGGATGCCGGCTCGTCGCTGGTCGGGCTGCGCAGCGCGCCCTGCGAGAACACCTCGCGTTCGGCGATGAGCCCGGCCGCGAAGCTGAGCACCGCGATTAGGGCAACGATTGAGCCAACCAGCAGCGCCGGCCAGACCCACGTTTTGCCACGTTGGGGTGCGTCGAGGATCTGGGGCTCGTCGGGGATGGGGGCGCTCATGAGGGCGAGACCCTCACCCCAACCCCTCTCCCTTTGCGAAGGGCGAGGGGCTTTCTTCGGCGAAGCTCACGTGCTCGAAGGAACGAGTCAGCGGCCTGAACCAGACGCTCTCCCACCACCACCGTTGGGCTCCCCTCGCCCTTCGCAAAGGGAGAGGGGCTGGGGGTGAGGGCTCCTCGCAAGCACGAACCCTCGCACCCTCTCTCACGCTGCTCGCAACGCAGGCCAACGAGTGAGTGCGTCATGGCGCCGGCGCGGGCTATGGGTAAATGCCCCGCACGCGCGTGAACTCGGCGACGCGATCAATGGCGCGCGCCAGCGCCGCCGTCCGCATGTGCACGTCGAAGCGCACCGAGGTGTCGTACACCGCCGCGAAGGAGCGGTTCATGATGCGGCGCAGCCGCTCATTCACCTCGTGCTCTGTCCACGGGAACGCCTGCAGCGCCTGCACCCACTCGAAGTAGGAGACGGTGACACCGCCGGCGTTCGCCAGAATATCCGGAATGAGGAAGATGCCCCGGTCATTCAGGATTTCGTCCGCCTCCGGCGTGGTTGGCCCATTCGCCGCCTCGGCGATCAGCCGCGCCTGAATGAGCCCAGCGTTCTCCGCCGTGATCTGGTGCTCCATGGCCGCCGGAATCAGGATGTCGCAGGGGAGAACCAGCAGCTCTTCGTTGGTGACCGTCTCCGCCTCGCGGAACCCGATCACCGAGCCGGTGCGCTCCTTGTGCGCCGTCACCGCCGCCAGATCGAGACCGTTCGGGTTGTAGATGCCGCCGCGCGAGTCGCTGACCGCCACAACGGTGGAGCCCAGCTCGTCCATCAGGCGGGCAGCGACGGAGCCGGCGTTGCCGAAGCCCTGCACCACCGTCTTCGACTTGCCGATATCGAGCTTGAGCACCTTGGCGGCGTCTTCGATGGCGTACACACAGCCGCGACCGGTTGCCTCGGCCCGGCCTTCGGAGCCGCCCAGCACAATCGGCTTGCCGGTCGTCACGCCCGGCACTGAGTAACCGACGTTCATGGAGTAGGTGTCCATCAGCCACGCCATGATCTGCGGGTTGGTGTTCACATCGGGCGCCGGGATGTCCTTGTTCGGCCCGATGATCGGCTGCAGCTCGGTGGTATAGCGCCGGGTCAGATTCTGCAACTCCGCCTGGGAAAGCAGCTTCGGGTTTACCGCCACGCCGCCCTTGGCGCCGCCGTACGGCAGGCCCACCACGGCGCACTTCCAGGTCATCCACATGGCGAGGGCCTTGACCTCCGCCAGGGTCACGCTCTGGTGATAGCGGATGCCGCCCTTGGTCGGGCCGGGCACGGTGTTGTGCTGCACCCGGTAGCCGGTGAACACCTCCACCGAGCCGTCGTCCATCTCCACCGGAAAGTGCACGGTCATTTCACGCTGGCACACGCGCAGGATTTTGCGCATGTCATCATCGAGGCCGAGCACATCGGCGGCGATATCAAATTGCGCGACAGCAACCTCGAACAGGTCCGGCTCATGCGCCGGGACGATGGCCGCTGCCGCGCTGGTTTCTGAGGCGATGGTTTCCACGGTTCTATCCTCCCTCCCGGAAGGCGCGCCCTTGCGCCGCCTGGCGGGGCTACTGCTTACCTGCTACCTAGGCAACGCTGCCCAGGCGCTGCGGGTTCACTGCGTGCTGGCATTGAGCTCGGCTTCCAGAATGCGCCGCACCTGATCCGGGTTGGCGCGGCCGCCGGTGCGCTTGATCGTCTCGCCGATCAGCCGCCCAATCGCCGTCTTCTTGCCGCTCTGGTAATCCGCCACGGCCGCCGGGAACGCCGCCAGGGTCTCGCGCGCCGCCGCGATCACCGGGCCTTCGTCGTTCAAAGCCAGCAAGTTGAGGCGCGCCGCCGCCGCGCGCGGCAGTTCGTCCGCCGCAATCTGCGGCAGCAACTCCTTGGCGGCGCGGCCGGTCAGCGCGCCTTCGTCCAGCGCATCCAGCAGATCCTGCAATTGGACAACGGAGAGCGGCAGTTCGGCGGCAGGCAGGCTACGCACGCGCTGCAGCGCCATCAGGTCGTTCAGGATCCAGTTGGCGGCGGCCTTCGCGCGCTCGGCGGAGCCGTTCCCCACCACCGCATCGAAGTAGTCCACCGTCTCCCGCTCCGCCGTCAGCAGGTCCGCGTCGGCGGCGCCAAGCCCGTACTGCGCCATCAGGTGGGCGCGTCGCTCCACCGGCAAGGCTGGCAGGCGCTCGCGTACGCTGGCCACCATCTCCGGCGAGATCGCCAGAGGCGGCAGGTCCGGCTCCGGGAAGTAGCGGTAGTCGTGCGCCTGCTCCTTGGTGCGCTGCGAGACGGTGACCCCGCGCTCCTCCACCCAGCCGCGCGTCTCCTGCTCGATGGGCTGCCCGGTCGCGATGCGCTCAAGCTGGCGCTCCTGCTCGAAGCGCAGGGCGCGCTCGACGGCGCGGAAGGAGTTCATGTTCTTGACTTCGACCTTCGACCCGAGCGGATCGCCCGGCCGCCGCACGCTGATGTTGGCGTCGCAGCGGAAGGCGCCCTCTTCCATGTTCCCGGTCGAGACGCCGATGTACCGCAGGATCTGGCGTAGCGCCATCAGGTAATCGCGCGCCTGCTCCGCCGAGCGTAGGTCCGGCTCGCCCACGATTTCCATCAGCGGCACGCCGGAGCGGTTCAGGTCCACAAGGCTGATCTGGGCGCCGCTGGCGTCATGCTGGTGCACGAGGCGGCCAGTGTCCTCTTCCATATGGACGCGCGTAATGCCCGCGCGCACGACCTCTCCGCCGGAGACGAACTCCAGCACGCCGTTGATGCACAACGGCAGGTCGTACTGGGAAACCTGATACCCCTTCGGCAGGTCGGGGTAGACGTAGTTCTTGCGGTCCATCTTGCAGTGCGGCGGAATCTCGCAGTTCAGGGCGAGGCCGGTCAGCATCGCCGCTTCCACCGCCGCCCGGTTCATCACCGGCAAGGCGCCGGGAAACCCGCCGCAGACGAGGCAGACGTGCGTGTTCGGCTCGGCGTCGGCATAGCGCGCGGAACACCCACAATACATTTTCGATTGTGTAAGGAGTTGGGCGTGGACCTCGAGGCCGATGACGACTTCGTAGTCCGTGGCGGTCTGTTCAAGAACTGCTGCGCTAGTGGCCAAATCTCTCCCCGTCTGCTCGGGCCGAAGCCTTGCGAACGGCGGCGAAGTCTACCACCACCGGCGATTCCGCCTGTCGCGCGGGAGCCGGTTTCAATGGCGCTGCATGGTAGACTCGGGGGCGATTGACTGGCTCACATGCGGTTCCGGCGCCACCGTCGCGCAGGGCTCGAAATCCGGCTGGAGCGAACACAAAACCGATGGTTACCGCCACACGCACTGAAGTCAAGATGGTCACCGGGACCATCAACGGGCAGGAAGTGACCGTTCCTGCCGGAACCGTGATCCTCGAAGCCGCGCGCATGGCCGGGATCGAGGTGCCAAACCTCTGCTTCCAGCCCATGATGCGCGCGTGGGGCTCCTGCCGCATTTGCACCGTCGAGATTCTCGGCAGGCGCGGCGGTCTCATCGAGTCGTGCGCCACACCGCTCGGCGACGGCATGGAGGTGCTGACGCACTCCCCCGCCGTCATGGAAGCGCGGCAGTTCATCCTGCAGATGTATCTCATCGACCACGCGTTGGACTGCCCGACGTGTGACAAGTCCGGCGAGTGCTACCTGCAGGACAACACCTACCTGCACAACATCCACGCCAACCCCTACCGCCGCCCGAAGTTTGCCCAGCCGTACACCCACTTCAGCGAGTTGATCGACTACAAGTGGGACCGCTGCATCATGTGCAACCGCTGCACGCGGGTCTGCGACGAGATGATCGGCGTCACCGCCATCGAGAGCACGCTCCGCTCGCTGGAAGCCTCCATCTCCCCCGCCTACGGCGAGGATCTGACCGAGACGGATTGCACCTCCTGCGGCATGTGCATCGCGGTCTGCCCGGTCGGCGCGCTGACCGACCGCCACTTCGGCATGCACCCGTGGGAGCTGGACACCACCGAGACGATCTGCGGCTTCTGTGATGGCGGCTGCACAATCAATGCAGAATCGAACCGGGGCATCATGCGCCGCGCCACGAACCTGTGGGAGCGTGGCGTCAACCACGGCTACCTTTGCGAAAAAGGCAAGTGGGGCCACGAGCAGGTCCAGAGCGCGTCCCGCCTCTTCTACCCCATCGTCCGCCGCGCCCAGCGCGACGGCACGATCTTCGCCTTCGAGGCGACGTGGGACGAGGCCATCGAGCACCTCGCCGAGAACCTGCAGCACTATCAGGGCGACCAGTTCGCCTTCCTCGCTACCCCGGACGCGACGAACGAGGAGACCTACGTCTCCCAGCAGTTCACCCGCGCCGTCATGGCCAGCCCGAACATCGACCGCCTGCTGGACGAACAGCAGCTCGCCGTCAGCGAAGCGACCCGGCGCGGGCTGGGCCTCGATGTGGCGAACACGAACAATCAGGAAGAGCTGTTCACTGACGTGAAGGCTGGTCTGGTGGTCGGGCCGAATCTCGGCGCCACGGCCCCGGTGACCTCGTACTGGTTCTACCACTCGCTCATCTACCGTGAGGCCAAGTACGTCGTCATCAGCCTTGACGACTACCCGCTGGGCAACCGCTCGCCGTTGCACCTGAAGCCGAAGCCGGGCACAACCGCCACGCTGCTGAACGGCATCGCCCGCGAGATCCTCGAATCAGGTCTGGCCAGCAGCGGGCTGGAGGCGCAGGCGCAGATCAACTTCCGCCGTTCGCTGGCGGCCTACGATCTGGACTCCGTCGCCGAGCAGACCGGCGTGACGGCCGCGCAGATCAAGCGCGCCGCCACCATCTACGCCACCGGCGGCGCCGGCGCCAACGAAGACAACGCCTACCCGGCCTCGCTGATCTACCAGACCGTTGCCCACCAGAAGAGCGCCGACGAGTACGGCGACCCGGCGGAAGTGACGGCGGCCTGCATCAACCTCGCCATCATCACCGGCAACCTCGGCCGCCCCGGCGGCGGCGTGGCAAGCCCGCGCGGTGGCGCGAACACGCAGGGCGCGCTGGAGATGGGCGCCCACCCGGCCTCGCTGCCGGGCGGCTTCGATGTCGCGGACGCCAGCAACCGCCAGCGCTTCGAATCCCTGTGGATGGCGCGCTGGGGCGCAGAAGCGACAACCAGCAACGGCTTCCGGCCGGTGCGCACGCTGCCGGGCGCAGCGGGCCTCTCGCTGGCGGAACTGCCGGCCGCGATTGAGTCCGGCCGCGTCAAGGCGATGGTCATCGGCAACTCGATCGATGGCCGCTTCACCGCCGTCAACAGCGCGCTGATGGAAGCGCTGCCACGCCTCGAGTTCCTCGCCGTCTTCGACGCCTACGCGGATACGCCGCTGGGCAAGCTGGCGCACGTCATCCTGCCGATGGCGATGTCGCTGGAGAAGGACGGCACCTTCACCTCGTTCGACCGCACGGTGCAGCGCCTGCGCACCGCCGTGCCGCCGATGGGCGAAGCGAAGACGATCACCGACGTGCTGTCGCGGCTCTCGCGCCGCCTCGGCTACGCCATGACCTACCGCAACTCCGCGCACGTTATGGACGAGGTCGCCAAGCTGGTTCCGGGCTACGGCGGCATCACCTACGCCCGCCTCGAACGCAACGGGGTGGTCGCGCCTACGATGAATTACACCGACGCCGGCACGCCAATTCTGGAGCCGGGCGCCATCCTGAAGCCGCAACTGGTCAGCAGCAAGTAGCACTCGTCGCGCCAGAGCGGCCGGGCCGGAGAACGCCACGATGTTCGATGAAGTCAAGGGTTTCAAGATCACATTCATGCGGTTGTTCCGCCCGAACGTGACCATCAACTACCCGGAGGAGAAGCGGCACATGTCGCCGCGCTTCCGGGGCCTGCCCTCGCTGCGCACCGACCCGGAGACCGGGGAGGCGCTCTGCGTGGCCTGCGGCCTCTGCGCCCGCATCTGCCCTACCTCCTGCCTCGAAATGCACGTCGTTGCGTCCGAAGAGGGTGACCGCGAACTGGGCGAGTTCATCCTGCGCGCCGGCCGCTGCATGTTCTGCGGCCTCTGCTCGCAGGTTTGCCCGGTGGACGCCATCACCATGAGCCACGAGTACGAGCTTTCGGTGATGGAGCGCGATGGCCTGATCTACACCAAGACGGAGCTGGGCTCCATCGGCGGCCAGCGCCCCAACTGGTGGGAGAGCGGCTCCGGCGAGTTTACCGGCACCGCCGACGCGTGGGCCGGCACCCGCGATGGTAAGAACCTGCTTGGCCCCGGCGTGTTGGGCCCCGGCGTCTCGCGCTAAACCCCGACCGCGCCTCCCGCAACCGTTCGCACGAAAGGACACCCCGTGGCGACCACAACCCTTGCCGAAACGACGACCGAATCCACGGCCAAGACCTACCCCATCTACGTCGCGGGCGAGTGGCAAACCTCCGATGACGTGCTGGAAGTGCGCAGCCCCTACTCCTGCGAGCTGGTCGGCACGACCTATCAGGCCAGCAAGGATCAGCTGGAGCAGGCCATCGTCGGCGCGGAGCAGGCCTTCGAGGTCATGCGCGTCATGCCGACCTACGAGCGGGTGGCGCTGCTGCAGAAGATGGCCGACGGCCTGAAGGCGCGCCGCGACGAAGTCGCCCGCATCATCGCCCTTGAGGCCGGCAAGCCGATCCGCGACGCCGAGGTGGAGGTCGACCGGGGCGTCTTCACGCTGGTCACCGCCGCCGAGGAAGCAAGCCGCATGGAGGGCGAGGTCATGGCGCTGGACCTGCTCCCCTCCTCGAAGGGGCGCAGCGCCATCGTGCGCCGCTTCCCCATCGGCCCCATTGCCGGCATCTCGCCCTTCAACTTCCCGCTGAACCTCGCCCTGCACAAGATCGCCCCGGCCATCGCCTCCGGCAACACCATCGTCCTCAAGCCGCCGTCTCGCGACCCGCTGACCATGCTGGTCTTCGCCGAGATCGTCGACGCGGCGGGCGCGCCGAAGGGCGCCGTCAGCATCATGCCGATGGACCGCGAGGTCGGCGACGCGCTGGTGGAAGACCCGCGCTTCAAGCTGCTCTCCTTCACCGGCTCCCCGGATGTCGGTTGGGCGATGAAGAACCGGGCCGGCATGAAGAAGGTCGTGCTGGAACTAGGCGGCAACGCCGGCGTGATCATCGACAACGACGCCGATATCGACTTCGCGGTCAACCGCATCAAGGTCGGCGCCTTCGCCTACTCCGGGCAGGTCTGCATCTCGGTGCAGCGCGTCTTCGTCCACGAGGATGTCTACGACCAGTTCCGCGACAAGCTGGTCACCGCCGTCGAGAGCATCAAGCTGGGCGACCCGCTGGACCGTGCCACCGACCTCGGCCCGATGATCGACCGCAAGTCGCTGCTGCGCACCAAGAACTGGGTCGAGGACGCCGAAAAGGAAGGCGCCGCCATCCTGACCGGCGGCGAGGACAGCGAGGGCTTCTACAAACCGACCGTGATCGAGAACTCCAGCCCGGAGAGCTTCGTCTGCTCGAAGGAGGCCTTCGCGCCGCTGGTGACCATCTTCCCGGTCAAGTCCTTCGGTGAGGCGATCCGCAAGGTCAACGATTCCGATTACGGCCTGCAGGCGGGCGTGTTCACCAATTCGCTGGAGAAGGCGCTGGTCGCCTTCGAGAACATCGAGGCCGGCGGCGTGGTGATCAACGACATCCCGACGTATCGCATTGACCACATGCCGTACGGCGGCGTAAAGGCCTCCGGGCTTGGCCGCGAGGGCATCAAGTACGCCATCGAGGATATGACCGAGCCACGGCTGATGGTCTTCAACCGGCTGGAGAGCCAGAAGGTCTCGCTGGACTAACGCGACCGGGGATTGGCCCCCAGCATTCTGAACCTGCAGTGGCCGCCCGGAACCCGCCCGGGCGGCCACGTTAGTATAGTGGGCCTGCGTGAAGACCGCACCAATGCACGACCTTGGCGACCGCCTGATCGCCGATCTCCGCGCCGCCTACCCGGCCGACTACTCCAGCAAGACCACGGCCCAGCCGATGCGCGATGTCTTCGCCGCGTTCGGCGCCGAGGCGAAACGCTCCGGCGTGCGGCTGGAAGAAGCCATGACAGCGGCCATCGCCGCGCTGCAGGACCTCTTCGACCGCACCGGTGGGCAGGACAGCGACCCCGGCACGGCGCTGGCCGCCGGCACCGCATTGGCCGCGCTCTCGACCTCCTTCCACGCCGAAGCGTTGCCCGGCAGCACGGATGAGGCGGAAGCGCCCCTGCCGTGGCTGGCCGCCCTGCGCCGCATCAACCGCTCCGCCACCGCCGACCTCAACCTGACTGACCGGCTGGAAACCGCCGTGCGCGTGCTGGCGGACACCACCGGCGCCGATGCCTGCGGCATCCTGCTCTACGACGAGCCGACCGACACCCTCTCCCTGCGCGCGGCCGTCGGGCTGAATCCCATCGCGGTCGGCGCGCTGACGATGCACCCCGGCGCCGGAATCACTGGCATGGCCGCTGCCGAGCGCCGCGTCATTGCGGCGGCGGACGCCAGCAGCCACGGCGAGAACCCACTGGCCCCGGCCACCGGCGAAGGCGTCTACGCCTCCCAGATCGCGGTGCCGATGGTGTTGAAGCGCGGCGAAAGCCCGGAAACGCTCGTCGGCGTGATCAACCTGTTCACCGTCCATCGCCGTGAGTTTTCCAAAGACGAGACCACCTTTCTCCAGACCGTGGCCGGCGAACTGGCCATCGGAATCGAGAATGCGCGTCTCTACAGCCGAACCGATGCGCAACTGGAGCGCAAGATCGCCGAGCTGGGCGCCATGCAGCGCGTCTCGCACACCATCGCCTCCACCCTCGATCTGGAGGACGTGCTGCGCCTGATCGCGGAGCAGGCGGTCAGCCTGTTCAACGTCGAAGCCGCCGCCATCTTCCGCTTCTCCGGGCGCGATGGCAGCGCCACCGAGCCCCTGACCATCGGCTACCGCGTCGATTTCGCCCGCGATGTCGTCGATGAGCCGGGCCGCGACGAAGTGATCCGCGAGGTGATGCAAACGAACGCCGCCCGCTCCGTCGACATGGATTATGTCGATGGCTCCGGCCGTCTTTTCTGCCTGCCACTGCGCTCCGCCCGCGAGCCGTTCGGCGCCCTTTGCCTGCGCATGCAGCCTGATTCCGCGCTGGCGGAGGACCAACTGGAACTGCTGCAAGCGTTCTCCGACGCCGCCACCATGGCCATCGAGAACGCCACGCTCTACGAAGACACCCGGCGCGGGCTGGAAGTCGCCTCTGCGCTGCTGCAGGAGATGCACCACCGGGTGCGCAATAACCTGCAGACCGTGGCGGCGCTGCTCTCCATCCAGTTGCGCCACCACGAGTCAGCGCCGTGGGCCTCGCACCTGCGGGAGGCGATCAGCCGCGTACAGGCTATCGCGGCGGTGCACGACCTGCTCAGCGATGAGTCGCGGCTGGGAGGCACGACGGTGGATATCATCGCCCGCCACGCCGCCGACGAGGCGTACGGCACGCTGACCCCGCCGGGCCTCACTGTCACCTTCGACATCCCGAAGACAAACGTGGTCGTGCCCTCGAAGCAGGCCACCATTCTGGCGCTGCTGATCAACGAGATCGTCGCCAACGCGGTCAAGCACGGCTTCAAGGGCCGCGACCACGGCATCATCTCGATTGCCGCGCACGCGGAAGATGGCGATGCGGTCGTCGAGATCGCGAACGATGGCATTGCCATCTCGGACAACTTCGACCCGAACGAGAGCCGCGGGCTGGGGATGCGCATCGTGCAGCGGCTGGTGACCGCCGACCTGCACGGCGATTTCCACCTCGGCCCGACCGACTACGGCTCGGTCGCGGTGCTGCGCTTCCCTATCGCCAGCGAGGAAGCGAACGCGCCCCTCGCGCCTATCGCGACGGCGCGGTGATACTGGCGGCCCTGCCCCAACCCCATTCCCGAGGCGCAGCTGACTGGGGAAGGTCAAAGCGACGCGACGTCGAAAAACCCTCACCCCAACCCCTCTCCCTTTGCGAAGGGCGAGGGGCTTTCCATGGCGGATCGAGCGGCCATGCGGGGAATCTGGCGGCGTAAAGCCGGGTTGCCACGTCACGGCGAATCGGCTCCCCCGCCCTTCGCAAAGGGAGAGGGGCTGGGGGTGAGGGTGCCTCGGCGCTGCGAGCCGAGACACAAGGGTTGCGCCTATTTCACCGGGGGTTGCTGCTGGTTCTCGATCTTCAGCAGTTGCTCCCGGGCGGCGGCGCGCGCGATTTCGTGCGCCGCCACTGGCGTGGTGAAGACCAGCAGCACCCCGATCAGGACGGCGCGGGCGATGATGCCCGGGTCCCCACTGAACGAGACGGCGACGAGGAACGAGCACACCCCGAGGAAGACCGACTTCGAGGCCGCGTGCAGCTTCGTGTAGACATCAGGCATGCGCACAATGCCGATGACGCCGATGGTCATCACCACCAGCCCCAGCACGATGAACGCGTCGGCGACGATCTCGCGCGCCAGCGCCCAGTTCACAGGATGCGCCCCGCCGCCAGCCAGCGCGACGCGCCAACGGACGCGACGAAGGAAACCAGCGCCAACGCCAGCGCAGCGTCCATGTAGTACTCCTCTTGCCGGGAAGCGGAGAAGAGCACCAGCACCGCCACCAGCACCAGCGTCATGGCGTCCAGCGCCAGAATGCGCACTGCGTTGGACGGCGCCTTGATGGCGAAGATGACGACCGCCGCCAGCAACCACGTCATCCAGATCATCGCGCCAGCGAACAGGGTCAGATCCACGGCGTCCTCCTTCCCTTACGGCAGCACCGGCCGCTGATAGTTGTCGTAGAACTGCTGCGCCTCTTCGGCGATCTGTTCAGCGTCTGAGGTGTCCATGGCGTGGATGACCCACGAGTTGGCGTCATCGTCCACCCCGATGTACACGCTGCCGGGCGAGAGCGTGTTCAAGAACCCGGAGAAGATCACGCCTTCATCCGTCCGCGCGCCGATGGGAATCGAGACGAAGCCCCGGTCCTCCGGGTGCGTGCGGGAGAGAATCGTCTTCGCCACGATCCACGTGCCGCGCACGATCTCCACGGCCACTACCACCATGAGCCGCGGCAGATGGGCCAATCGGCGCGCCAGTTCACCAGCCGGCAGCGCCGGCCTGACGAAGATGAAGCGGCGGAAGCCGTGCAACACGAGGAACCCCAGCAGCAGGCCCATGCCGATATCCCACGGGTCGGCAGATGCCAGCGCCAGACAGTAGGTCGCCGCCATCAGGATCATGCCCAGCAGGGTACGCATCAGGCGCCCCCCGGAATCAGCGTGGCAGCGGCGCGCTCGCTCAGAGCGAGGAGTGGCTCGGGCCAGAGTCCACCCAGCAACACCAGCAGCGCCAGCAGCAGCACGATGGCCGTTCGCCACCCATCGGCGCGGTTCGCAATCTCGCGCGGCGCGTGCCAATAGGTGCGCCCGTAGGCCTGAAACATGTACAGCAGTGACAGGAGCCCGCCCAGCACCACAATAGCCGTGAGCACGATGCGGCCTGTCTCGCTGGTGTCCTGCAACGTCGCCCGGAAGAGGGCGGTCTTGCCCCAGAAGCCCAGCGCGGGGGGCACCCCGGCCACGCTGAACGCCCCGATGGCGAACGCCAGCCCGGCGTAGCGGCCCGGCTGCGCCCCCGACAGGAAGAGGAGCGTCTTGCCAGCGGAGTTGATGACGGTGAACAGCACCGCCGCCGTCAGCCCGACTGTGCCGCCAATGGCGACCGCGATCAGGATGTACCCCACCTGCCCGATGGAGGAATACGCGATCACCGCCGACGGCTCGTGCCGCGAGACCGATTGCAGTCCGCCGTACAAGATGCTGGCAACGCCGAGGATGACCAGCACGCGCGCCGAAAGCTCCAGCTCACGCGGCAGCATTCCAGCCCCGATGCGCAGCAGTCCGTAGGCGCCGATGGTGGCCAGCGCCCCGCTGAACATCGCCGCCACGGAGGCGTGCACGCCGGTGTAGACCGCCGGCAGCCAGAAGTGAAACGGGAAGATGCCCAGCTTGACCGCCAGCGCCACGAAGAGCAACGTGCCGGCGATGATGGCCGGGTTCTCCTCCACGATCGGGATGCGCGCCGCGATGCGCGCCATGTCGAGGGTGCCGGTCACGTGGTACAGCGAGACGATGCCGATCA
>JASGGF010000109.1:0-13300 GCA_047605145.1 Thermomicrobiales bacterium | reverse complement strand
CCGGCAATATCTACTTCGGCACGGGCAACCCCGCGCCGTGGCCGGAGTTCGCCACCCCGCCGGATGCCGGCCCGCGCCCCGGCCCGAACCTGTACAGCAGCTCCATGGTCTCGCTCGATCCGCAGACCGGCGCCCTGCGCTGGTACGTGCAGGCCATCCCGCACGACACGTTCGACCACGACTTCCAGCTCACCCCGGTGCTGGCCACCGTCGAGATCGGTGGCGCGCCCGTGCCGCTGGCCATCGGCGCGGGGAAGGCCGGGTTGGTCATCGCCGCCAACGCGGAGACCGGCGAGGAGGTGTGGCGCGTCCTGGTGGGCGAGCACACCCCCTTCGGCAGCGGCGCGATGCTGCCGACGCCGGGCGCCACCCCGGTCGTGGTGGCGCCGGGACCGCTGGGCGGGGTGGAATCGCCCATCGCCTATCAGGACGGCGTGGTCTACGCGCCAGTCGTCAATCTCCCCTTCACCTACACCGACAGCAGCCAGACCTTCGACCTGATGGCCGCGCGGGGGGCGATGGTGGCGCTGGACGCGCGCGATGGCTCGCTCCGGTGGCAAACGCCCGTTCCGGCGCTCTTCGTGGGCGGGGCGACGGTGGCGAACGACCTTGTGTTCGGGGCCGGGCTGGATGGCCTGACCCGCGCGTTCGCCACCGCCACCGGCAAGGAGGTGTGGCAGTTCCGGACTGGCGTGGGCGTCAACGCGCCGCTCGCCATCGCTGGCGATCTGCTGCTGATCCCGGCGGGCGGCCCGCTGCTAGGCCCCGCGCCCGCCGCCAGTGATCCGGCCTCCCCCACGCCGCCAGCGCAGGGCGCGCTGATCGCGCTGCGCCCCGGCGGCGGCGTGGGGGCAACTCCGGTACGTTAGCCGCCCATGCACACCTTGTTGCACCGCGGTTGCCCTACCTGGACACAGGAAACGGTGCCTGGCGGGCATTCGAAGCATGTATTTGCGAGCCCGGCAGGTTGGACGCACATGTTCCCGGCGTTGTCCGGCAATACCGCGCACTCGCAGGCTATGCCGCCGAAATTGGAACCGCAATCCTGCGAGAACCGGACGCAGGAGGCGCACACCCCATTCTTGCAGAGCGCCGTCTTGCAGTCGGCGCGCTTCGCGCAGGGCTGGCCCACCGCGCACGGCGGGCAACTGCCGCCGCAATCGACGCCGGTCTCATCCCCGTTCCGGATGCCATCGCTGCACGTGGGGGCGGGGGGCGCGACGGTGGTGGTGGTGGTCTTCGATGTCTTCTTGCGCTTGCGCTTCTTCTTCGCATCGGCTGCCGACGCGGCGAACGCCGCCAGCGTCCCACCCGCCAACGTGGAGACGACCGCGCGGCGGGAGCCAGCGGCGGTGATCGTGCGAGTCAAGCGGTCGAAGGTGTTGTCATCCATGAGGCTGGGCTCCTTGCACTGCGGTTATGCGTACTGATATGCAGCATAGGAACAAATCACGGCTTGCCTATGGGGAGATCTACGTATTTCGCGGTTGCGTGCGTGTCGAGCACGCACTGCGCGTGTTGCCGTGGCAGGCTCCGTGTTTCGTCGCGAGAACGGTTTCTGGACTGCGGCGTTCTGCCCCTGTCAGCAGGAGGCTCAGGAAGGCGCAACGTGGCGAGCGCAGGGTGACGGTGGCGCTCTTGCAGCTGCGAGCACTCGCCCGAGACACACGAAGCCCCCGGCGCCATTCCGGCGCCGGGGGCTTCGTGGCCCGAAATCAGGAGTCAGGCGTCCGCGTCGGGCGGGCAGAGCACCGCGTGGGCGGCGGCGCGGATGCGCCGCCAGCGGCGGGTGATGGTGCGCCGGTTGACGCCCAGCAACTGCGCGATCTCGACCGGGCCCATCCCTTCGCGCACGCGCATGTCCAGCACGATGGCGTCCGCCGGCGAGAGCCGGGCCGCGATGGCGTCCAGCAGGGCCGCCTCCTCAGCGCCGGTGAGACCGTGACCGGGCGGCGGTGGCGGCGTAGGCGCGGGCGCGGTGACCTGCGCGGCGCGGATGCGCTGCGGCCCCAGCCGGCGTACGCCGGTGCGCAACCGCCACGTAAAGTGCGCGGTGATGTAGCGCGTGTAGGGGCCTTCGCCGTTCCAGCTGGCCGTCAGGTCGTGGAAGATCAGCCAGGCCTCCTGCCGCACGTCTTCCAGCGCCCACGGGCGGCCATCGCGGCGCGGCCAGTCGTCCTGCCAGGTCACCCGGCCACCGCCGCGCACCACCGGCTCCAGCCGGGCCTCGAAGGCGCGCCACAGCAGGGCGTTGGCGGCGGTATCCCCCTGGCGGGCGCGGTGGGCCAGCGTGGTCAGCAGCGCCTCCTCCGCCGGCGAGATGGGATCATCCGGGTGCAGCAGCGGCACGACCGCTGGCAGCGGCGGCCAGACGACGGCGTCTGGCGGCGTGACCAGCCGGAGATATGCGGGACGCGAGCGACGCGAGCGCGACATGGAAACCTCTCCTGGAGCGGAACCCGGCCGCCATTGGCCGGGGGTGTGGCCCACGGGGCGTTCCCGCAGGGGGGCGCTCTGGCGCTGGAGAGGCTCAGTGAGCCCGATGAGCAACAGGGGAAAACGCGGCCGGCCAGCCAGACCAGACTCCGGCGCGGAGGCAGGGTCAGGCTCGGGCGCGGGGTCACCGGCACGATCTGGCGATGCTCCCGCCGCCGTGGGCTGCCACAGGGGCGGCAGCAGGCGAAGCCGGGGGCCGGAGCCAGGGGAGTGGCGCGTCATGGCCGGTTACTGGCCTTGCCCGGCGGGCAGGGCGTCGTCCAGGCTCAGGTCGAGCTGGTGTTCGCCGCCGCAGCGCGGGCAAACGGTCTGCACGGAGCCGCGCACGTGCCAGTAGCGGTCGCGCGCCTTGATGTGAATCAGCCCGTTGGGGCCATAGGTGGCCAGCAGCACGGGCGGCTGCTGGCAGCGGCACTCCCAGCGCACCAGTGGTGGGCCGCTGGCGGCGCGGGCGGGAACCCCACCGCCGAATTCGGACTCGGTCATGATCTGCTCCTTCGAGCGTAAAATAGAACATATGTTCTATCCCTGCGAGTGTATGGAGTGGGCTAGCCGCTGTCAAGACCGGTTCACGGGCCGAAGGGGCTATTGTGTGATGGTGGCGGCTACGCGCGGAGGCGCCGCTGGCGGCCGCCGAGCTGGCGTAGCTCCCGCAGGCGCCGGGACACCCCGGCCTTGACCCTCAGACGGTCCTGCTACGATATCCTTACCAATATGGTCGGAATTATCAGGCGCCGTACCCTGAGGAGCTCATTTTCGTGACAGATTCACCGCGTGTCCCCAATCACCGCCCCGCCACGGTGTCGCGGCGCGGCTTTGCCGCCGGCCTCGGCGCGCTGGCCGCCGGCCTCGCCGCCACCCGCGCCACCGCGGCGCAGGACGCCACTGCCGAGGCGTCACCGGTAGGGTCCCCGGTGTCCGCAGAGGGGTGGTCCTTCACGGATGGCGCGGGGAAGACGGTCACGCTGCCGGAGGTTCCGCGCCGGATCGTGGCGGATGTCAACGCCGCCTCGGCCCTCGCCGATTTCGGGATCACGCCCATCGCGCTCAGCGGCTGGGCTGCGACCACCGACGCCGCGTGGGGCAGTCTGGACCGCGACATCCCGGTGATCAATGCCGATGCCGGCTCGGGCGAACCTGATCTGGAAAAGCTGCTGGCGCTGGAGCCGGATCTCTTCGTCACGATCCTGTGGACCCCCGACGATCCCTACACGTGGACCTTCACCAGCCCCGAACAGCTTGCCGCCGCCGACCGGA
Source organism: Thermomicrobiales bacterium (assembly GCA_047605145.1). Lineage (GTDB taxonomy): Bacteria > Chloroflexota > Chloroflexia > Thermomicrobiales > UBA6265 > JACCXM01. Next base: position 9,547 of record JASGGF010000109.1, on the reverse strand, counting down.
TCGTGCCGGTGATCGGCATCAGCGTGGCCGGGGTGGCGGATGCCAACATGCGCGCCTTCGAGGAACTGGCCGGGGCCCTCGGCGCCGATCTCGCATCCCCCGCGCTGACCGAGGCCCGCGCGACCTACGAGGCCACGCGCGAGGAGTTCACGGCGCTCGCAGCAAAGCAGGACGATCTGGTGGCCGCCTTCGGCTTTATCAGCGATACCGGCCTCAACATTGCGAACCCGCCGGACTGGGCCGATCTGCTGTTCTTCTCCGAACTCGGCCTGCACATCGTCACGCCCGATGTCGACGCGGGCGAGTTCTGGGACAAGCTCAGCCCGGAGCTGGCGAACACCTACCCGGCCGATATCCTCTACCAGTCCACCGCCAGCATTTACACCGTGGACGAGATCGCGGCGAACCCGGTCTACGAGACGTTGCCAGCGGTTGCGGCGGGGCAACTTGGCCCCTGGAATCAGGACTTCATCTCCAGCTATCAGGGGCTGACGGACGCCATGCGCAACGTGATGGGCACGCTGGCGACCGCCAAACGGGTCCGCCCCTAGCGCTTGCGCGCCTTCCACACCTCTTCGCAGGGCCACTGGCGCGCCCACTCGGCGGTGACGAAGGGGTAGCGGGTGGAGGCGTCCGGCGGGATGGCGACCTCGATCAGGTCTTCCACCTCGAAGCCGCTCTGGCGCAGCAGGCGCAGCATTTCACCGTGCGGCAGGTGGAACTCGGTCCCGCCGTCCACCCAGTCGAAGCGGTGCATGCCGAACAGCGGGCGCTCGAGGCAGGTGGTGGCGGGGTCGTCGTCGCCGGCGTCTGGCGGGGTGGCCAGCATCAGCAGCACGGAGTTGCCGAGGAAGTGGAGGCGGCCACCGGGGCGCAGCAGGCGGGCGGCCTCCGGTATCCACTTGTACGGGTCACACCAGATGGCGGCGCCGTACTCGCTGATGGCGAAATCGAAGCTGGCGTCCGGGAAGGGGGTGGCTTCGGCGTTGCCGAGGTGCAGCGGAAACTCGAGGCCGTGCTGCTGCTGCAACCGCCGCGCGGTCGCCAGTTGCTCCGGAGAGTTGTCGATGCCAACGGGCCGCGCGCCGCGCCGGGCCATCCAGGCGGAGACATAGGCCGTGCCGCAGCCCAGTTCGATGGTGTCCTGGCCTGCCAGGTCATCCGGCAGCATCCGGAGTTCGGCTTCCGGGGCGCTAAAGATGCCCCAACTGGGGACCTCCTCCGCCCACGCGCGTTCGCCCGGCTCCGCGTAGTCCGCAGCGGCGCGGTCCCAGACGGCGCGGTTGCCAGCGAGGTAATCAGGGTCAGCGGCGTCGCTCACGGGGTACTCCTCCAGCAGCGGAACAGAATGGGATCGGTCAGGCGCCGGGAACCCCTCGCCCCCAGCCCCACACCGCCCAATCTTGCCACAACGAAAAGCCCCTCTCCCATCTTCGCGAAGAAGGGAGAGGGGTTGGGGTGAGGGCGCCTCGCCGGGGATCAGCCGCCGATGGCGCGGCCGTTGCCGTCTTCCATGCTGATGTTGGTGACGGTGGTTTCGTTGGCGGAGGGGTCGCTGTAGGTCGTCGGCGCGTTGTACGAGGTGTCGGAGTAGACCGGCTCCGTGGACGTAGGCTCCACGTAGGTGGTTTCCGTGTACACCGGCTCCGGCGCCGGGGCCGTGTCGCCGCTCACGGTTAGCGAGGGGGCCTCGTAGACGACCGTTTCACCCTGCACACCGCCGGTGTTGATATCCCCGTAGATGACCGTTTCGCCGGTGCCGTCCGCCGTCGGGTTGCTGCCGCTGGCGTTGGCGGACTTCCCGTTTGCCTCCACCGCGTTCTGCGGCAGCTCCACCACGTTGCCGTTGGTGTTGACCGTGGCCGGCTCCTGCCAGGTGGTGGTTTCGCCGCTCATTGTGCCGTTGCCGGAAACGCCGGCGGTGTTCGGGTCCACCAGCGGGGCGGGCTCGGTGTTGACCGGGGCGGCTTCAACGGGCGCCGCTTCGACCGGCGCCGCTTCCACCGGGGCTTGCTGCACCGGGGCGGCCTGGCCGCCGCCATCTCCGAAGTCCGTGGTCCAGTACCAGCCGTAGTGGGAGTTCTCGTTGTAGACGCGGCCAATGCCGATTTCGGTGAAGTTCGGGTTGCGCATCCCGGCGTCGTGCTCCGGGCTGCCCTGCCAGGCGACCATCACGTCGGCGGCGGAGGCCATGCCCGCCGCGATGTTCTCGCCGGTGGCGCCGCCGGTGTAGCCGAAGTTGCGCATGTTCGTGCCGGGGTCGGTGCCGTCGAACCCGTAGTGATCGAAGTAGTTATTGATGGCCATGTCGTAGCTGTGGTAATCGGCGGCGGCGCCCAGCGCGTAGTTGAGCGAGAGCGGGCCGATGCCGAGGCTGGCGCGGTAGTTGTTGATGAGATCGAGGAACGCCAGTTCCTGATCATCCGGTGAGTAGCCGTTATCCTGTGCGTGGACGGTGGTGGCCGGGCTGACCATGGTCAGCAGGCCGAAGACCAGCATCAGGCTGGCGAAGATCGTCGCGAGGCGGCGCATCGCTGCCATCCCTTCCCTCCCTGTCCACAGCGCGGGCACGCGGGTCTCTGGACAGGATTGCGCCACCGAGCGGCGGGCAGCGCATCGCGTGTGGAAAACCATCTGTGACATGCCTGCTGCGGGCGGGCACGCCATCCCTCAACAGCTTAACGCCTCCCAGTCACAGGCGGTTTCTTCAGCAATAGCCTATTGGTCATGGGTGGGGCGGATAGTGGCGGCGCCCGATGGCCGGCAACGAGGCCCTTCGACAAGCTCAGGACGTCACCCTGGTGTGGCGGCGGCATCGAATGGCCGTGCGCCGCACCATTCACGACGACAGTGGAGGCGGCTCCACGACGCGTCCGGTGGAGGCAACTTCGTTGTCCGGTGGCAGCACGCCGATGCCGTCGCTGTCCTGCGCGCCGAAGACGCCGAGGAAGGTGTCCCACGGGATGTCGTACTCGTACAGGCGTTCCCAGTTCGAGCTGGTGGGGCCGAGGACATCGCGGATCACGACGCCCAGTTCGTTGTAGCCCATCACCACCACGGCGTGGTCGTTGCCGAGCACGGTCGGCAGTTCAAGGCCTTGCGGCGTGATCCAGGTGGTGTCCGCCCAGGGCAGGAAATCGGCGGTGGCCTTCATCCAGACCAGGCCGCCTCCGTCCAGGGTGTCCATGATGCCCTGCTGGTCGCGCACGAAACTGGCGGGCAGGTTGTACCGCTCGAAGATCGGCATCATGGCCTGCCCGGTGGTGCGGGCCAGGTAGTTCTCGTGGTAATTGCCGCAAAAGGCGGTGGTGATATCGCCGCCGTAGATGACGAAGCCGTTCTCCCGCGCCTCGTAATAGGGCTCGATCGAGGTGTCATGCCCGACGATGGCGATCTGCTCGTCGAAGCCGATATCGTGGCCGAAGGTCGCCAGCACCACCCAGGCGGCGTCGAACTCGCAGGTGTAGTGGTGGAACTGCGCTTCCTTGGTGGCGGCGGGGACATAGGCGTCGTAATAACGGCCATCGGGCAGGGTGATGCCCTGCGCGCCCGCCGGGCGGCGGGTCATGAGCGGGCCGGCAGCGGCGAGGCCGAGGAACGCGCGCAGCAGGGCGCGGCGAGATGGGCGGCGAAGTGAATGAGGGAGCGCGGCGGTCACAGGTGGGTCTCCATTGAGCCGTGGGGCAGGGACAAGGGTAGCGCCGGGCGGCGCAGGCGCCCAGCCGCCCGCACTGGTGGGCGCGCGGGTCTTGCTATCCCTGACGCCGGGCGCGGGCCGGGCGTTTCGCACCGAGTCCGCGTCGACAGTGAGAAGCCCTCGCCGCAACCCTTCTCCCGCGTTTCGGGAAAGGGGCTGGGGTTGTGATCTCGACAGTTTCCGAGAACCGGGTTGGCCCGTGCAGACCACCAAAGCCCCCAGCGGCAGGGCCGCGGCGCTTCGCCTTCCACCGCAACGGCCGCGTACGCATTCGCGCCGCAAACAGTCGGGATGACATGGGGCCGAGGGTGAAGGCCGTCACGGCGAATGCCGCCTCATTCGCATTGCCCCCTACCCCGGAATCGGCGCTTCGGGCGCGAGGGCGGCGGCGATGGCGCGCACCACGTTCTGGCTGGCGTTGAAGACGAGGTAGTTGCCCTGGTCATCGAAGGCCTCCGGGGTGCTGGTTTCGGCCACGGCGATGGCCAGCCTGCGCGAGGTGAGGTAGGCCAGCGTGGAGCCGAACCCGGCGAAGAGCGGGTTCTGCAACTGCCAGCCGCCCACCGTCCAGATCCCCAGCCCGTAGTAGGCCTGTTTGCTCAATTCCATACAGGTGGCGCACCCCTCCACCTTGTGGCCGAAGCCCGCCAGCTTGTCCGAGATCTGGGCGGCGTGCGAGTCCGGGGTGAGCAGCGTGCCCTCGCCAAAGGCGATCGCCGAAGCGGTCATGTCGTAGATGTTCGTGGTCTGGATGCTGCCGCGCGCCAGCGTCCACGACGGGTTCCAGAAGGTCGACTCTTCATAGAAAGGGATATCCGCCGGGATCTGCAGGATGGCCTTGCGCTCCGAGGAGAAGGCGTGCAGCACCGGCGCCGGAATGTACGGCGTATTCCAACTGGCGGTGTTGACCAGCCCCAGCGGATCGAGCACCAGCTCCCGCAGCACATCGGCCAGTGGCTTGCCGGCAATCTTTTCGATGGCCAGCCCCAGGATCACGATATCGGTGTGGGAATACGCGAAGTTGGTCCCCGGCGCGAAGAAGCGACCGGCCTCCAGCGCGTAGTCGATCAGCTCCGCCGGGTCCCAGACGCGGAAGGGGTTCAGGGAGTTGGCGGTGTTGAACGCGGGCAGGTTCACGTAGTCGGTGTAGCCAGCGGTCATGGAGGCCAGCATCTCCAGCGTGACCGCGTCCGCGTCGGGCAGATCGGGCAGCCACGTCGAAAGCTTGTCATCGAGGGTAACCACGCCCCGGTCCACCAGCACCAGCAGGGCGGTGGTGACGTAGGAAATGGCGACGGCGCCGTTGCGGAAGTGCATCTCCGGGGTGGCCGGCACGCCGTTCATCGATTCACCGCGCGCCAGCGTGGTCAACTCGCGGCCATCGATCACCACCCGGGCGATGCACGCCTTGAGGTGGTAGGTCGCCATCGCCTCTTCGACGATGGCCGCGATCTCCTCCGGGGTGGTGGTGATGGGCAACGCGGCCACGGGCGTGGCCTCGGGGGTGGCGCTTTGCGCGTGCGCGCCCCGGCGCGCGGCCAGCCCGGCCACGCTGGCGCTCAACCCGCCCAGCACCACGCGCCGGGAATGACGCTGCTCGATTCCGGACATCTCAAGCCCTTTCCGCCGGGGCGCCACACGACACTCCGCGCACACGCGGCGCGGAGTGGTGAACATGGTCATATGATGCGCACTGTAGCAGGCGGCAGGTCGTGAATCTGCGCCCGGCCCAGCCTTGCCCCACCTGCCTATGACCACGCGTGACGTGGGCGCGCTGGCAGGGCTGGGCCGCGTTGCCTCGAATGGTCTTGCGGGTGCGAGGCTGGGCCGAGATCCTTCGCCTGCGGGCTCAGGATGACACACCAGGTCGGGCGCAGCGCGTCAACGGAGCGATGGGCAAAGGATGCCAGAAGGGCCCACGCAACATGCCAGCTCTGGGCTAGCCGGTGGACCTAGCGCCGCAGGACCATGCCAAGGCCGAAGAGCAGCAGCGTGGCGAGGCTGCGGCGGCGGGTCAGGCTGGCGGCGAAGCGGGTGGCGAAGGCGTGAAAACGCGTGGAATCCATGGCATTCTCCTGCTTGAGGCGACAGGCGATCCGGCACGATCGCCCTGACGCTGATTCTGCGCGTGTGGCGCCTACACTTCATCGGTAGAAATACGGATTTATGGCGTGGCTTCATCTCCGCGCCGGCCACCGGAGCGCCCGGGCAAGCCGGCGCCACTCCCGGCAAGGACGATCATGACTGCAACGAACCTCATCGCCGCCCCGCCCCTCACGCTGCTGTCGGTCAATGTGGCCGAGCCGGGCCTCATCGGCACGTACCGCGGCCAGCCGATCAGTAGCGGCATCGCCAAGCTGCCGGTGGCAGGTGAGACGGTGGCGCTGGACTGGCTGAACCTCGCGGGGGACCGGCAGGCCGACCTGCGGGTGCACGGCGGCCCGGACAAGGCGGTCTACGCCTACCCGGCGGAGCACATCGCGACGTGGAACGAGGAACTGGCCCCGGAGTCGCCGTTTGGCCCCGGCACGTTCGGGGAGAACCTGACGGTGCGCGGTTGGCTGGAGGATGCCGTGCTGATCGGCGATGTCTGGGCGTGGGGCGAGGCGCGCCTGCAGGTGAGCGAGCCGCGCTACCCCTGCTTCAAGCTGGGGATGCGCACCGGCCGCCGCGACATCATCAAGCGGATGACCGCCAACGGCCGCTCCGGCTGGTACTTGCGCGTTCTCGAGCCGGGCGTGGTCCCCACGCGTGGCGAGCTGACGCTGGTGGAGCGCACCCCCGGCGCGCCCTCGGTGCGCGAGATCACGCGGCGGGAACTGGACGCGTAGCGGCGGTCAGGAGCACGCCCGGCCCGAATCGCTTCGGACCCCCCGCCGGTATCTTGCGCAACAGGCCGCATCCTGCAATGATGCGCGCACCCGCAAGGACTCATGCCGTGGAAAGGGAGAAGGCGCCATGGGGTTCACGGACGCAGTTCGTTCCGGCTTCAATAACTACGCCAATTTCAACGGGCGGGCGCTCCGCTCGGAATACTGGTGGTGGGCTGTGTTCGGCTGGATTGCTGGCGTCATTGCTCGTGCGTTGGACAGCGCACTTCACCTCAACTTCGCAACCGACGCGACAACTGGACAAGGATCCGGGGTTCTCTCTCTCATTGTGAGTCTGGCGCTACTCATTCCAGGCCTGGCCGTGGCAGTGCGTCGCCTGCACGATACGGATCGCTCCGGATGGTGGCTGCTGCTCGGCATCATCCCATTTCTCGCCTGGATCGTGTTGATCATCGGCGCTCTTGTTGCTAGCTCGACGAACTCAGATAACATCGGGGGGTGGCTGGCGCTTGGCCTCGTACCTCTGATCTGCTGGATTGTGCTCCTCGTCTGGTTTGCATCTAAGGGAACACCCGGTCCAAACCGCTACGGCCCATCGCGCGATGGGCAGGCGCTGGCCTACCCCCACATGTAGCGGCTCCCCAGCCGAGACAACTGGCGCACCGGGTCACGCAAGAGACCCGGCGCGTCCTGCAATCATGCGCACACTCACCATGTTGCTATCGTTCTGGAAAGTGAGGGTGTGATGGGCTTCGTGGACGCCGTGCGTTCCGGCTTCAGGAACTCCGTGAATTTCGATGGCCGGGCGTCCCGCTCCGAGTACTGGTGGTGGGGGCTCTTTGCGATACTGGCCTACGTCGCGTCCGTCGTAATCGACAACCTCATTGGAACCACGTTTGGTCCCGCCATGGTGGGGCAGTGGGTGCTTGTCGGCTGGGTCACCATCATCGTCTATCTGGTGATCCTGCTGCCGTCGCTGGCGGTCACGATCCGCCGCCTGCATGACGCCGACCGCTCCGGCGCGTGGTGGTTCGTGAACTTCGTGCCGGTCATCGGCGAGCTGCTGTTCCTCTACTTCCTGTTCGTGCCCGGCACGCCCGGGCCGAACCAGTACGGCCCTCCGCTGGGCGGCCAGAAGGCGGCCTATTCCCGCGTGTAGCGGCGGCTTGCTGGCGCGGTCGCCGTGGCCGCTACTCCGCTACGCAGACGCCTTCACGGCAGACACCAAGCGCGCAGGCGGAGCCTTCCGGCAGGGCCACGCATTTGCCCTTCTCGCAGGTCGCGCAGGCGGCGCACTTGCACTGCCGCACGATCTTCTTGCCGTGCCCCTTGCGCTTGCGCCTCCGTTTCTGGGCGCTGCTTCCCTCGCCGGTCAGCAGCCCGGCGCCGAACACCGCCAGCGCGGTGAGCGCCCGGCGGCGTGAGCGGCCGATGGCCTGCGCAGTGATCGTGGCGAAATGGCAGTGGTCCATGGCGTCCCCCTCTGGCTTCAACGGGCGAACGGCGCGCTGCGTCCGCTGCCATCATCCTGCAGCCCGACGGCCGTTCACACATGCGTAGAAGCACGCATTTCGCGGGGTTCATGCTGTAGCGGCCACGGCCAGTAAACGGCCCACCCTCGCTTGCCGATGTGGCAAGCGAGGGTGGGCTGTGTCGTCGTACGGCGAGCGCCGCGTGGTAAGGCGGTTAGCCGGTGTAGCTGATGCGGTAGATGATGCCGTTGGTATCGTCGGTCACCAGCAGGGCGCCGTCCGGGGCCACCGCCAGCCCGGCCACGCGGCCAAACTGCGCGGCGCCGTCATCCTGCAACCACCCGCTGGCGAAGTCCTCGAAGCTGGCCGGTTGGCCGTTCTCGAAGTGGATGCGGGCCACCTTGTAGCCGACCGGGTTGGAGCGGTTCCACGAGCCGCGCATCGCCACGAAGGCGTCGCCGGTGTACTCCTCGGGGAACTGCGCGCCCTCGTAGAAGACCATGGCGATGGGCGCGCTGTGCGCATCGGTGGTCAGCACCGGGGCTTCCGTGTTGGCGCAGTACTGCTCGGGCGTGGCGCCCACGGGCTTCTGGGAGAGGAACGCATCGACCTGCTGATCAGCGAAGCAGAAGGGCCAGCCGTAGTTCTTGCCCTGCTCGATCAGGTTCAGCTCTTCCGGCGGCTGCTCGTCGCCCCGCCAGTCGCTGCCGTGGTCCATGCCCCAGAGCTGGCCGGTGTCCGGGGCCCAGCCCCAGCCGATGGTGTTGCGCAGGCCGGCCGCGAAAATCTCGCGCCCGCTGCCATCCGCGTTCATGCGCAGGATGGTGGCGTTCTCGGGGTTCGTCTCCGTGCAGGAGTTGCAGGAACTGCCGATGGAGATGTACAGCATCCCGTCCGCGCCAAACTGCAGGGTGTGCCGCCCGTGCTGGTCGCCATCCGGCAGGTCATCCACCAGCACCGTGGGCGCGCCAAACGAGCCGTCGTCCGCCACGTCCGCCGTCCAGATCGTGTTCTCGCCGGTCAGGTAGACCGTGCCGTCACGGAAGGTGAGGCCGTGGACGTACGGCAGGTTGTCCGCCACCACCGGGGCCGCGTCGATCACGTTGTCGCCATCGTTGTCACGCAGCACGCGCACCACATTGGCGGCGGGCTCGGTGACGTAGATATCGCCCGCCGGGCTGACGCCCAACATGCGCGGGTTGGTCAGCCCCTCGGCGTAGACCGCGATCTCGAAGCCCTCGGGCACCTGCAGCTCCTGCAGCAGATCCGGGGTGAAGGGCAGGGTCTCCGGGGAGAGCTGGACGCCAGTGGCCTCCGCTTCCGGCACGGGTGTGCCGTCGCTCATGGCCGGCGGCATCGCTTCCTGCGGTTCCGCCACCACGCCGCAGGCGTAGCGGCCGCCGCTGTTGCCAGTCGGCTGCGAGGTCAGGTCATCCTGCCCGAGGTGCACGATGAGCGCCGTGCCATCGGCGTCGAAGACGGAGGTTGGCCCGTCGCTGAGGGTGTAATCGGTAGTGGTGATGTCGGAGCTGCCGGCGCCATCCGAG
>JASGGF010000108.1:0-13316 GCA_047605145.1 Thermomicrobiales bacterium | reverse complement strand
CGATACCCTCGGCACCGTGGCGTTCAAGGGATGGCCAGCCGAGGCGCTGGAGTTGCTCTTCCAGATCCTGTACGCCACCGTAGCGCCCTTGCAGCGCCGCCAGATCGAGCCCGCCCTCGCCGGCCACGCTGAAGCATGCCGCGTTCGGGATTGGCAACGTCGTCAGCAGGAAGGCCGCCAGCGGGCCGCCCTCCACTACCTGCGGTTGCGCCGTTTCTGCCACCGGAGCCGTGGTTCCCACTCCGGTCAGGATGCCCTGCGCGATGCGCTCCGGCGCAATCGGCGTACCGGAAACCGTCGTCACACTGACGCGCAGCAGCAGGTTGCCCTGCCGCACGTAGAGGGTGACATCATCCCCTTGCGGTGTGGCGCCGCGCAGAGCGCGCGTCTCGTCGCCCAGTTGCAGCGGGCGCGCCACCTCGTCCTCGCCCAGCACTGCCGCGCGGTCTTGCAGGAAGACCGGCAGCGCCGCCGCCGCGCCCTCCGCGCTGGCGAAGCGGGTCAGGCTGACATCGATGGTGGCCGAGGGTGCGCCGTTGGGAGCGGGGATGGTGGACTGGTAGACGCGGAAGACGTTCTCCTGCCAGCCCCACTCGGTCAGGCGCTGCGTCATCTCCCCGGCGTTGGCGAACATGGCGGCCTGTTCCGCGAGGGTGCGGCTGCGGTCCTCGGTCTGCGCCAGATCGATGCTGATATCGCTGGCGGCGGGCAGCAGCGCCGCCAGCGGCTGCTCCTGCGCACGCGCCATGACACCGCCGAGCAGCACACTGAGCAGCGCCACGCCGATCAGGACCATCGCCAGAAGCCGCCGCGCCATTGTCACCCCCGCTACGCTCGTCACACCCTGCACACGCTGGAACGCCCCAGCGGGCGGAAGGGTGTCTAGACCGGGGGAAACGGCGCCCTCTCCGCCGGCCACCGCGCCATCCAGCCACCCCGATGTCATCCCGACGTAGGCGGGATCGACCACCCCCAACCTTCAGGGACACGGCGCCCGTCGGTCCGCCGGCCACCGCACTGGGGAGGAAGCGAGCGGTGACGAGCGTTCGCGGTGGCCAGCGGAGAGCTGGCGCCATGACCTTGGAGTTGGGGGGGTCGATTCCTCATCTGCGGATTCGGAATGACATCGGGGTGGGGGAGGTCACGGTGGGGGCGAATGCGCGCGGTGGAGGGCGAAAACGGCGACGTGGCGGCGAACCTTGGCGGGTGGCCCCGTGTCAGCAGCCGAGCTGCGCCGCCAGATCCGCGAAATCCGCCGCCACGATGGTGAAGTCGCCATCCGGCGCGAGGTCGCTGGTTTGGCCGGGGCCGTGCTCCAGCGGGCGCGGCACGAAGGCGGTTTGCAGGCCGCAGGCGGCCGCCGCGTGCAGATCGCCGTTGTGGGCGGCCACCATCATCACCTGTACCGGGGCCAGATCGAGCGCCGCCACACTGCGCAGATAGACCTGCGGCTGCGGCTTGTACCCCTGCGCAATCTCCGCGCCCAGCACCGTGTCCCACGGCAGATCCGCCCAACGCGCGAGGTGAACCATCAGCGCGATGTTGCCGTTGGAGTTGGGCGCGAGCAGGTAGTGCGGGCGCAGCCGCTGCATGCCGGGCGGGACATCCGGCCACGGGTCCAGCCGCCGCCACGCCAGCGCGAAGGCGTCGCGCTCTTCCACCGGCACGGCCTCTGCGAGGCCGAACTGCGCCAGCACGCCATCCAGCGATTCGCGGTGGAGCGCATCGAGCGTGACCCACGGGCGCTCGCCCCGGCGCACCGGCGCCATCTGCGGCTGGTATTGCGCGCGCCACGCGTCCGCTACCGCCACCCAATCCACCCCCGCGATGCCGAGCCGTTCCCCCAACGCCGCGCCCTCGCGCGCGATGCTGCCGCGCCAATCGACGCAGGTGCCGAACACGTCGAAGATGAGCGCCTCGGGCTGTGTCATTTCGGCGGCCATTGTGCGCGGCCCGTCTTCCGCCGCGATGTTCCTTTCTGCCATTCCCAGCGCTTCGCCACCCGCACCGGCGTCAGCGGCACGGCAGTAAGCGCGAAGAGGATGGCGCGTTTCAGGCGGTCTGGCATGGGCAAGGGTTCCGGCACACAGCGACGAACTCGACAGAGCGTCGCGAGTGTAGCCGCCAGCGCAACCCGCCCGCTCCCCGGATCAGCGCAGCGGACGTTACACCGGGCAAGAGCCGCCCGCCACACAGCCAGTCACGCTCCCGACGCAGTTCTCGTGGCAATTGTCCGTCACGATGGGGGATGGATGCGGCCCCTGCAGGTCGACCGTGTCCGCGTTCGTGAAGATGCCGCCGCCCTCCCCGGCGTCGGCGGTATTGCCCGTGATGCGGCAGTCCGGCCCGATGGTCAGCAGCGTATTGACCGCCAGGACCCCACCGCCCCGGGCGGACTCGTTGCCGCGCACCTCGGTGGAGCCGGCCAGTGTCACGTTTGCGTGGATGATATACATCCCGCCGCCTCCGTCACCGGCCGCGTTGTCCAGGATCAGGCAATCCGTCAGCGTGGCGTTCGCGCCGAGGTACAGGCCACCCCCCAGGGCGGCTGGGGTCGGGAGTGGCAGCGCTTTGTTGTCGCGCACGGTGCAGCGGGTCATGTCCAGCGTTCCCAGGGATTGGGTGATGCCGCCACCCAGGCGCGCCGTATTGTTGGAGACCGTGCAATCGACCAGTTCCAGCCGGTACTGGTAGGCCAGAATGCCGGCCCCCGCCTCGGCACTACCGCCGGTAATGCGGATCCGCTCCAGATGCACCGTGGCGGAACTCTCGCTGACGTGCAGAACCCCCTGCACCCCACCCCCATCGAGGATCGTGGCGGCGGCGGGGTCCTCGCCCTGCCCGGCGCCGTAGACCGCCACACTGCGCGTGATCAGGAAGCCCCCCGCGTAGGTTCCAGGGCAGACGTACACCGTAGCGTCTGAGCCAGCGAAGGCACTCTGCAGCACAGTGCCGCACTGCGCCGCCGTCTGGTTGGCGGCGCAAGTCACCGTGCAGGCGACACATGTGTCATTCGCGCAAACCTCGCTGGCGGGGTCGCAGTCCGTGCTGCCGCAGGGCACACGGCATGCGCCGCCCAGGCAGGTCTGGCCTTCCGGGCAAGCGTGGCCGCAGGCGCTGCAGTTGGCGTTGTCACGTTGCAGATCGGCGCAGCCACTGGCGCAGCACGAGGAGCCCACTGCGCAGGCGGTGTCTTGCGCCGCCGCGCAGACACAGCTGTTTTGCACACAATCGGGCGCGCGCTCGTCGTTGCAGGGGGCGCCGCAGTCGCAAGGGCCGCAATCCACGGCCTTCCCGCAGGTGGCCCGGTTCTTGACCTTGCCGCACTGCCCGGCGCACACCTGCGCGCGGGACCTCGCCCGGCAGCCGTGCTTGCGGGCGCCGGGGTTCTTGCGCTGCTTGTGCCGCTGCTTGCGCCGTCGCCGGCGGTCTTTCGCCAGCGCGTCTTCCCCACCAGACGAGAGGAGCAGATCACCCAGCGCCGGCAGCAAGATTGCCGCGCCAAGCAGGCGACGGCGAGACCCGGATCGTGAGAGATGCACGGTCAGAACGTCGAAGTCATCTGCATCCAAGGCAGCGCTCCATCGATGGCAGGTCGGAGACATCAGCAGCGACCATAGAGGGAAGTCGATGCATTGTGCTGGCAGATACCAGCACTGACACCAGTAACCGCTACTGGTTTTCGGCAACGTTCAGCGGACAGGTGTCCGCGGCCTGACACCGTTGCCGACGCTATCCCGCCGTCGCGGCCAGCCACGCCTGCAGCGCCGCGAGGCGGTCGGCGCGCGGGCGGTGGGGGCAGGTGGCGCAGTACGGCTGGCCGGGCAAGCGGTACATGGCGCAGCAATCGTGGCCGAGCAGCCCGAACTGGCCCGTTGTCTCCACCAGCTCCGGGTGGGCGCGGAGAGGCGAGGCCGGGTCACCCAGCAGCGCATCCACCCGCGCCTGCGCTACCGCCGAGGGCGTGCCCGGCGGCAACCCCTCCACCAGCGCCGCCGCACACGCCTCGGCGGCGGCAATCCACAGCGCACGCTCCCCCAACCGCGCCCGCTGCCGCAGCGCGAAGATCAGCGGCTGCACCGCGCTCACCAGCTCCGTGCGCAGGCAGGCCATCAGCGCCGCCTCGTCCGCCACCACCACCGCCGCCGGGTGCTGCGCGGCGGGGTCTTGCGGCAGGCAGGCGAACCCCTCGCTGGCGAGGCTGAGGGCCAGCGGAAACCCCGCCGCGTTGCAGGCCACGCCCAGCGCGGGTGGCGGCAGGAGCGGCACGCGCTGCTCCCGCGCGCAGGCGCCCACCGCCGCCCGCGCCAGATGCCACGTCACCCCGCTCAGGAAGAAGCGCGCCACCACCTCCCGGTCCTCGGTCTCGTAGTGCGCCGCCATCGCGGCCAGATGCGCATCGAGCAGCGGCGGATCGCCCGCCACGATGGCGGCCATGCTGGCGCCACCGATCTCCTGCGGCGCGCCGGGGTGGACCCGCAGCGCGGGGTTGCGCCGGCGCTGCCGCGCCAGCGTCTGCGCCAGCGGCGCCTCCACCGCTGGGGGATTGCGGGAAACAACGGGCAGCATGATCGGCAACCAGCCCCGAGCGACGACACGTAGGCGGGGAGGGTAGCGCGCCGTCTTGCCGCCAGGATGTTCGCCCGTCACGTTTGGGTGCTGATGGAGCCAAGAATCTGCTCCGTGTCAAAGTCGGGCTGCCCCGTTCATGGGTTCATGCCTGACCCAATGCCAAACTGTTAAGGAAGGTTTACAATCGCATCGCGCACCTTCTGCTGAGTGTCTTCATCACCACCTATGAGCACAACGATGACATCGCCGCCTTGCACAGCCTTTCGCTGTCCCGGTAGTGATTCTCCTGACAGCTTTCCTGACAGTTCAACATCGTCAATGTCTGCCTTCACCAAATCCAGGTGGGCAGCCTCAGCGCTGGGAAAGAAGTAGACCAGTGCGATGGCGCCATTCACCCGGATGCCTTGACCTGGCACGCTGAACACGCCTACTGGAGCGAACACATTGTCAGGAATGACCACGCTCACACCTTGGCTACGGAGGGCTGCAACCACATCGACCATGAACGTTCGCTCGGACGTTGTGACCGGCGTCGCCAGCACGGTCCGGCTTGCCGTTGGGGTTGCGTAGGTATCCGGAGTTGGAGGTCCTGCCTCCTGGCTCCGTGGTGTTGCCGTGACAAAAACACGCGAATCTTCACGCGCAACTGGCGTAGGAGTCTTCTGGACTGTCTCTTCCTCGACAGCATCGCCCTCAAAGGAATAGCCCTGTGGCAAATCCTCCAGCCGCGGCAAGCGATCCCAAACGCCACCCGTGTTGTAATGCACCGTTGGCAACGGTCTTGCCGATGCTGATTCCCGCATCGGCAGAATGCGCTCCGTCACATACAGGATGTCGTTCAGGATGGCGTCCTCATCTCCCGGCAGAACCGAGATCGTCGCATCTCCACCAAAGATTGCGTAGAGGAAGCGTTCCTCCTGGACAACAGCAAAGGTCACGGTGAGTTGCCAAAAGTCCTCTGTCGACGAGTTATCTTGTTCGTTCAGGAACCGGACAAGAAACGCCGCACTCCGGTCACCCATATTTGGCGCGCTGATTGCCACGGGGTCTGGCGCCAAGCCGTCAGGCCAATCCATGTCTGCCAGCAACTGCGGCAAGACCTGGACAAGCACGTCCGCTGCCTGTGAAGCACTTGCAACAGATGGGAACTCCCAAACGGTAAAACTCAGCCAGCGAACTGGCTCTCCGCTCGACCACTGCTCTGTCGATTCGAATACTCTGTGCGCGACTGGATTTCCACGAAGTAGCTTGTAGAAATCGGCTTCGCTCCGCGGCTGCGCGCTGACAAGTTGGATAGCCAACGCGATGAGCAACCCAACTGCCAGTACAACCCCGCGCACGTCAACGCTCCTTGTCTGGGCCTGGCTTGTTACAGATCTCCAATTGTCAATGATACCGGGACCTGCCTCAGGGCTCGCCGCTCTGCACTTTACTGAAGAGCTCCAGCGAGCGCGTCAAGGTGTGGATCGCTTTACCTCCTCTCATTGGTTGATCTCAGGTCATTGCCTGCCGTGCCATCACCCCCGCAACTGGCGCCGATCTTCCGTATCGCCTACACCAGAGGTCGGTCCGGTTTACGGGAGGTCATGTCTTGTCACAGAAATCGTCATCGTCGCGCCCCACGGCGTCTCCGCCGTCATCCACATATCGCGTGCAGGTCAATGCGGATTTCTCCTTCGCCAAGGCCGAGCAGATCGTCCCTTACCTGCAGGCGCTCAACGTGGGCGCGCTGTACACCTCGCCCTTCCTCACCGCCACCCCCGGCAGCACCCACGGCTACGACGTCACCGACTACGCCACCATCAACCCCGAAATCGGCACGGATGCTGACCTCGCCCGCCTCGGCGCGGAGCTGGCGGATGGTGGCCTCGGGTTCCTCGTCGATGTGGTGCCGAATCACATGGGGATCGCCGGCGGGGCCAACGCGTGGTGGCAGGACCTGCTGGAGAACGGCCGCACCTCCCCCTACGCGAGCTACTTCGATATCGACTGGCGCCCATTGAAGGAAGAGCTGCGCGGCAAAATCCTGCTGCCCGTCCTTGGCGATCCCTACGGCGTCGTGCTGGAGCGCGGCGAATTGCGCCTCGCGCTGGACGAGGGCGCCTTCACCGTCCACTATCACGAAACCCCGCTGCCCATCACCCCGCCCACCTATCCCCTGATCCTGACCCCGGCGCTGGAACGGCTGGCCGAGCTTGAGGAGGAAGACCCGGCCCGGCTGGAGCTGGCCAGCATCATCACCGCCTGCCAGCGCCTGCCAGACGCCACCGCCACCGACCCCGAGGAACTGGCCGAGCGCCGCCGCGAGCAGATCGTCATCAAGCGCCGCCTCGCCGACCTGCTGGCGTCCTCGCCGGAGGTCGCCGCCGCCATTGAGGCCGCCATCGCGGAAATCAACGGCGACCCTGCGCACCCGCACAGCTACGACGCACTCGATGCCCTGCTGGACGCCCAGATCTACCGCCTGTCATCGTTCCGCACCGCCGGGGAGGAGATCAACTACCGCCGCTTCTTCGCCATCAACGAACTGGCCGCCGTGCGTCAGGAGGAGCGCGAGGTCTTCACCGCCGCCCACGCCCGCCTGCTCGCGCTGCTGGCGGAGGGCGCCATCACCGGCCTGCGCATCGACCACCCGGATGGCCTTTGGGACCCCGCCGGCTACTACCGCGATCTGCAACGCGCCGCCTATTGCACGCTCACCGCCACCCCGGACGATGTGGAGCCGGACTGGGAGGCTATCGACCCCGCCCTCGGCGACGTCTGGGCCGGCCAGCCCGGCGATGGCGCCGAACTGGCCGCCCGCCTGCCGCTGTACGTGGTGGTGGAGAAGATCCTCGAGCCGGGCGAGCCCCTGCCGGAGGACTGGGCGGTACACGGCACAGTCGGCTACGAGTTCGCCCGCGCGGTCACCGGCCTCCTCGTGGACCCCGCCGGGCGCCGCGCCTTCGACCGCCTGTACGCCAACTTCACCGGCGAAACGCGCGCCTTCCACACTATCGCCTATGAGACGCGCGATCTAATGCTGCGCACCGCGCTCGCCAGCGAAACGAACGTGCTGGCCCGCGCCCTGAACCGCCTTTCCGAGCAGAACCGGCGCACGCGCGATCTCACCCTGAGCACCCTGCGCCACGCCCTGCGCGAGGTGATCGCCAACTTCCCGATCTACCGCACCTACATCGTGTGCAACGGCAGCGAGGTCCCCGACCGCGACCGCCGCGCCATCGAGCGCGCCGTGCGCGACGCCCGGCGGCGCAACCCCGGTCTGGACCGCAGCGTCTTCGATTTCCTGCGCGATGTCCTGCTGCTGCGTGAGGACCCGGCGTTGAGCGAACGGGAAATGGCGGAGCGCTGCTACTTCGTGATGAAGTTCCAGCAACTCTCCGGCCCGGTGATGGCCAAGGGAGTGGAGGACACCGCCTTCTATATCTACAACCGCCTGATCGCGCTCAATGAGGTGGGCGGCGACCCCGCCAGCTTCGGCGGCAGCGTCGCCGATTTCCACCGCCAGAACGCGGAGCGCGCCGCCCGCTGGCCGGGCGCGCTGCTGACCTCCTCCACCCACGACACCAAGCGCAGCGAGGACGTGCGCGCCCGCATCGCGGTGCTCTCGGAGATCCCCGCGCAGTGGGAAGCCGCCATCACCCGCTGGGCAGAGCTGAACGAGCCCCACCGCACCGATCTGGAAGGGGAGCTAGCGCCAGACCGTAACGATGAGTACCTCTTCTACCAGACCGTCCTCGGCGCGTGGCCGTGGGGCGCCGAAACCCTCGACCCGGAGGTGGTTGAACGTATCGACGCGTTCATGCTGAAGGCCGCCCGCGAGGCGCAAGTCCACACCAGCTGGATCAACCCGGACACCACCTACGAGGACGCGCTCTCCAGCTTCGTTCGCGAAACCCTCGCGCCGGGCAGCCCCTTCCACGCCGATCTCGCCCCGCTGCGCGATCTGGTCGCCCACGTAGGCGCCTGCAACGCCCTCTCGCAGCAACTGCTGAAGCTGACCTCGCCCGGCGTGCCGGACCTCTACCAAGGCACGGAGCTGTGGGATCAGAGCCTCGTCGACCCGGACAACCGCCGCCCCGTCGATTACGCCGCCCGCGCCGCGCTGCTGGCAAAGCTGCGGCGCCGCAAGCCCACCCCCAAACTCGCCGCCGACTTGCTCGCGACGAAGGACGACGGGCGGATCAAGCTCTATCTGACCGCGCTGGCGCTCCAGGAACGCGCCGCCTACCCCGAGCTGTTCGCGGCGGGCGAGTACGTCCCGCTGGAAGTTGCCGGCCCCGCCGCCGAGCACGTCGTCGCCTTCCTGCGCCGCCACGAGGACGAGGAGTTCGTCATCGCCGTCCCCCGCCTCCTCGCCGCCCTCACCGGCGACGCCCTGCGCGATCCGGTTGGCGCGGACATTTGGGGCGACACGCGCATCTTGCTGCCAGACGCGGGAGATGGCGCTGCCCCTGCCTACCTGCACTGCCTCACGGGCCAGCCCATTGCCGCGCGCGTGGAGAGTGGCGAACCCGGCGCCGCCCTCTACCTCCGCGACCTCTTCGCGCACGTCCCCTTCGCGCTGCTGCACCACATGGGGGAAGCGGTGGGGTAGGGCAACGGCGCAAACTCTCCGCCTTCCACCGCGGCCCACCCCACCACGATGTCGTCCCGATGCCGCAGCGAGGGACCGCGCACCGCCCACTATCGGGGTAGCGGCGCCAGCTCTCCGCCTTCCATCGCGGCGTGGCAAACCGCGTGTCATCCCGAGCGAAGTCGAGGGATCGCGCACCGCCCACTATCGGGGTAGCGGCGCCAGCTCTTCGCTTCCCACTACGGCCTTACACACCACGATGTCGTCCCGATGCCGCAGCGAGGGATCGCGCACCGCCCACACTCGGGGCAACGGCGCCAGCTCTCCGCCTTCCATCGCGGCCCTGCCCACATCGTGTCATCCCGAGCGCAGTCGAGGGATCTCGTCGTTGGCGCTGGCGAGACGCCGGACGAGGTCTCTCCACTCCGGTCGAGACGACACGGGGGGCGGTGGCGAGACGAAACGGGGTGGGCAAAGCGCAAACTGTCGGGATCACAAGGGGGCAGGGGCGAGGCTGGGTGGTGGCAATCGGAAAGTGGCGCCGTGTCCCCGCTGGTTCGGGTGGTCGATCCCTCGCTGCGGCATCGGGACGACATGGTGGTCGCGGGGAGGACGTGGTGGGGGGCGAACGAGCTGGCGCCGCTACCCCGAGAAGTGGCGGCGCGCGGTCCCTCGTGCGCTCGGAACGACATGGTGGTGATGGAGGGCGCGGTGGCAAGCGAAGAGAGGGCGCCGTGACCCCGAAGGGTCGCGGCGCCCGATACCTCACCAGCGGGCCCGGAGCGGCAGCGGGGCAGCGGGTCACACCGCCGTCACTCCATTACGATGGGCAGGCCGTGCCCACGCACTGCGGGTTGGTGTTGCCGCTGACCGTAGCGCCATTCACCGCGACGCTGCCAGACCCGGAGACGTAGATGCCCCCCGCAGCGCCGTTACTCAACGTGTTGTTCACGACCCGACAGGCCGAGTTCAGCGTGATGTTCCCATCAAAGGTCTCGATGCCACCGGCTCCCCGGTAGCTCTTGTTGCCGCTGATCTCAGTGCCCACGATGGTGAGGGAGGAGACAGAACTGAGCAGCCCGCCGCCGCCATTGCCGGCGCCGTTGGTGGATTCGTTGCCGGAGATCAGGGAATCGGTGATAAAGGACGCACTCGTCCCAAAGAGCCTCAGTCCTCCGCCATAACTCGCCTTGTTGCCGGACACGATGGCATTCGTGAGCCGAACAGGGCCATCGGCGTTTATGCCACCTCCCCCGCTGCCAGCCTCATTGGCGACCACCGCACTGTTGGTGAGCCGGAGTTCCCCACTCGACAGGCGAATCCCCCCGCCACTGTCGGAGAGGATTCTCCCCCCGGTGATGCGCACGGCGAACAGCTCAGCCAGCCCGCCAGCCGTGATATCGAGCGTGCGGCCGATCCCGCCGCCATCGAGGATGGTGCTGGTGGCGGGGTTATCCCCGTTCCCGGCCCCGATCAGCCGCGCCGTGCCCATGGTGAACTGGCCCTGATATCGCCCCGGGCAGGCGTAGACCGTCCCGCCATCCAGCAAGCGCTGCTGCAGTGCGGAGCCGCAGGCGATGGCGTCCCCGGAGCAGGTCACCGTGCAGGGCTGACAGACGCCCTCGTGGCAAACCTCATTGCTGGCGCACGAACACGGGCCCGCCGGGGAGCAGGCGCCGGGGGTGGCGCCCTGCTTCAGCAGCTTCTTGCGCTTCTTGCCGCTCGCCTTCACCGTCTGCCCGTTCAGGCAGAGCGGTTTCTTTTTCGGGCGCTTCTTCTTCGCGGATGCTTCATCGGGGAGCGCCAGCGCGCCGGCCCCGAGCAGCCCGAGCAAGCCCACGCCCCGGCGGCGCGAGAGACGACGAGTCAGGCCAACCGTGAGGGTATCGAACGGCGCCGCGTCCACGCTGCTTCCTTCCGGGTGTCGCGCATGTCTGACCATGACAATAGGGAGCGACGCGGCTGGCCGCATGGGTAGAACTACGCATTTTCGGCAGCGAGACGCTCCCGACCGTGTCTCGACCAGCGTGGAGAGCCCTTGTGCTCACCCATCGATCAAGCGCTGGAAGTGTGAACATATTGAGCGTATAGTCAAAGAAACACTTTGGCACGTCTTGAACCGTGGCATTCGATTGCGCTCGAAGCAGGGAGCCACCATGTTCGAGTCAATTGAGATGAATATCCGGTACCGGCGCTGCTTCACGCAGCATGATCCCGAGATCCCCGGGTATCACCGCTTCTATTCCGCGGACAAGCGCTTCCCAATCAGCATCTCCTGCCCGCAATGGCTCGGCCCCTACTACGACTTCAACCGGGAGCACTACCTGAAAGTCGAGTTCTCGTCGTCGTCTGACATGGTCTTGACGGTGGCTCGCGAGGATCTCGCCGTGTCCGCAGCGAACGGCGACCGTCGGGCCGCCGCCGTCGCTGCCGGCCGCCTGGATCTGTTCGACCTCATGGAGCGCTCCATGGCCGAGAAGCAGCAACTCTACCGGAAGCATGGGCTCGGGCAGGAAATCAGGAGCTATCGCGTGACAAAGAAGTCCGCCGATTTCGTGCCAGTCGGCGCCACCGGCCTGCGAGCGCCGCGCGCAACGTGGTACACGCCGTCAAAGGAACTGGGCGGGGAGTGGGTCTTCTTCCAGAGCCGCCGGCCATCGGTGCTGTGGATGATCATCTGGCAGGCGAATGATCGGTACGACGAGTCCGACTTTCGGCAGATACTGTCCTCCTTTCGCTGGGAGGACGAAGCGTTCTTCCAGTCGCTCCCGGCGTAGCGCGTCATCGCATCTGGAGGGTCCAACTGATGCCTGACTGGCTGAACCGCGGCGAACTCCGACCGCGTGGCGACGATTTCGAAATCTGGGAAGACGGCCAGCGCGTCGGCGAGGTCCGGAATCAGGGCGATCGCTTCGATGTCTACCAGCGCGGCCAGAAGGTGGCGGAACTCCACCCCAGCGGCAGCGGTTTCGACGTGCGATCTGGCCTGTTCTGGGGCAAAACGGGCGAGATCCGCAAACAGGGCCGCGATTACCACGTCTACGACTGGGGCAACCGGGAGCAGGAGATTTCGCCCAGCCGCGGGTTCCACGCGGGCCGCTTCGATGTCCGCGATGTGCAAGCCCGGCGCGACCCCGTTGACGACGCCATCATGCGGACCGCGACCACTGCGGCGACGGGCGCCGGCTGGCTAGTTGGCGGCGTGATCGAGGCGCTCTTCAACGCCGCCACCGCGAAACGGATGCGATCCGCTCCAGTGGACCCGGATGAACCGATGTTTTGACGTCAGGCTCCGGGACGCAAGGACGCGCCTCTCAGGAACACGGGCCGCGCAGCAACCCCGCCGCGCGGCGCCATTTCCCTACCGCTTACCGCTTCAGCAACAGCAACGAGCGCCCCGGAACCTCGAAATCCCCGCCAGCGGTAATCGTGCGCTCCGCCGGCTCGATCTCGCCGGTGGCGGTGTCCACCAGCACGCTCCACGTGTCCTTGCCCTGCGACGGGATACAGAAGGTAACCGGCTCGTGGTGGCCGTTCAGCAGCAGGAAGAGGTCGTCGTCGATCAGGCGGTTGCCCTCCGCGTCCACCTCCACCAGCGCCTTGCCGCCGAGGCGCATGGCGATGCTCTTGTTCCAGCCCGCCTCCCAGTCCTCGTCGCTCATCGGCTGGCCGTCCGGGCGGAACCATGCCAAGTCTTCCACCTTGGAGCCGCGCACCTTCTCGCCCTGAAAGAAGCGCGGCCGACCGAGGCTGGGGTGCTCATCACGCAGGCGGATCAGCCCGCGCGTGAAGTCGTGGAACGCCTGCTGCCGCTCATCGAGGTTCCAGTCCACCCACGAGATGGCGTTGTCCTGCGCATAGACGTTGTTGTTGCCGCCCTGCGTGCGCCCCAGCTCGTCGCCGTGGGCGATCATCGGCAGACCCTGCGAGAGGAGCAGGGTGGCCATCATGTTGCGCTTCGTCTGCTCTCGCGCCGCGAGGATCTCCGGGTCGTCCGTCTCCCCTTCGGCGCCGTGGTTCCACGACAGGTTGTGGTCATGGCCGTCCCGGTTCTCCTCGCCATTGGCGTCGTTGTGCTTGTCGTTGTAGGAGACGGTGTCCTCCAGCGTGAAGCCGTCGTGCGCGGTGATGAAGTTGATGCTGGCGTAGGGGCGGCGGCCATCGCTCT
>JASGGF010000107.1:0-13341 GCA_047605145.1 Thermomicrobiales bacterium | reverse complement strand
GTCGCCGGTTGAGGGGATTGGCCCTGACCGCCTCAAGATCCGCGAGCTGGTCGACCGTGTGCAGAAGCAGGCGCCGGGCGAGGTGATTCTGGCGACGAACCTCGATCTGCCAGGGGAGGCGACGGCGACATACCTGCATCGCCTTCTGGCGCCGCTGGGCGTGACCGTGTCGCGGCCAGCGAGCGGCTTGCCCGCTGGCGGTGATCTGGAGTATGCCGACGAAGTGACGCTGGGCCGGGCGCTGCTGGGACGGCGGGTGCTGTAGCCCATGCGTGGACGCGATACGGTGGGTATCGCCGGCGATGCTATACTCGGGCGCGAATGAAGACACCGCTCGTTGCAGTCCTTCATGAAGAATCCGCCGCCCCCGTCACGTCCCACCTTGCCCCGCTGATCTCACATCCACCTGCCACCACGAGTTACACCAATCAGTCAGCGGCGCACGCGCCGACGCTTCGGCTGCGCGCCTTTGCCCTGACGGACGCACCGCAGTTGCTCAAAATGCCGGGCAAACTTCGGCTTGATGTTCCGGATTCGCTGCTGTCCGGTCAGGGCGAGTTCGTCGATATTCAGGCCGCGCTCCCGATTGTCCGGCGAGACCGGCCAGTCTTCGTTGCCGCTGCGGACGGCCAGTGCGTCGGGTTTGTGCGTTTCTCACCTCGCAGCCCTGACGGGCGCTGGGTTGCGACGTCCATTGCGGCATCCACCGGGGTGTACTCCCCGGCGCCGGTCTGGGAAGCGTTGCTGGAACACGGTATCCGAGCGGCTGGTTTGCGTGGGGTGCGCCGGCTCTACGCGCGCGTGCCGGTCGGGCACCCGCTGCTGGAGGCGATGCAGCGGACTGGCTGGCACGCCTATTCGCGCGAAACGATCTTTCGGGCGGAGCGGCTCACCCCGCAACAGCGGGCCAGCCGCGACGTTCGCGTGCAGGAGCCGGCAGACACGTGGGGCATTCATCAGCTCTACATGGCCGCCGTGCCCCGGCAGATTCAGGAAATTGACGCTTTGACGAGCCACGTCTGGCATCGCGACGAAGGGCGACGCGGTCACCGTGGCATTCGGACATCTGGTTGGCTAACAGAGGAGGAGGGCCTGATTCGCGCGTACGCGCGGTACAGCCGTGGGCCACGGGCTCACATGGTGGAGGCGGTGTTCGCCCCCGAGCAGCGAGCGCAGTTCGGCGTTGTGCTGGACAGTATCGCCACGCAGCGTAGCCGGGGGCTTCCGGTGTACTGCGCGTTGCGGTCATACATGCTGGATGCCGCCGGGGAGCTGACCAAACGCGGGTTCATCGAGATTGGCGAGCAGGAGACGCTTATCCGGTACACCACGGCCACAGTGCGCGCCCCCGCATCCGATCCCGTGCATTTTCCGGTTGAGTTGCGGCCAGCCCTTCCCCGAAGGGCTCCGACGTTCCTCGAAGGGTAGTCAAGGGTGAACACTTGATGACCAACCACACGAGCGACCGCGACTGGCAGACCGACGAAAGCTCTCGCGAGTCAGGCAGACCTATGTACGAACTTGCAAGCACTGACAATCTGGACGGGTTACTGGCGGTGCTCCCGCCAGATATCGCGGCGGCTGTGAGCGAGGCGGGCTCCCGTCAGGACTATGACGATCTAGTTGAAATCGTCATGGATCTGGGGCGACTGCCGGAAGCACGCTTCCAGACTGGCGAGCGGCCACTCATGGACCGTGAGATAACGCGGGAAGACCTCGCGTTCGTCGCCGCGCGCATCGGCGAATTCGGTGGAGATAACCGCGCCGGCATCGAGCGCACCCTGCACCGGATCTCAGCGATCCGGAACCGGACCGGCGAAATCGTCGGTCTGACCTGCCGGGTTGGCCGCGCCGTTTTCGGCACGATCGCCATCATGCGGGACCTGATCGAATCGGGGCAGAGCGTGCTGCTGCTCGGGCGACCCGGCGTGGGCAAGACGACGCTGTTGCGCGAGACCGCGCGTGTGCTGGCGGATGAGATGCACAAGCGCGTGATCGTCGTCGACACGTCGAACGAAATCGCCGGCGACGGCGATATCCCGCACCCTGCCATTGGCCGCGCCCGCCGCATGCAGGTGCCAACGCCCACCGATCAGCACGGCGTGATGATCGAGGCCGTCGAGAACCACATGCCGCAGGTGGTGGTCATCGACGAGATCGGCACCGAGCTGGAGGCGATGGCGGCGCGCACGATCGCTGAACGTGGTGTGCAGTTGATCGGCACCGCGCACGGCAACACGCTCGAAAACCTGATGATGAACCCGACGCTGGCCGACCTGATCGGCGGGATTCAGTCGGTGACGTTGTCGGACGAGGAAGCGCGCCGGCGTGGCACCCAGAAGTCGATTCTGGAGCGCAAGGCTCCGCCGACGTTCGACACCATCATCGAGATCATTGACCGGGATCAGGTCGCGGTGCATCAGGACGTGGCGTCCACTGTGGACGTGGTGTTGCGCGGGCAGGCGCCGCGCCCCGAGCTGCGGAAGCGTGAGGAGGATGGCCGCGTTACGCTGTCGGTCAGCCCCCGGCAGGATCTGCCGGCGCAGCGGGATCGCAACCGGCCGGCGCGCCCTGAACTGCACCGGACCGCTGCGCAGCCAGATTACGGGCCGGATCCGGTCAATCTCGTGCCAGCGGTGCCCAGCCAGCGCGAACACGAGCCCGAGAATCTGCCACCATCGGTGCGAGGGAGGGGCACGGACAGCCGGCCCCTGCGAATTTACGCCTTTGGCGTCAGCCGCAACCGGTTGGAGCAGGCGATCCAGTCACTCCGCGTACCGGCTGGCGTCGTGCGTGACCCGCGCGACGCGGATATCGTCCTGACCTTGAAAAACTACTACCGGCAGAAGGCGCAGCCGGTGCGGGACGCCGAGACGCGCGGCACCCCCGTGTACGTGCTGCGGTCGAACACGAGCGTGCAGATGGAGCAGCTGTTAATCAGCCTGTTCCCGGGCCGGGGGGAGCGCGCTGAACCTGCAATCGAGCAGTTCACGGGTGTTGAGGAAGACGACGAGAACGACGATCCTGTGCTGTCGGCGATTTCTGAAGCGGAGGACGCGATCGCCTCAGTCATGGGGGGCGGCTCGGCGGTGCAACTGGCGCCGCAGACCAATCGCATTCGCCAGATTCAGCATCAGCTGGCAGAGCGGTACGCGGTGTCGTCTCGCAGCCGGGGTCGTGAACCAAACCGGCGTGTGGAAATCTCACGGCATGGCTCGCGATAGCCAACATGCTGCCGGAGCTTTCGTTGTCCTTGAGGGGATCGATGGCTCCGGCAAGACCTCCGTGGCCCGCTCACTCGCAGCGCGCCTGACCGCCACCGGGCGCGAGGTGGTGCTGACCCGGGAGCCGGGCGGAACCGGTCTTGGCGAAGCGGTCCGGTCACTGGTGCTTGGCGGCGATTCGGAGATGGACCCCGTCGCGGAGTTGCTGTTGTTCAGCGCGGCCCGCGCGCAACATGTCGCTGCGGTCATCCAGCCGGCCCTGGAGCGCGGCGAGGTGGTGATCTGCGACCGCTACACCGCATCGACGCTGGCGTACCAGTGGGGCGGGCGCGGGGTATCGCGGCACGCTATCGCGGCCGCTCAGGAGCTGGCGACCGGCGGGTGCGCACCCGACCTGACCATGCTGTTGGATCTTCCGGTTGCGGTGGCCCAGCAGCGGCGGTTTGGCGAGGCGGAGGCGGTCAACCGTTTTGACGAAGAAGCAACGGCGTTTCACCAGCGGGTGCGATCCGCGTACCTGACGCTGGCAGCCGAGGATCCTCTACGTTGGCGCATCCTCGATGCCGAGGCGGCGCCAGACGATCTCGCCGCCGCGGCGTGGGCCGAGGTCAATGCGCTGATCGAGGATCGGAACGTGCTTGACGAGCGAGTAGCGTGGTAAACGAGGCGCCGCTACCCGAAACGATCCGGCAGTGTTGCGCGCTGGAGAATCACAGAGCGAAATCGGGTTAGGGTACCCTTAGGCGCCGCGATCCGGCGCGGCACTGGCTGAAGGGACTGAGAACATTGATCGAAACCGCGGCGAGAGGCGCACAGTTCTTCCTGGCCATCGGCATCGCGTATGTGATCGCCGTGTGGTTTGCGCTGGTTGCCTGGACATTTCGGGACATCGAGTCGCGTAGTCGCAGCGTGTTCACACAGGTCTTTTCGACGCTGCTGGTCGTCCTGTTCTTCATTCCGGGGCTGCTGCTGTACCTAATTCTGCGGCCCAAGGAAACGCTGGACCAGGTGTTCCAGCGGACGCTCGAAGAGGAATATCTGCTGCAGGATCTGGATGATCTCCCGCTCTGCCCGGCGTGCCAACGCTCGGTCGAGGCGGACTTCATTGTTTGCCCGCATTGCCAGACCACGTTGCGGCAGGCGTGCACGACCTGTCAGCGGCTGATTGATCGGCGCTGGCCCGTGTGCCCGTACTGCACCGCTCCCGTGCAGGCCGAGGGGCCTGGTGCGCAGCCCGCGCTGGACGCCGTTGCCGTGGAGCCTCCCAAGGCGGGCCGCCGAGAGCGAGCCATCGCAGCGGCTGCCGAACGAACCGGCGCCTCACCGGAGGAGTTGGACGCGTTTGCCGACGCACTGGCGCGGAGCAATGGCCGCGCTGCTGTGGGCGCCGGCACGGGAGCCCGCCGCACGTACATCGCGTCGCCAGACACAACAGCGCCGCTGGTGGAAGCCAGCCGGGGCGTGGCCGGCAATGAGGGCGGGTTCTGGTCGGAGCCGTTGCCGGAGAGCAAGGGCGCTCCTGATCACGAGCGCCGGAGCTGATTAAGCGCCTGCGGGGCAATTGCCGAATGGCGATTGCCCATGGTATGATCTTCGTCGTTGCAGCGATCCTCGATAGCTCAATGGTAGAGCGCCCGGCTGTTAACCGGTAGGTTCTAGGTTCGAGTCCTAGTCGAGGAGCCACAAAGGCCCGGGGTAAAAACCCCGGGCCTTTTTCTGTGCCTGCTACCTAGATCGAGTAGTGGGCGCTGTTGAGCCGGTGCAGCTCTCGGTCGAGCAACGTTTGCAGGGTCACAGACCGCAGGAAGAGTTCGGACTGGGCCTGCAGATCATGCCAGAGGTTGTGCACGACATCGGTGGCGCCCATCCCGTCCGGGTGGGGATGCGTGCGCTGGTCGATGCCATCCAGCGCCACGAGGATGGTGTAGACCGTGACGTCCGAAGGATCATGCAGCAACTCGTGACCGCCAAGCGGACCACGGGTGCTCTTGATGAGCCCGGCGCGGTTCAGGGCGCCCAGCACCTGATGCAGATACGCCTCAGGAATCTCCTGACGCGCGGCAATTTCCTTGCTTTGGACGGGTCCCTGACCGATACGCTGCGCCAACTCAAACAGCGCTCGGACCCCGTAGTCGGCGCGACTTGAGACGCGCATTCAGCACCTCATTCATGCTTCCGCTGCGGTAGCCGGCCAGATCCAGCACAACGTGTCGGTAGCCACTGGCACGCACCGCTTCAACGATATCGTCAGCGACCTCAATCGCCACGGCAAACTGCTCGCGAGGGACCTCGAGCCGGGCTGTTTCGTCGTCATGCCGCACCCGGAACCCACGCAAGCCCAGCTTCCGCAGCGCGCTTTCCGCAGTCGCTACTTGCCGCAATTTCTCGACGGTGATGGGATCGCCATACGCAAAGCGCGACGAAAGACAGGCGACGGCGGGCTTGTCCCACGTGCGGAGGCCTAGAGCGGCGGATCGCTCGCGAATCTCGGCCTTGGTCAGGCCGACCTCCTGCAGCGGGCTGCGGACCCCCAAATCGCGGGCAGCGCGCATCCCTGGCCGGAAGTCGTCGAGATCATCGGCATTGGAGCCGTCGATGACGAACTGAATGGAACGGCGCTCGGCCAGTTCCACAAGCTTGCCGTACAACTCGCTCTTGCAGAAAAAGCAGCGCTGGTGGGAGTTGTCCGCGTAGCGGGGATCAGTCAGTTCGGCGGTGTCCACCAGCACGTACTCGGCGCCGATGTCGTTTGCAACAACACGAGCTTCCGCCATCTCCTCGGCGGCGTAGGTCTGGGAGAGACCAGTAGCTGCGACGGCGTTGTCGCCCAGGACATCATGCGCAACCTTGAGGAGGTAGCTGCTATCGACCCCACCGGAGAAGGACACCACGACTGCGTGCAGCGACGAGAGCAATTCCCGCAGGGCTTGCTCCTTGCGAACCGCGCTGGCGGCATCGACCATTGAACTGTTCTCCCGATCCCGATACGAGGGCGCAGCGGAGGCTGCGGAAACGATCCTACCAACCCGGCGCCCCAGCCGCAAACAGGAAGGCCGGGCCAGAAGCCCGACCTTCCTGCTGCTTGCGACCGGTCTAATCCTCTCGCGGCGAGAAGTCGCGGCGAACGCTGTCACCAGGCCGGCCGGAGAATTCACCGCGCGGCCGCCCTTCGATCGTGCGCGGCGGCCCGCCGTCGCGGTCGCCACGAGGAGCCGGGCCACGATCATCGCGGCGCGGGCCACGGTCGTCGTCACGACGGGGACCACGGTCACCATCGCGGCGCGGACCACGGTCCGAGCGTTCCGGCTTCGGCTCAGGGAGCTCGCCGGTGATGGCGGCCCGCCGGGAGAGGCTGACCTTCCCGTTTGGGGCCACTTCGGTCACCATCACGGTGATCTCGTCGCCGAGGTTGATGACGTCCTCCACGCGGGCCACGCGGATCGCCGGGTCCTCGGAGAGCTCCGAGATGTGGACCAGGCCATCCTTGCCGGGCAGGATCTCGACGAAGGCGCCGTACGGCATGATGCTGACCACCTTGCCGTTGTAGATCTCGCCGCGCTCGATCTTCAGCTCCTGGGTCAAGCCCAGGATGCGCTGCACGGCGGCTTCCGCGCCCGACGAATCGATCGACGCCACCGACACGGAGCCATCGTCCTGAATGTCGATCTTGGTGTTGGTCTCTTCCTGAATGGCCCGGATCATCTTGCCGCCAGGGCCAATGACCGCGCCGATCTTCTCCGGGTTGATCTTGACGCGCAGCACCCGCGGCGCGAACCGCGAGAGCTCGGCGCGGGGCGAGGAGATCGCCTCCTGCATGATGCCAAGGATGTGCATTCGCCCATCGCGAGCCTGCGCCAGCGCCTCACGCATGATCTGCGGCGTGATGCCCTTGACCTTGATGTCCATCTGGATCGCGGTTACGCCCTCGGTCGTGCCCGCGACCTTGAAGTCCATATCGCCGAGCGCGTCTTCCATACCCTGGATGTCGCTGAGAATCTGGTATTTTCCAGAGTCGTCGGTCACCAGACCCATGGCGATGCCAGCCACCGGGGCGGAGATCGGCACACCGGCATCCATCAGCGCGAGTGTGCTGCCGCACACACTGGCCATCGAGGTAGAGCCGTTGGAGCTGACCACCTCGGAAACGAGTCGCATGGTGTAGGGGAACGCATCGCTGTCCGGGATCACCGCCAGCAGCGCCCGTTCGGCGAGCGCCCCGTGCCCGATATCGCGGCGGCCGGGGCCGCGCATGCGTCGCACTTCGCCGACGCTGAAGGGCGGGAAGTTGTAGTGGTGGATGTAGCGCTTGGTCGTGACCGGGCTGATGGAATCGAGGCGCTGCTCCTCGGCGGTGGAGCCCAGCGTCACCACGGTCAGCACTTGCGTTTGGCCGCGCGTGAAGATGGCAGAGCCGTGCGCGCGCGGCAGGTAGCCCATGTCGATCCAGATGGGCCGGATCTCGGTGGGGGTGCGGCCATCCGGGCGGGCGCCGTCGATCAGGATGGCGGATCGGACTTCGCTCTTGAGCAGTCGCTCGAATGTCTCGGCGGCGGCCTTCGGCGCGATCTCCGTGCCCTCGAGGCTGGCGACGATCTCGTCCTTGAGGGCGCTTGTCCCTTCGAGACGGACCACCTTGTCGGCGTTGTTCAGCGCCGCGTGCAGGCGGTCACCGAGCGTCGCCCGCACCTGGGCCTCCAGCGCCTGATCCGGCGCCGGCGGCTGGTAGGCCCACTTGGGCTTTCCGACCTGCCGCTGCAGGTCGAGTTGCAGCTCGACGATGCGGCGGATTTCATCGTGCGCCCGCTCGATAGCATCGACGAGCACGTCCTCGCTGACCTGATCGGCCTCGCCTTCCACCATCATGATCGCGTCGGCGGTGCCAGCGATCACCATGTCCAGTTGGCTGTCCGCCAATTGGGCATTGGTCGGGTTGACGACGATCTGCCCATCGACATACCCCATGCGCACCGCGCCAACCGGGCCGTCAAAGGGAATCGGCGAGATGGTCAACGCCGCCGAGGCGCCGATGATGGAGAGAATGTCGGGGTCGTTCTCCTGGTCCGCCGAGAGCACCGTGCTGATGATCTGCACTTCAGCTCGGTAGCCCTTCGGGAAAAGCGGGCGCAGCGGGCGGTCCGTGAGGCGAGCCGCCAGGATCGCCGCCTCGGTCGGTCGGCCCTCGCGCTTGATGAAGCCGCCCGGGATCTTGCCGGCGGCGTACATGCGCTCTTCGTAGTCAACGGTCAGCGGGAAGAAGTCGACGACATCCCGCGCTTCTTTTTCGCCGCCAGCCGTCGCCAGCACAGCAGTTTCCCCATAGCGGACGACGACAGCGCCGTCAGCCAGCTGGGCAATCAGACCAGATTCCAAAGAAAGAGATCGCCCTGCAACGTCAATTTCGACCGTTGTCACGGGCGGGAACATTCCCGTAGCCATGTGAACTCCTCGCGAGTGTATTTCGACTCCGGCACGTCCGGAGGGGTGAAGACCTGCATTGACCTGGATCACTCGTGAGGGACTGGAGCGTGGGCGCCTGTCGCCGCGCACGCTCCAATTCCCCACGGTCCTGGGTCAGCAATCAGGCCGCAGATTCGGGGCCAGCACCTCCTTTCCCCGGGTTTCCGCCAGCAACACAAAGAGCCCAGGGTGCAACCACCCTGGGCCAACGTGACATAGCCTGCGCCCCGGGCAACCGGGGCGTAGCTGGCGCTGGGAGACCTGAACGACCGCTACTTGCGCAGACCAAGTCGGGTGATCGTGGCGCGGTAGCGCTCGATATCCTTGTCGGCGAGGTAGGCGAGCAAGCGGCGCCGCTGACCGACCAGCTTCAACAGACCACGGCGCGAGTGATAGTCATGCCGATGGCTGCGCAGGTGATCGGTGAGCCCGTTAATGCGCTCGGTCAGTAGGGCAATCTGCACTTCCGGAGAGCCAGTATCCTCCGGGTGGGTGCGAAACTGCGAGATGATGGTTTCCTTCTGTTCGCGCTGCAACGCCATATTGGCGGGTTCCTCTCCCAACGACCATTCTTGCGGACACACAAAACGTGGCGCTCGTGCGAGCACTCAGCCGGGCGAGTATACCATTGATTGCAGCGACGAACGCCACCAGGGCAGCAGCACGCATCGGCAACGCCGGAGATATCTGGCGAGAGAGGGCAGCATGGGCAAATTGGGGATCATCGGCGGCAGTGGCATCTACGAGCTGGAGGGCCTGGCCGATGGCTCCGGCGAAGCGATCTCAACGCCGTTTGGTGAGACGAGCGGCCCGGTGAAAGAGGGCAGGATTGGGGTGACGGATGTGTGTTTTATTCCGCGCCACGGCCCGGGCCACCGATACTCACCAACGGCGGCGCCGTACCGCGCAAACGTCTACGCCCTGAAGCGCCTTGGCGTCACGCACCTGCTGAGTTTCAGCGCGGTCGGCAGCCTGCGGGAGGCATTGCCGCCACGCACCATCGTGCTGCCCGACCAATTGATCGACCGCACGGTCAACCGGCCGCGCACCTTTTTCGACGGCGGAGTCGTGGCCCACATCGGCATCGCTGATCCCTACTGCCAGAACCTGAATGCCGCGTTGTTGTCGTCAGCGACAACAACAAAAGCCGATGTGGTGAAAGGCGGGGTGTACGTCTGCATCGAGGGGCCGCAGTTCTCCACGCGCGCCGAATCCGAGTTGTACCGGTCGTGGGGAGGAGACATCATCGGCATGACGGCCATGCCCGAGGCGCGGCTGGCCCGCGAGGCGGAGCTTTGCTACGCGGCGGTCGCCATGGTGACGGATTTCGACGTCTGGCACTCGCACGCCGCCGATGTCACGGTCGATGAGGTCGTGGCCAATATGCGGGCGAATGGCGCTGCGGCCCGGGAACTGCTGGCGCAATTCTGCGTGGATGGCCTCCCTGCGCGCTCGTGTTCCTGCAGTCAGGCGCTGAACGGGGCGATCATGACGCACGCCAGTGCCGTGACCGCGACCGCCCACGCAGACCTGGACCTGTTGGTGGGAGACCGGTGGCCGGCGTAGCCGCCAGAGCCTCTGCCGCTCTTGAGGCCACGGCGCTGGCTGTCCTGCCAGTGGTGATCTTCGCGGCCGGCGCCAGCATCGGCCCGGCGCCGGCCTCGCTGCCGGTGCGGTTTGGGGCGCCACTGCTCCTGGCAGCCATGCTGGCGCCAGCGCTGGCAGCGCTCATCCTCCGGGTGACCGTGCCTGACATCGACCTAACGCTGATCGCGCTTTGCGGTGCGTTGACCGCGATTGGCGCTGTCATTCAGATCCAGATCGCGAATCTGCCGGGCGGCACAAGCGCGTTCTTCGAGACTGTCGCGACGCGGCACTTGGCCTTCGTGGCGGCGTCGTTCGTGGCGCTACTGGCAGGGGTCGTGGCGTCTGGGTTCATCGCCCACGCCCGGCGTTATCCCTACGTCATCGCGATGGCCGCGCTGGCGTTGATTGCCTCCACCATGGCCATCGGCACGGAGGTGAACGGAGCCAGACTGTGGATCGAGCTGGGGCCGTTGCGCCTGCAGCCCGCCGAGATTTCGCGCGTGCTCTTCGCCACATTCGTGGCGGTGTTCCTCTATGACCGGCGCCACGTCATCGCGGCGTCCTGGCGAGTAGCCGGGCTAGAGCTCCCGCCGGTGCCCTATCTGGCGCCGGTGGCCGGGGCGCTGTGCCTGGCGTTGGCGGCGCTGGCCGTGCAGAACGACCTCGGAATGGCCGCCGTCACGGCGATCGGCGCGTACGCCATCGTGGCCTCCAGCCTGCGCTCACGCTGGAGCGTGCTCACGGTCGGCGGGGCGGTCGCGCTGGTCGCCGTGTTCGGGGCCTCAGCCTCGCCACGTGTGCAGGGACGGGTCGCCAACTGGCTGAACCCGTGGCTTAACCCACTTGGGACGGGGTACCAGTTCATTCAGAGCGAGTACGCGCTGGCGACCGGGGGAATAGCCGGCGCGCGCCTGCCGCCCGACGTGCGCAATGTCCCCGAGATTCAGACTGACTTCGTGCTGGCGGCCGCAGGTTCACGGTTCGGATTGCTCGTCTCGCTCGCGATTCTCGCGCTACTGGCCCTTCTGGCGCTGCGCTGCGCCGCCAATTCGCTGGCCGCCGCGACGGAGCTCGAGACGCTGGTGGGTCTGGCGTTGACCGTGCTCCTCAGCGTCCAGATCCTGTTGATCTCTGGCGGGGTGCTACGGGTCGTGCCGCTCACCGGGCTGACAGCGCCGTTCATCTCGTATGGAGGAACATCGCTGATCGTCAGCGGATTTACGGTGGGGATCATTGCCGGAGTCGGCGCCCGGCGTTCCGGCCGCCGATCCCGGTTGGGCACGGCGGGGATTGCCCGGGGCTAGCGCTCTGTCTAGACTGCCAGAACGGCGCCGCAGGGCAGCCGGTCAGTCCGCCCGGGCGTTTGGAGCCGGTCAGGTGGCGCCACCAATTCCACAGCACGCACAGGCAGCCAGCGAGGCGCCGACCGAGGTCAAGGTACGGGTCGTGCTGCTGGCGATCTGTAATGGCGAGTTGTGGGTCGCGCTGAACGGCGCCGGTCCCGAAGGGCACTTGCCCGGGGTCGCGCTGGAGCAGGGAGAATCGCTCGACCAGGCGGCGCTGAGGGCGCTCGCGCTGGACACGGGGGGCAGCCACCGGTACATCGAGCAGCTCTACAGCGTGTCCTCGCACGAACTTGAGGCCCCGGTGGTGACCGTGGCCTACCTTGCAATCGCTGACCCAGCGGAAGCATGCGAATCTGGCCCGCTGGGACACTGGGTATCGGTCAATGGCGAACTCGCACTGCCGGAGATCGACCGGAATGTTCTCGATTACGCCCTGGTGCGCCTCCGGGCCAAACTGGGATACACCACTATCGCGTTCCACTTGCTACCGCCGAGATTCTCGCTGAGTGAATTGCAGCACGTGTATGAAACGGTGCTTGGGCAACACTTTGACAAGCGCAACTTCCGGCGAAGGATTCTCTCTGCGGATATGCTGGCCGAGACCGACGAAACGCGACGCGAGGGGAGCCACCGCCCGGCCCGGCTCTTTCGCTTCCGGGCCGCGCACGATGCCGAGACCTACCTGACGCCAGCCTGGGCGGATGCGCCCCACAGGGAGCCAGACGAAGCGTGACCACCTCATTGGCGATGCAAAGCACGAAAACCGCGATGACGCCACCGCAGCGAGTCGGACTGGTGGCGGCGCGGAGCAAGGACGAGGCGCAGGAACTGGCGCCATCCGTCGCGGAAGCGCTGCGGCAGGCCGGGGCGACGGTCATTCCCGAGGCGGATTTGTTGCGACCGGGCGTAGAACCGGCGGATGCCGTCGTGGTGCTCGGCGGCGATGGTCTGATGATGCGCGCGGCGAACAGTTACCCGGGTGTGCCGCTGCTGGGCATCAATTTCGGGAACGTCGGGTTTCTGGCGCTGGTGGAGCGGCGAGATTGGGAACAGGCCATCGCCGCGCTGATGTCGGGGGATTTCTCGATTCAGGAGGGCGCGACGCTGCAAGCCTCGCTGTTGCGAGGTCGCCAACACGTTCCTGAAGGCATCGCTATCAACGACGTGGTGGTGCGGTCAGGCGCCCGCATGGTGGATGTCGAGATCTACATCGATGGCCACTATGTGAACACGTACCCCGGCGATGGCATGATCGTGGCCACGCCGCATGGCAGCACTGCCTACGGCATGGCGGCCGGCGGGCCGATCCTCACCGCTGGCGTGCGGGGATTCGCCATCGTGCCCATCTCCTGCCACAGCCCGATCCGCACACCGTTCGTGGTGTCGGAAGAGGCGAACATTGAAATGATCGTCACCAATGACCACGATGCGGTCCTGATCCTCGATGGCCGTGAGGTGCTGCACCTCAACCAGTGGGATGTCGTGCGCGTGACCAAGAGCGATGTCGCGTTCCGGCTGGTCACGCTCGAAAGCATGAACTTCTACGAGGCGTTCCGCACCAAGTTCAACTTCAAGATTCGCCCCGATGCTGTCCCGAGCCGGTTCCGGCCGCCTGCCTAGAGAGCACTCGCAAATCAGAACATCTGTGCGAATATTCTGCTATACTCACGCTATGTCTCAGCCATCATCCGCCATTCGCAGCAGCCGGCAGGGGAACCCGCGAGAGG
>JASGGF010000106.1:0-13367 GCA_047605145.1 Thermomicrobiales bacterium | reverse complement strand
CGGGGGGGCCCCCGCCCTCCGGGCCTTCGGGCCAAAAGAAAGAAACACGACGACTCGTCTTCATTCCTTTCCCCCTAAGCGAAGCGTCTCCCCCCAAGCGCCGTAGCGCGTCTCCCCCAAAGGCCCGCAGGCCGTCTCCCCCCTTTACGCCGCCGGAGCGGCCGTCATATCGAACTCCAGCGCGACGTTCTCATCCAGCGAGAGCACCACGGGCACGCTCGGCGGCGTGATGCCGAAGTCTGGCATGTCGAAATTGGTCTTCGCCTTGATGACCAAATTGTCGCCATCCATGCTGGCCTCGGCCTCCCACGCCACCACCTTCGTGGTCTCGCGCAGGGTCAGGTTGCCGATCAGGGTCACGTCCTTCGTCTCGCCATCGGCCAGCGGGGCATCCAGCCCGTCGACCTGCAGGAACACGAAGGTCGCCAGCGGGTACTTCTCCGCCTCCAGCGTGTTGTTGTAGAGGTAGTTGTCGCGGCGCGCCTGATCGCTGACCAGCGTGCGCATATCGACATCGATGCGCGAGCAGGCCAGCGGCAGCCCGGCCTCATCGAAGCCGATTGAGCCGGCGATCGCCTGCGTCTTGCCGATGGCGGTGGTGGCCCCCACCTGCGCCAGCTCCTCCTGCGCCACGTAGCGGGCCTCGGATTCGTCCGCCACGATGGTGTACAGCTTCGCGGCCTCGACATCGCTGGGCAGCGACCCGATTTCGGAGGCGCCGCACTCCGGCAGTCCTTCCGGCGCGGGATCGAGCACGCCCACGGTAGACGCGCCGGGGGTGGCGGGGGTGGCGTCCTGCGCGTACACCCCGCCGGTGGAAATCAACAGGCCAGCCGCCATCAGCGCGCCCGGAACGGCCGCGAGGACGGCACGGCGAGATCGTGGAATCAACATGAGGTGGTCTCCTTGCACCGATGGCGATGGATCACCTGCGAGCGCTCCCGGATGAACGCCCGCCCAGATCAGCGAGTGGGGCAGGAACCGATCCCAACCCCGGAACACCATCCAAGGTAACTGCCAGATCACCACGTTACCTTGGCATTTCCTCAAGATTTGCTGGGAACGCCTCTGGCGAACTGCCTACCGTGCGGGTTCCGGCCCTTCAGGCGCCACCGAATCGTAGCGCCAGCTACGCATCCTTGCGCAAGATCGTGCCACTACGTACTATTGCCACTAGCAATGATTCGTAGTGGCACGATTACGGAGAAGCCTGATGACCGCCACCCTCGTCCATGCATCTCGTGGGCCAACGGACGCCCCTGCCCTTGCCCCCACCGATGACGCCCTGCTGGCCGCGCTGGAACAGGTGCTGCCCCACTATCACCGCGTCATGCGCCGCGCCATCGCTGAAGTGGAGGGTGAGGAGCGCCTGCTCTTCCCGCAACTGCGCTGCCTGCAGGCCATCGCCGCGACGGATGGCCCCGCCTACGCCGCCGGGCTGGCCCGCGCGCTGCTGGTCACCCCGCCCACCATGACCCGCACGCTGGATGCGCTGGTGGAGCGCGGGCTGGTGGCGCGCCAGCCGGACCCCGCCAGCCGCCGCCAGATCGCCCTGCTGATCACGCCGGAGGGGCGCGCGCTGATCGCCCGCTACGAAGCCG
Organism: Thermomicrobiales bacterium; assembly: GCA_047605145.1. Lineage (GTDB taxonomy): Bacteria > Chloroflexota > Chloroflexia > Thermomicrobiales > UBA6265 > JACCXM01. The sequence goes on along the minus strand of JASGGF010000106.1, from coordinate 11,766 downwards.
TCATCGCCGCGCACCTGCGGGCCCTGCTGGCGCCCCTGCCGCCCGCCAACCGCGAGCGGCTGCTGCTGGCGCTGCAGGACCTCGGCGCCCTCCTGCAGAGCGCCCCGGATGCCCCTGATACATTGGAAGCCACCCTGGAGGAGCGCCCGTGAGCGCTGTCACCCTGCCCCCACCGTCACCAACACCCGCCGCGCCGGAGGTCATCGCGCCGCCGGTCGCCACCGCCGCGCCGTCCACAGACGCCGCCATCGAGGTGCGCGATCTGGTGCGCACCTTCGGCGAGTTCACCGCCGTCGATCACCTCAGCTTCGCGGTGCAGCCCGGCGAGATCTTCGGGTTCCTCGGCCCGAACGGCGCCGGCAAGAGCACCACCATCAAGATGCTCTGCACCCTGCTGCGCCCCACCAGCGGCGTGGCGCGCGTCAACGGCTTCGATGTGGCGCGGGAGCCCGATCAGGTGCGCGCCTCCATCGGCATCATCTTTCAGGATTTCAGCCTCGATGAGCGCATCACCGCCGAGGAGAACCTGCGCTTCCACTGCATGATCTACCACGTCCCCCGCGCCGAACGCGCCGGGCGCATCGCGCAGGTGCTGGAGATGGTGGACCTCGCCGACCGCGCCAACGACAAGGTGGGCACGTTCTCCGGCGGCATGAAGCGGCGGCTGGAGATTGCGCGCGGGCTGCTGCACCACCCCGCCGTGCTCTTCCTCGACGAGCCGACCGTGGGGCTCGATCCGCAAACGCGCGAGAAGCTGTGGGAGCAGATCCACGCCCTGCGCAAGCAGCAGCACATGACCGTGTTCATGACCACGCACTACATGGACGAGGCGGAGCACTGCGACCGCATCGGCATCATCGACCACGCCAAACTGATCGCGCTGGACACCCCGGCGGAGCTGAAGGCGCTGATCGGCGGCGACGTCGTCCGCCTCGGCGTCGCGGAAAGTGACCTCGGTGCCGCCCGCGACTACCTGCAGCGTGAGTACGACCTGACGCCGGCCACCGAGGGCGGCGTACTGCGCTTCGAGGTGCGCAGCGCCGACCGCTTCGTGCCAGAGCTGCTGCAACGCATGCCGATCCCGGTGCGCTCCATCGAGATCGCCAAGCCGACCCTGAACGATGTCTTCCTGCAACTGACCGGCCGCGCCATCCGCGACGAGGGCGCCGGCAGCAACGACAAGCTGCGCTCGCAACTTCGGCGGCGTGGCGTGCGAGGCGCCTAGATGACCGCTACTACCCTGCCACAACCCCAGTCGCAACCGCGCGCGCTACACACGCCCCGGTTCATCGATCTCGAAACGATCCGCATGCTCACCGAGCGCGATGTCATGCGCTTCCTGCGGGAGCGCGCCCAGCTGTACGGCTCGCTGGCGCGCACCATCGTCTGGCTCTTCGTGCTGGGCGCCGGATTGCGCGGCTCCATCACCATCCCCGGCGATGTCCCGTATTTGGCCTACGTCTTCCCCGGCATGCTGGCGATGGCGATCATCTTCGCCTGCTTCCAGAGCGCCGTCAGCGTCATTTTCGACCGCGAGTTCGGCTTCCTGAAAGAAATCCTCGTCGCACCCACGCCGCGCTCCTCCATCGTGATCGGCAAGGCGCTGGCCGGGGCCACCATCGCGACAATGCAGGGGGTCATCATCTTCCTGTTCGCGCCGCTGGCGGGGGTCCACCTGACGCCCTTTTCGGTGGTGGCCTGCATCCTCGTCATGCTGCTCGCCGGCCTCGGCCTGACCGCCACCGGCCTCTGCTTCGCCGCCCGCATGACCAGCTTCGAAGGATTCGGTACGGTCAACAACTTCATCATCCTGCCGCTGTACTTCGCCAGCGGCGCCCAGTTCCCGCTCGACCGCGCCCCGCAGTGGATGCAGACCCTCGCGCTGCTCAACCCCCTCGCCTACACCGTCGATCTCCTACGCGGCCTGCTCATCGGCATGTGGAGCTTCCCCGCGTGGGTGAACCTCGCGGTGTTGATTGTCTTCGCCGTCGTCGCGCTGGGCGCCGCGACGTGGAGCTTCCGGCAGACGGAGTAGGTGACAGGGAACCCTAGCCTCCAATTAATGCAAACGCGATCCGCCCACCTGTGCCATGATGACCAGCGAGATATAAGCGGCCGTGTAGCACAGGTGGGCAGATGGATTCGGATCGCTTCGATAAGCTCGCGCGCTCGCTCAGCAGGTTGGAGCGCCGGCAGGTTCTGGTGGTTCTACCGGCCGCATCGAGTGTGGTGATCTTTGTCTCCACAGTAGACGCGGCAGACAAGAAGAAGAAAAAGCAACGGGAGAAGAAGGCAAGGAAGCGGAGCAACAAACGTTGGAAGCAAAGCAGCTACTTGTGTGTGAGCTATGAGAATCGGGTGACGCGATGCCCCAACGACTGGTATTGCTGCGATCCTGATCGCTCCAACATGGCAGGTTGCGCTGCTCATAAGGAATACAACTCATGTTGCAAGTCGGAGGCCCCTCATCGCTACTACGGGTTTCCGACCACCTACAGCTGTTGCCCAACGCTTGATGAAGGTCTCTCCGGAGCGTGCCCAGACGATTTTCCCGTGTGTTGCAACGATGGCTGCTGCGAGAGCGGAGTCAGTTGTGGAAGCTCAACCAACTGTCTACGTCCAAGTGCGTCTATGTATCAGACAAACGGATCAGATCAGGCATGGCCGCGCCTTTACACGAAAGCCGAGGCGACTTCCCAAAGCGGTCACCGTTGAGAGCGCTTTTGTGCAGGCGTGAACCGAGAGAGCGAACGACGCTCTTTGAGCACTCTTTACTAGGATGCGCAAGGTCGCCATCTTGAACCGGGACTAGATTTCTGGTCACTGGAGTTGAGCCTTTTGCGGACTGGTCTTTGGCAAGGGCCAACTGCTTCGATGCCAGTGCTAGGCGCACTTGGCATTGAGCGCCGTGATAAGGGAACTATGACGATCAATCAAGGCGTTAATCGCTGCTGGATCAAAGTCTCCGCCAGACGCATAACTCCGTAGCTGCCTCTGAGTTTCCGCCAACGTAGAATAGAGGTTCTGATGAAGCGCCGTTGCAGCTTCAGGGGGCGACCCTTGATTAAGTTGATCCATTAGACCACGTGCCTCATTGGCCAATGCAATAGCGTCACTTGTGGACAATACATCAACATCCAAGCGATCAAGGATCGTCTCATATTGAGTCTGAACTGACTCTACTTTATCCACATACGGGCTCCACCCAACGCATTGAGAGTTTGCAACGTGATTGACGATATCTCCGCCAGTGACATCATCATAGCCAACGATCAAAACAAGTCCAACTGTCCCCAATGCGGCGATGCCAGCCAGCGTACTGAGTCTTCCAGGGAGTTTGGATAGGACCCACGTCACCGCTCCACCAATCAGTAACACTGCAAACATATTTGTGGTGACGGGAAGAGGAATGCGAAACGCCGCTAGCAGCGAAAGATCTCCAACGAAGGCATGAACTGCGTGCAACATGGCATCCCTCCGAGGGTCTGAGTAGCCTGAGAATGATCTAGGAAGAGTCCACATTTTATCAGACGTGCAAGTTTCCATATTGGCGTAGCGAGGCTTCGTGGAGCTATTCAGATAATCCACATAACTCTTGCATTTCGTATTTCAACGGCGGTGGAGAGACCTCGGGAAGGATCCCCGGGAATCGCGTCACGACCTGGCACGACCCGGCCGGCAACGAGATCCCTCGACAGCGCGCAGGACGTAACCTGGAATGGGCGGCAGCATCGGAGCGCCGTATCCCGATCATCCCCGCTTCGAGTCTCGCCCACCACACCCTGACCATACGCGCACCCGGCGCCTACCCGAACGGCGAGTTGGCATGAAGCCAATCTGGCCCGATACTTGAAATATCCCAACCTATCGCGTGTGCGGCGCAACTGTGCGTCGCCTTCAACAGGAGAACGCCTCAGACCATATGCAAAACCCTTCATCCAGCGCCTCGCCCGATCGCAACGGGCACCGTTACTCCCCCTCCGCCTCGTCGCCCGTCCAACGCGGCGATGGCCGTTCGAGACCATTCAGCGCCAATGGCGGCGCTCCCGAAACGCCACCCGATCCCACGCCTTCCCGCCGCGTCCGCCTACCGCGCCGTGACGACGCGCACGCCGTCGCGCGCAGCATCCGCCAGACGTGGCAGAGCATCGTGCGCGTCATGGCGCTCGTCTGGGCCACCAGCCCGAAGCTGACCACGACGCTGGGCGTCGCCTCCATCGGGCAGAGCGTGCTGCCCGCCGCGCAGGTGTGGCTGGCCGGCGCCCTCATCGACGCCGTGGTGCAGGGCATCAACGCTGGCGGCGACGACGCCCACATCCGCGCCATCGTCGTTATCGCCATCGTGCAACTGCTGCTCTTCCTTGCCAGCAGCCTGCTGCAAACCCTCGCCAACATCAGCCAGCAGTTGTTGCAGGAGCAGCTCTCCATCCACGTCCAGTTGCAGATCATGCGGCACGCCGCCACGCTCGATCTGGCGGACTTCGAGAACGCGGAGTACTACGACCAACTCCAGCAGGCGCAGCGCGAATCGGCGCGGCGGCCGGTGGACATGGTCTCCGGCGTCTTCGGCCTCGGCCGCTCGCTGATCACCTTCGCCACCATGATTGCCTTGCTACTCGGGCTCTCGCCGTGGATCGCGGTCGCCGCGCTCCTCTCGCCCATCCCGGCCTTCATCTCCGGCAGCCGCTACGGCTGGTGGGGCTTCCAGCAGATGCGGCGGCAATCGCCCGTGCGCCGGGTGATGTCGTACCTCACCAACCTGATGACCACCGATGAGTACGCCAAGGAAGTGAAGCTCTTCACCGCCGGCGACTACTTCATCGAGCGCTACGACCGCGCCGCCACCGGCTACTACGCCGAAACGCGCGATCTGCTCTTGCGCCGCTACCTCGCCGGATTTGGCTGGGGCTCGCTGACCACCCTCGCCTCCTCCGGCACCTTCCTGTACGTGGCGCTGCTGGCGGTGCGCGGGCAGGTCACCCTTGGCGCGCTGACCGTCTTCACGCAGGCGGCGAATCAGGTGCAGACCGCATTTCAGGGCATCCTCGGCGGCATTCAGGGGATCTACGAGCACGGCCTCTACCTGACCACCCTGCACGACCTGCTGGAACGGCAGCCGAAGATTCAGACCCCCGCCAACCCGATCCCGGTGCGCCGCCCCTTCCGGCAGGGCATCGAGTTCCGCAACGTCACCTACCAGTACCCGGACCGCGCCACGCCGGCGCTGGACAACGTCTCCTTCACTATCGAGCCGGGGCAGACCGTGGCGCTGGTCGGGCGCAACGGCGCCGGCAAATCCACCATCGTCAAGCTGCTGGGCCGCCTCTACGACCCGGACGAGGGCCAGATCCTGATCGACGGCCACGACGTGCGCGAGTACGACCCGCAGGAGCTGCGCCGCGAGTTCGGCGTGATGTTTCAGGATTTCGCGGCCTATCAGGTCTCCGCTGGCGAGAACATTGGCGTCGGCAACGTCGATCACGCCACGGACGACGCCGCCATCGTCTCCGCCGCTGAGCGCGCCGGGGCCGACGACGTGGTGCGCAAGCTGCCGCACTCCTACGACACCACCCTTGGCAAGTGGTTCGAGGGCGGGCACCAGCTCTCCGGTGGCGAGTGGCAGAAGATCGCGCTGGCCCGCGCCTTCATGCGCGACGCCCAGATCCTGATCCTCGACGAGCCAACCGCCGCCCTCGATGCGCAGGCGGAGCACGATCTCTTCGCCCGCATCAAGGACCTAACGCGCGGCAAGATGGCGCTCTACATCTCGCACCGCTTCAGCACGGTGCGCATGGCGGACCGCATCCTCTTCCTCGAGAACGGCCAGCTCGTGGAGCAGGGCACGCACGACGAGCTGATGCTGCAGGGCGGCCGCTACGCCGACCTCTTCGACCTACAGGCCGCCAGCTACCGGTAGGCCGCCAATCGAACGCCCCCCAGCGCATGATTCGCGCCGGGGGCGTTGCCATACAATGGCGGTATGGCTGAGCAGCATGGCGTGAGCAATCTGGTCTGGGATGACTGGAACCTCGACCATATCACCAAACATGGTGTGACGCGCGCCGAAGTAGAAGAAGTCATTTTCAGCGCCGTTGCCGTGTTCCCCTCGTACAAGAATCGCCTCAAGTTCGTTGGGTGGTCGTCTTTGGGACGTATTGTTTCCGTGGTCATCGGCCAGGTCCCAGATACAGAAACCGCCTATTATGTGTTCAGTGCGCGCCCTGCCAGCCGCAAGGAACGCCGCGAACTTACATCATTTCAGGATGATCATCAGCCATGACGAAGCTGCACCCAACCGTCGATCTCGGGTATCCCACTGAGCCGCATGGCAAGATCCCCTCGTTTTCCAACATCGAGGAGGAAGCCGAGTTCTGGGACACGCACGATTTCACAGACTTCCTCGAGGGCGTCGAACCGATCAGGCTGCCAGCGAATCAGCAGCGTATCATCCGGCTCGTCGTCACACTGGGAGACAACGAAAACCGGGCGCTGGAGGAGCATGCTCAGGCTCTCGGCATCACTGCGCCCGTGCTCGCCCATCGCTGGATTGCCGAGCAACTTCGCCTGCTCCGGGAGGACCACCCTGCCCGGGCGCCCGAGATCGAGCACGGCGCGGCGGATTAGCGATACCTCAATCACGCGGTCGATGGGCGAAGCCGTGGCGGAAGCGGAGAACCCTGCTAGTCCGGGCTTTCCGCCTCCGCCACGGCCGCCTTCTCCGCCTTCGGTCGCCGTGCGCGCGTTTGCCGGGCGGGTAGCGGCGACGCCGGCGCGACTGGAGCAGGTGTGCCGACCTTCACGGCTGGGAGCGTCAACGGCGACCAACCCATGCGCCCGCCCGCCGAGTGCACGAACTCGCGCAAATAGGGCCACGTGTTGATATACAGGTTCACGTCGGCGAATACGGTGAAGAGATCATCCGTCATCGCCTGCGCTGAAGAAAACTCGGCGCCGAATGTCGCCGAGATCTCCCCCGCCCGTTGATTGTCAGCCGTCCAGATATCGACCGCATACGCGCGGAAGGCCCGAAAGCCTTCGGGCGTCGCTTCCCAGCGTGATGCCTCCGGATGAATGGTGACGGTGACAGCGTCCTGGAGCGTTGGCCCGATGCCATTCGTGATGCTGGCGCGGTCTAGCCAGAGATCACGGAGTTCGATCTGCTGGATAAATGCGGCGTACAGGTCCGGATCAATCGGTTCGGATGGCGCCGTATCGTTGCTCGTCATGCAGCAACCACGGTGAAAAGGTGACTGCGCCGGGTCTGCCGTTGCGCCGTTGTTTCCTGCGGCACGCCTTCAAAGGTTGGGAGCTGCCTACGCAGTTCGTGCATATCCTGCCGGATCGTCTCCAGCATCGCCTCCGCGCGCTGCTCGGCCTCACCGCGCGCCAGCAGTTCTGCCGCGTAGGCGTTCAGGCTCACGCCCTCTTCCTCAGCAGCCTCTACCAGCTTGCGGTGCAGCGACTTGGTGATGCGCACCACAAACTTCCCGCTGTACTCCTCTGGCTGCCGGGGCAGCGGGATCGCCTGCCCGTCTTCCAGCGCCAGTTCCAGCCAGCCCTGCAACAACTCCTGCGCCACCGGCACAGCGTCCTTGAGGCGCTTTACCTGCGTGATGCACCCGGGGAGATCCGGGTAGGACACGACGAAGTTCCCGTAACTACCCGGCACGATCTCCAGCCGATACGGGATGGCGAGATACTCCTGCAGCGTTTTGGGTGTTGCTTCGTGGCTGCTTCGGGAACGGGGTTTCACGTGCGGCTCCAGACTGTGCGGCATTGAGCGCAGGTGGGCTCAATCCAACTCGTCAAGGTCAATCTCATCGAGTTTCAGCAGAGCGCACACTTGATCCAGATACACGTGCTCGACCCATTTCCCGCCATCTTTAGGAACGGCGATTTGGCCAAGCCCGGCCTTCTGAAACCAGACGTGCGAACCCTTTCGATCTCACACACACCATGCCGAACTCTTCGAGGATCTCGCGCACTTCCGAAAATCGCATGCGCGTGGGGCGCTGCAGGATCTTCTCGATACGCTTCCGCCTTCGGCTCATGGCGCTACTCCGATATGATACTACTGGTAGTATCATCGATCCAGATAGTTGCAAAAACTGACATCGTGCCAGAGGCTTGCCGCACTCCCCCAACCGGGGCATCCAGCGCAGCGCATGACCCGGCGTTCAGAAAACTGTATGCATTCTATTATTGACGTTGTCCGCATGAACGGCAGTCGCCAGTGATGAAAAGCGTGCGCCAGGACCAACGCTGACCGCACCCACCCAAAACATGCTGACGCCGGCGCATTCATCGAGGCGCTGCCCTTGGACGCAACCGAAGCTGCACGCCGTCACCGCATCTACGCCGCCGTCCGGCAGTTGCAGGCAGCCTTTCGCCAGCACCCGGCAGCAGTCATCGACCACGCCGAGTTGCTCTACGACGACGAAAGCGGCCTGCCCCGAGGATAGGCCGCATTCCTTTGGAGCCTCGCGCCTCGCGCATACTTCCCGGTAGCTTCCTTGCGCTACTCGCAAGGCCGGGACGGCGAACCCGGAGGGAGAGGTACCCATGGCCCTGCAAATAGAGAATGCCGTCATCGCGCAACTTATCCGCGAAACCGCCGCGCGCACTGGCGAAAGCGATGAGACAGTCATCGAAACGGCGCTGCTGGAGCGACTGGAACGTCTGCCGGAAAGCTCTCCGGAAGCCTCACCCGCAAGGCCTATCGACGCAGCCGAGGCTGCTCGCCGGCAGCGTATTTATGCTGCGGTTCGAGAGTTGCAGGAGGCCTTTCGCCAGCACCCCGAGGCGGTCATCGACCACGCCGAGTTGCTCTACGACGAAGACGGCCTCCCAAAATGATCGTTGATTCTTCAGCGATTCTGGCGGTGCTCCTGAATGAGCCACTCGGTGAACGCTGTCTCCAGATCATGATCGATTCGCCACTGAAGCGAATATCTGCCGCCAACCTGTTGAAAACAGCAACGATTGTAGATCGGCTGCCAGATCGGAAACATGCCGCAGCATTCGACGCCATGATTGCCGATCTCGAGTTCATCATCGAACCGGTCACCGCCGAACAAGCGCGTGTCGGCAGGGAGGCGCGCCGCCGCTACGGGCGCGGCAGCGGCCACCGCGCCCACCTGAACTTCGGGGATTGCTTCGCCTACGCGCTGGCGAAGGCGTTCGATGAGCCGTTGCTGTTCATCGGCAACGACTTCGTGCACACCGATCTGCGCCCCGCCCTCGCCAGCGCCTGAACCGCGCGCCCGCGCTACTCGTCGCCCAGCCCGTCCGGGAAGCGGTCCGGCACGAGGTTCAGCTGCACCCCGTGCTCCAGCCACGCCTTCGCCCCGGCCAGCACGAACGTGAACCCCTCGGTCGAGTTGATCGCCCCGGCCACCTGCGCGTCAGCATCGCCCGTGAAGCCGCGGTTCTCCACGCGCACCATGGTCGTGCCGTCGTCACGCGGGGTGAAGCGCCACGTAATCTGCGTCGCCTCGCCCGGCGCGCCCCAGTCCACCACCAGCAACCGCTCCGGCTCGAAGGCGGTCACCGTGGCCGGCATCGAGAAGCCGTACCACTCCCACGTCCACGTCACTGTCGCCCCCGGCGCCAGCGGCCCGCTGCCGTGGGAGAACCAGAAGCGCGACGTGATCGCGGGATCGGTGAAGGCGGCGAACACCTCCGCCGCCGGCCGCCGGATCAGCATCTCCGCCGCCGCCACTGGCGCGGCGCTCAACCCTCGCTCCTGCTCGCTCACGCCGCCCCCTCCGCCTGCTCGCCCATCGCCGCCGGGTCGAACGCCACCAGCGGGAAGCGCTCCGCCAGCCACACCTGCCAGACCGGCTCCACCTCGGCCACCCGCGCCGCCGCGTCATCCCCGGAGAGGTAGAAGCGCAGCGTCAGGTACGTCAACCCCATCGGGTGCGGCACAAAGTGGGCCAAACCCGGCGCCGGAGCATCAAGCACGATCAGCAACTCCTCCGGGAACGCCGACTGCCCGGCCCAGATCGCCCGCCCGCGCAGTTCCGGCGCGCCCGCGCCGCTCTGCACCGCGTCGCCCTCGGCCACCGCGCCGATGCCAAGCTGCCCCAGCAGCGTCGCCCAGACGGCTTCCTTCGCCGCCGCCGAGCTGCCCATCACCTGAAACGAGGCCGTCGGCTGCCCGGCGAAGTGCGCCAGATGCGCACGCAGCACGCGGAAGAATGACATCCAGCCGTACAGGTGCTGCTCGAACTGCGCGTCCCACTCATCGCTGTCCGCGTACCAGCTGTGCACCACGCGCACCGTGCAGGTCTCCCCGCCGCGCGTCTCCACAATCCACTCGGTGGCGACCGTCGGGTTGCCCGGCCCCAGATCCCCCGGCGCGGCGGCCACGAAGCGGTGCGGCGGCTCCCAGACCGAGATGCTTGCCACGGAATCCATGCTGCCATCGGGGCTGAAATGGGAAACCGTCGTCCCACCCTGCCGCTCCTCCAGCTCCGTCGGCACGAACCACGAGGAAATCCCCGGGCCGGTAGCGATGGCCTGCCAGACCACCTCCGGCGTGCCCGGAACCTCCGTTTCCGCAAAGACCCAGCGGCGGCCATCATCGTCGATTTGCACGGGCATCAGGATTCCTCCGTCGTCATTGGCGGCGGCACGGGGTGCGCCAGCACCAGCACGCGATAGTCGCGCCCATACGGCGCGGCGGGGTCGTGGTAACGGGCGGCCAGCGCGGTCACGGCGGTCAGCAGCTCATCGCTGAACGCCGCGCGCTCGGCCGGGGAACGGAAGCGAATCTCGGTATCCACCGCCAGCGCCGGCACGGTGGCGCTGCTGCCGCTGGCCCGGGTCCGGTGCAGCAGGCCGCCGACCTCGCGCACCACGCGCCCGGCCAGCGCCAGCAGGTAGCTGGCGGAGAGGTGCGGCGTGACCCGCTCCGGCGCGCTCGCCGCCGGCCCCAGTGCCGCCGGCGAGACGAGGTACGACTCCGCGCTGGCCACCAGCAGGCGCTCCCGCAGGCCGCCCCATTGGCGCGTCTCGGCCTCCCGCACCAGCCCGTGCGTTTCCAGCGTGCGCAGGTGGTAGGTCAGCTTCTGCCGGGCAATGCCCAGCCGCGCCCCCAGCGCCGCCGCCGAGGCCGGCTCGCCCAGCTCCGCCAGCAGGCGGCTACGCACCGGGTCCAGCGCCACGACCGCCGCCGCCGGGTTTTCGATGACATCGACCGCTTCCATGCCCCTAGTGAAGCATTGACAAGAATAGTTGTCAATACGCGCTCGCCTCCAACCTCAATGGCATTCCGACGCAGGAGGACTCGTGCGCCGCGCCTGTTCGACGTCGCGATGCCCCTTCCTGCAGGGGGGCGGCTCTGGCCATCTCCGCCCACCCGGAATCGCGTTCGTGCCATTCAGGGAACGCGGCGGACACACGCGGAACACGCTGACCGGCAACGAGGTCCTTCGACAGGCTCAGGACATCACCTGAAGATGGTGGCGACATCGCCACGCGGTATCCAGAAGACCCCACCCCCGAATAACGCGGCGCACGGGACGAGGCGCACCGATGTCGCCGCGCACTACGGGTGATGTCCTGAGCTTGTCGAAGGACCTCGCCGCCAACTGGGAAGCTCCGGGGACCACGCACGCCTCGTGAGCAGAGCACGTGAGGTCGCTCCACTACGGTCAGGATGGCGCCAGAAATCCGTATTTCTGCCGATGCCAGCCCGCGCGCAACCCGGCATGATGGATGCATGATTCCGCATCGGCGCGTGGGGAGGCATTCAGGCAT
>JASGGF010000105.1:0-13402 GCA_047605145.1 Thermomicrobiales bacterium | reverse complement strand
GAAGAGCAAGCGCGCGAAGGCCGGCAAGCAGGCGAAGAACAAGAAGCACGGGAAGAAGCAGGGCGGCAAGCAGAAGCACCAGGGCAAGAAACAAGAGCGCCAGCGCGCTGACCGCAAGCAGCAGAAGAAGCAGCACGCGAACTCGGGCGAGAGCCGGGGCGGCCGGAAACACAAGCAGAAGCAGAAGCGCCAGCAGCGTCAGCGCGAACACCAGCGCGACCAGAAGCAGAAGAAACAGAAGCGCCAGCAAGAACAGCGCAAACGCCAGAAGGCCCAGCGCCAGACCGAGCAGGCCACCAGCGCCGCCGCCGAGACCCGGTCGGCCACCTCCGAGGCCGCCGCGACCACCCCTGTGGCGGCGCCGGATGCGCCCGCGGTAGCGCCGGAGATCACCACCCCGGACGCCGCCGCGACCGCGCCCGCCGAGGAACCCGCCGGGCGAGAGACAGCGACCACGGAGGCGCCCGAGGCGACGACGGGGGATGAAGTCCCCGAAGTGACGAAGACTCCGGAGGCGCCAGAGGAGACAGAGGCCCCGAAGGCGACAGTGGCCCCGGATCCCGCCCCCGCGCAAACGCCTGCCCCGGAGGAGCCGGCTGCGCTTCCGGAGCCGACCGCCACTCCCGAGCCAACCGACGTCCCGGCGATTACGCCGGAGCCCATAGCGACCGCCACCCCTGAACCCGCCACTACGCCGGAGCCGGAGGTCACTGCCACCCCGGAGGCCACCCCCGAGCCGGAGCAACCCGTGACTCCAGCGGTTACCGCCACGCCAGAAGCGACCGCTGAGCCGGAGGTCACTGCCACCCCGGAGCCGGAGCCAACGTCCGTCCCGGCCCCGCAGGATGACGCTACCGAGCCCACCCGCGAGCCCGAGGCCGAGCCCGCGACCGCGACCGCCACGACCGTTGCTCCCGCGAACCCCTGCCCGGCGACCGACTCGACCACCACCACCCCGACGCCAACTGAGGCCCCAGTTACCCCGGCGCCGGCGGAAACGCCCATCTCCGACGATAGCCCCGCTCCGGCGACCGAGCCGGAAGCGACTACCGAGGTCCCGCCGCCCACCGCGACAGCCAGTCCGGAGCCAATTGCGGACGTCCATGCCACGCCCACCGCCCCTGCGGCCCCGCTGCTGACTGTGGAATCGCTGAGCGCCAACGACGCGCTCCGGCCCGGTGAAGAGCGGGAGTATCAATTCCGGGTAGTCAACACCGGCGACGGCGACGCGCAGGTCCGCATTTCCGCGAACAACGTCCTGGCAGGCTGGACCGGGCGCGTGATCCACATCGATGGCGGCCTGCCCGGCGACGTGATCACGATTCCCGCTGGCGCCGACATCCGGGTGGTGGTTATGGTGGGGTCTCCCATGGATGCCAGATCCGGCGACCTCAATACCACATCACTCACGATTGACCCGGTTCCCGCCGCCTGACGTCACGCCATTTCCATGTATGCTGTAAGAACCATGAATCAGGCCATCCGCACCCGCATTTATCGCACCATCACGGTTCTCCTCCTCGCCGGCGCCCTCATTGGCGCCAGTAGCGGAGGTCAACCGGGCGCGGCGCAGGACGGGACGCCGGCGCCGGGCGGCCTGGCCTCATCCTATCTCCCGGGCGCGGAGAGCTTCGGTGATGGCTGGGGCACCCTGCCGCCGTCCAGCATGACGGATCTCAATACCCTCATCTTTCAGGAAGGCGCTGCCGGGTACTACGTCGGGCCAGAGGGTGCGCGCGCCATGGTGCTCGTCTTCCTGCTCACCGATGCGCGGGTGACGACCCGGCAGGCGTGGGACGACGTGTCGTCGCGCTTTGACACGCTGCGCTACCGGCTCACCTCAGATGTCAACCGCGATACGGAACTGGCGGCTATTCCACCGCCTGAGGGGTGTGAGGAAGTGAAGCGCGCGGAAGGTTCCGACAGCTTCTCGCTGCCGAACGCCATTACCCTCTGCGCCGGGGCCAACAACGTGATCGTGCTGGCGATGGTGTCTGGCGGCGACGCCGCCACGCTGCGCTACGAAGCGGCCGACGCGTTGGCGTGGGCCGCAATGGCGCGCGGCGGCCAGTAGCCGCCCGCGAGAGCATCCAATAGGCTAGGCGCCGGGCTCAGTCAAACCCGGCCAGATGATCGAGCGAAAACTTGCCCGGCCCAGTCAGCGCCAACGTGAGCGCGGCCAGCCCCAGCAGCGCGGAGAACTCGTAGCCGCCTTTGCTGGCCAGCCCCTGCTTCCCGTGGACCTTGTAGCTCGCCACCGCCATGTTCGCCGCCGCCGCCAACCCGGCGGGGCCGGTGGCGGCGCCAAGCGCCAACGCCAGCCCACCGCCGAACTCGGCCAGCCCGGAGGCGAGCGCAGCGATCTCCGGTTCGGGGATCTCCATGGACCGCAGGGCCCCGGCGAAGGCTTCCTGCCCACCGGTTTTCACGGTCTCCGCGTAGTCCGGCCCGAGGATGGACGCCGCCGTGGGCGAAATCTCCTTGTCCGGCCCACCGAAGAGTTTCGGATACCCGTGCACCATCAGCACGCCGCCCGCTCCGAGCCGCAACAGCAACAACCCGAGATCACGCTTACCCATGTGCCGCTTCCCCTTTTCCGGCTTTGCCGCAAACACTGCGCAGAATGTCGCACGTTGCGGGCCGAGCCGCCATGTGCGCATACACCCAGTCCCCGCTGCTCCGTTTCGGGTCGCCCGGCCGGCAGAGCAACGTGACGCCGCCGGACCCGTCGTCGGCCAGCTGCACGCCTTGACCAGTCACCACCTCCTCCGGCCAACCCGTGGACCTTATCCCCGACACATCATTGCTTTATCATTACCAGAAGATAGCGTTCTTGCGCACGATGAAATCCAGGGTTCCCAGTCATGGCAAGCACAACGAGCGTTTTCGGAATACTCACTGCGGTACTGGGCGCGGGATGCCTGCTGGGCTCCACCCTGGCTCCTGCCGCCGCCGGCACCGTCACGCAGGTTATTGGCTGCGGGGAGTCCCCCGGGCTGGCGGCCAGCATCGCCGATGCCACGCTGGCGCCGCTGGCGTACTCCACGCACTCGCAGGAAAGCAGCGGCAATCTGCTCCTGACTGCAACCGAGACAGGCTGCGCCGGTCTGGGGTGGAACGTCACCATTCAGGCCTCGCCGTGGATCAGCAGCACGGGCGCCCCCGCTCTCTCCGACGCCGGCTTCGCGGTGACCCAAATCGCTAATCCGGGGCTGGTCACAGGCCAGCCCATCGACGCGGCGCAGGGGCCATTGCCGGTCAACGCACCGGGCACGCTCGACCACTCCCGCAAGGTGCTTCAGGCGAACGCCGGGTTCGGGATCGGGTCCTACACGCAGGTGCTCGGCGTGCAACTCAGCGTGCCAGCCGGCACGCCGCCCGGCGCGTACACGACCGTCGTCACCACCACCATCGTCGCCGGGCCGTAGCCGCCCCGTGCGCGGCGAAGGCGCCGTGTTGCAGGCGCCCTCGCTTCCCGGTTCGCGCTAACGGTTGCGCGCCGTTTCAGCCTGCTGCCGGCGTTGCGCCGGGCAATCCGGATGTCACGTCAAATCGGGTGGCCGTGCCGCTAAACGTAAACTGATCGACCAACTTGCCAGTCACGTCGCGGATTTCAACCGGGCCGGTTGCCGTGAAATGCCCGGCATCGTCAGAGAGCTTCAGGTCAAGCAGAAACCTGATCGTCCCGGGCACGAACGCTGCCGGGCGGTCTGGATCGAGGCCGCCGTCGATATCCTGAAACACAATCAGGAGCTGGGCCGAATCGGGCCCGGTCATCTGCCAGCTGCCAATGCCGCCTCCGATATAGCTCGTTTCTTCGACGTAGATCCCCTCGTCGCCGAAGACTGCGTAGGAATCGTCGAACGGATCGTCCGAGATGTTTTCCCAGTACCACGCGCCGACGATGGGGTGGCTGGCTATCGCGCCGGGGGCCGGGTCGTCCGCCAGCGCAACGGGCGCCAGATTGCGCACTGGCAGGAACGCCAGCATCAGCACGCCAAGAAGGGTCAGGCAGGCAACCCGCCACACGAAGGACCGATGCGACATCACGATGCTCCTGTTCGGTGCGGACCCGCAGATCCGGGAAGGCCACGATGGAACACGCTGCCCGGGCAGGTCCATCATGCGGGCGTAGCGACAGCGGAGCATCCGCAGAAAGTACGAGGAAACCTACGTGGTTCCGGGAGCGCGGTCGTCACGCGGGACAAGCCCCTCCCGGGCGATTACGGCTGCGGCCTCCCGCCGGTTGGCGGCGCCCAGCTTGCCGAGGATGGCGGAGACATGCGAGGACGCCGTGCGCGGACTGATGAACAGCCGTTCCGCGATCTCGGCGTCCGTGAGGCGCTGGCTCAGGAGCGCTACCACCTGCCGCTCCCGGCGTGTGAGCGTGTCCGCAACCGCATCCGCTGGGAGCAACGCGGTCGGGCCGGGGGTGGCCCGGGCTAGCGCCCCCGCCGCGCCGTCTCCCGGCAGCACCCCGGGCGCGCCGTCCGGGTCCGTAGCGCGCAACGCTTCCGCGACGGCCTCGGAGATCGGCAGGGCGCGGCCCCGAGCAGCGATTGCACGGTAGCGATCATCACCCAGTTGGCTCCGCACGCACGCATCGGCCTCGGCGGCGAGGCGTCGCCCCTCCTGGTTGGCGTGCAAGCCCATCCGCTCGCCAGCCTCGGCGGCAGCGCCCAACCAGCGCGCCGCCTGCTCGTGGGCGCCAGTTTGCGCGCTGATCGCAGCGAGGCCGATCAGCCCACGCACCAACCCCCACGGACTGGAGACTCGCTGGCCCAGCGCGATGATGCGACGATACTGCGGCGCTGCGCGCTCGTCTGCCCTCTCCGCGTGCATGGTGAGCACGAGGCCATAGGTGGCGTTCAGTTCACCAAGGTCGTTGCCCGATGCGACGAAGCAGGCGGCGGCCCGGGCGAACTGCGCCTCGGCATCCGTCAGGTCGCCGCGCCGCAGGGCGGCGTACCCGCCGCCTATCGTGGCGTAGCCGATCCAGTCCGCATCGTTGAGCTCCGAAGCGCAGCGCAGGGCGCCGGCGATGTGCATTTCTCCGCCGGACAGGTCGCCACTGCTGTACGCCACGCTGCTCATGACGGACTGGGCGCGGAGCGCATCGAGCGTGTCGCCAAACTCCTGCGCCAGTTCCAGACACGAGGCGGCGTGCTCCACGGCAGCCGCGCGATCGCCCTGCACGTCCGCGAAACCGGCGGCCCCGTACAACGCGGCGGCGCGCAGGCGAGGATCGCCCGGCGGGAGACTGAGCGCCTGCCGCAACCAGTCCCGCCCTTCGGTGAAATCCCCGCGCAACCACCAGTATTCCACCAGCGCGCTGGCCAGCCGCAACGCTGGATCGGCGGTCCCCTGCGCAATCGCCCAGCGCAACGCCGCCCGCACGTTGTCCCGCTCGGCGTCCAGCGCGGGCAACGCCCAGGCGCCCGCCGGCCCCGCGTGGCGCGGCGGCCACGCGGCCTCGACGACGCCGGTGATCCACGCCAGGTGCGCGTAACTGGCCTGTGGTTCCTGACCCGACGCAACGAGGTGTTCGCGGCCAAACGCGCGCATCGTCTCCAGCATCCGGAAGCGGCCGGCCCCGCCCTCGCCGTCCGCGCACACCAGCGCGTGATCGACGAGGGACGCGAACGCCGGGGTCACGGCAGCATCAGCCATGCCGTTCCGTGCCGCAACAGCCTGCGCCCCGGCCCAGGTGAACCCGCCGGCGAAGACCGCCAGCAGGCGGAAAAGCCGCCGCGCGTCCTCATCCAGCAGGTCGTACGACCAGGCGATGGTGGCGCGCATGGTCTGCTGCCGCGCCGGGAGATCACGCGGGCCGGCCAGCGGTATCGGCAAACCGGCGGCGATTTGGGCATGCACGACATCAAGAGGCAACACGCGCAGATGGGCTGCGGCCAGCTCCAGCGCCAGCGGCAAGCCATCGAGGCGGCGGCAGAGGTCGGCGACAACGGGGGCGGTGGCGTCGTTCAGGAGCCAGGCGGGACGCGCCGCGCGGGCGCGCTCAACGAACAGGGTAACGGCGGCGCTGGCCTGGAGCGCGGCCAACGAGTCGTCTGCGGCAGCTGGCAGCGGCAATGGCTCGACCGGAAACACCTGCTCGCCACGCAGCCGCAGCGGCGCCCGGCTGGTTGCCAGCGCTTGCAGCGCGGGGCAGCCTGCCAACAGGCGGCCAAGCAGCTCCGCCACCGCGTCGATGACCTGCTCGCAGTTATCGAGCAGCAGCAGGGATTGCTGGCGGTGGAACGCTGCGACCAGCGCCTCCACCGTCAACTGCCCGTCATCGGAGACGACGCCACAGTGCGAGGCCACTGTTGGCGCCACCAGACGGGGATCGCTCAGGGGTGATAGATCAACCCAGATGCACCCCCCCGCAAAGGCGGGCGCCACTGCCTCAGCAACGGCGAGCGCCAGCCGCGTTTTCCCCACCCCACCGGGGCCGGTCAGCGTCAGCAGCGGCACGCCGTCCTGCACCAGCAGGGCGCGCGCGGCGGAAACCTCCGCCTCCCGCCCCAGCAGACGGGTTCGTGCGGCCGGAATTGGGGGAGAGCCGAGCGGGCCAGGCCCTGGCGCCATGGGTCATTCCCCCGGAAACGTGCGGAGTGGTGGGAAGACATCCAGTATGGCTGATGCGGGCCGGAAACGAATCTCCCCGCTCAGGCGCGAGAGATCGCCGGTTCCGCCGCCAGCGACCAGCCTTCGTGTTGCGCCACCATGCGCGCCATCTCGGTGATGACGCGGCGGCGGTCCTCCGGCTCGGGCAAGAAGGTGGTGATCATCACCTCATCCGCCTGCGTGCGGTCGGCCAGCTCGCTGACCTGCCGGTAGACATCCTCCGCGTCCCCGATGAACGCGCGCATCGGCATGGCGCTGATCATCTGGCGCTCCAGCGCGCTGAATTCATACGCCCGCGCGTCCGCCGTCGTCGGGTATGTGCCCAGGTTGCCGCTGCGGATACGCAGCAGCAGCAGGTCGTTCAGCTTGGCGAGGTCTCGCGCGTGCTCCTCCCCGAGCCCGATGCCCACTGAAACGGTCAGGATGGCGTACGGCTGCGGGAAACGCTCAGACGGGCGGAAGGAGGCACGGTAGTCGCGCATCGCCGGGATGGCTCCCGGCAGGTTGATGTGCGCGGCGAAGGCGTACCCCAGGCCTGTTTCCGCCGCCAGCTTCGCGGTGAAATCGCTGGAACCGAGCAGCCAGATCGGCGGCAGCTTGACGGCGGTCGGCACCGGCTTCACGTTGCGGAAGGGGTGATCGAACGGGAAAGAGCCGTCGTCAAACGCCATCAGTTCCGCCAGCTGCTGCGGGTAATCGTCCGCCGTCAGCGCCTCGCGGGAGCGGCGCATGGCGAAGGCCGTGATGGTGTCGGTGCCCGGCGCGCGGCCGAGGCCGAGGTCGATGCGGCCGGGGTGGATCGCCTCCAGCAGCCGGAAGTTCTCGGCGATGCGCAGCGGCGCGTGGTTCGGCAACATCACGCCGCCCGAGCCCACGCGGATGCGCTGGGTGCGGCTGGCGATGTGCTCGATCATGATTTCCGGCGAGCCGCTGGCCAGCCCGGGCGTGTTGTGGTGCTCGGCGAACCAGACGCGGTGGTAGCCCAGACGGTCCGCCAACTCGGCCAGTTCGACCGAAAGCGCGACGGCCTCGTGCGGCGTGGAGCCGGTGATGATGGGAGTGAGGTCGAGGAACGAAAGGGGACGAGACACCGGATTGCACCTTTCTCAGAGACTGGCGTTGGCCTCGGCGGGAGGAACCGGGAGCCCATTGCTCGCGCGTGAGCGCCGGAAGAGGCCCACGGCGCCATCCCAGCCCAGCACCCAGACCACGGCAAGGACGCCGCAGAAGACATTGAAGACGAGCAAGAGCGCCGATTGCGCCAGTGAATAGGCGGTAATAGTCTCAGGCGAGGCGAACCCACGCAGCGCGACGAGATCGAACGCCTGCGTGGAGCCAAAACCGCCCGGCGTGAACTGGACCGAGCGCGCCAGCCCGTGCGAAACGTTCACGCGCACCAGCGTTTCCAGATTCACCGGAATGGCGAAGGCGGCCAGCAACACGCCGGTCATGCTCCAACGCAACACGAGCGAGAGCAACGTCGGGAACGCCACCAGCAGCACGTACCGCGCGGGCTGCCGGAAGATCGCCCCGGCGTACAGCAATTGCAAGCTGGCGGCGCGCGCCCACGACTTGCCTTGCTTCGCCACCAGCACGAGCAACCCGGCAACGGCCACGGCCACCACAGCGGCAAGCAGCGGGTGCTCCCGCGCGAACTGCATCGCCCGGTCGAGCCAGCCAGCCTCGCCGCCCGTCTCCACCGTCGCGGCGCCGAAGATCAGCACAATCAGGCTGCCCGCCACCCAGGAGGCAGCGCCCTGCACGCCCCGCGAGGCCACCATGGTGGTCAGCGGCAAATCCGGCAGTACGGCGCGGTACAGGCCCAGCACCGGGATGCCGCCGAACTTGGGCGGGATCACGGTCAGGATGCCAACGCCGCCCTGCACGATGCCGAAGACCTGCCGGAAGCTGATGGCGCGCCCCGGAAACGCGGCCCGCATAGTCACCATCCAGGCGACGGAATCGAGCGCCACGCAGGCCAGCTTGAGCGCCATGGCGATGAGCAGGAAGCGCGGCGGGGCCGCCATCATGGTGGCCCACACCTCCCCCAGCCAGGCGCGGGGATCGCCTCCTTGACGGCGCACGTACTCGCTGCCAAGGAGGACCAGCGCCAGCAGCAGCGCGACGCCGCCAAACCAGACGACCTTGCGCCGCTCATTGCTCGCGTTGGACGGGGGATCGGCTGACGCCGGCAAACTCACGTGAAACTCCCGGGCGCCGGGGAGAACGCGGCGCGCTTCCCCCGGCCTGTGCGTGCAGTCATCGTCTGGTTCAGATGGTACGCCACCCGCGCCCCACGACTTCCGGCATTAGAAGAGCAACGGCACCTGGCGGAAGCCGCGCAGGAAGTTGTTGCCCCACAAAATCTCTTCCGCCGGGACAGCCAGCCGCAGCTCGGGGTAGCGGCGGAAGAGCGTATCGAAGGCGATCTGCCCCTCGATGCGCGCCAGCGGCGCCCCGAGGCAGACGTGGATCCCCTTGCCGAACGCGACGTGCCGGTTGGCATCGGCGCGGGTGATGTCGAAGACGTTCGGATCGGTGAAGCGGTCCGGGTCGCGGTTGGCCGCGCCGAGGCTGACCCCGACCTGACTGCCCGGCGGGATGTGGACCCCCTCCAGTTCGATGGGCGCCGTGGCGAAGCGCCGCCCGACGAAATCGACAGGGCCCCAGTAGCGCAGCGTTTCCTCCACCACGTTCTTGGACAGGCTGAGGTCGCTGCGCAGCAGGGCTTCCTGCTCCGGGTGCGAGAGCACCGCCACCACGCCGCTGCCGACGAGATTGACGGTGGTGACGTGACCGGCGAGGTACATCAGGAACACCGTCGCCAGCATTTCCTCCTGGGTCAGCACATCGCCATCTTCCGTCGCGGCCACCATGCGGCTGATCATGTCGTCCGCCGGGTCCTGCCGCTTGCGGGCGAAGAGATCGGTCAGGTACGCGGTGAAATCGCGCAGGCCCTGCCGCACCTGCTCGTTCATCGCCTCATCGCGGCCCCGGTCCACGCGCAGCAGGTTCTCCGTCCAGCGGCCAATGCGCTCGCGGTCCTCGGCGGGAATGCCGAGCATGTTGGAGATCACCGCCACCGGGAACGGGTACGCGAACTGGCGCACCAGCTCCATGCTGCGGTTGCCGGGCGTTTCGCCGCGCGCGGCGGCGTCCGCCTCCGCCTTGTCCAGCAGCCGATCCGCCACCTGCTGAATGCTGCCGCGCATCGCTTCCATGCCGCGCCCGGTGAAGCTCGGCTGCACCAGCTTGCGGATGCGGGTGTGATCGGGCGGATCGATGGAGAGCAGGCTCCTGGCCAGCGGGCGGAACTCCTCCGGGGCCTCCGGCGCGGCGGCGCGTTGCTCCGGCGTCATCATCGAGCGCGGATCGACGACGTAGCGATCATCGAGCAGCGTTTCCACGACATCGTCGTAGTGCGTCACAAAAAACGACTCGCGGTTGAAGAACGCCTCGCGCGGGTTCTGCTTTTCAGGAGCCTCCTCTTCGCGCCCGGTGGTGAAGCGCACAACGGAAACGCGCTCCTTGTCCCGCATGGTGTTGTACGTGTCATAGGCCGTCGCCATGAAATCTGGCGCGCCAATATCCAGCACCGTCACATCGCGGCCAGCCATCGCCTGCTCCGGCGTCAGGATGGCGCCATCGGCGATTTCGGCGGCCAGCGTGTGCGGGTCTTCGTTCGTGGAGATTCCACTCATGGTCGTCACTCCTTTGTGCGTCGTGTCAAGGTCCTCGCGGCGAGGTGCGCCGGCAGCGTCACCTACCGGCCCCGGAAATGGTGAGCAGTGCCGTCGGCGCCGCTGGCTCATCGTCCCAGCACGGCAAATCGTCCGCTGGCGCAGGCGCGTCGCCACACTGCCGGGCTTCCAGTTCACGGAAGACGCGCGTGAGCAACTGCAGGCTGCGCTCGAGTTCGGCCAGTTCCTGCGGCGTGCAGGCCGCGAAATGGCCGGCCAGCGCCTCCGTCAGTTCCCGCTCCAGCCCGTGCCCAACCTGCTCCCCCGCCGCCGTCAGCGCCAGTTGCAGCCGCCGCCGGTCATGCGGATCAGGCTCACGCCGGACCAACTCCCGCCGCTCCAGCCGGTCGATGATCCCGGTGATCACTGCGGGCGTAACGCGCCACTTCCGCGCCAGTTCGCCGGGCGATGTCGCGCCATCCTGAATGCCGCGCAGCGCCGCGAACTGCCGCAGGCTGATGCCTTCGCACTCGCCAGCCGCCTGAACCACGCTGGTGACCCACTGCCGCAGCGGCGGCAACAGCGCCAGCGTGTGACGCGCGCAAGCCTGTGGATCGGGACGTTCCAGACCGCGCATTCGCTCCTCACCCGTCCGGCCAGATGCGTGGCCGCGCCGTAGTCGCGCTGACTACGGCCAACAGTTTACGACGAAAACCCTTTACGTGGCAAATGAACGAATGCATGTAGCATGGCGAGACGGGGCTCTGCCCAGGCCGATGCGGTATTCTTGCCGAGCCCAGGTTCATTTGAGGTAGACGGAACGGCCCATGAGCGACGGATCCTCACCCAGCATCGCCGCCAGCATCGACGCGGAGCGAGTCGATCTTCTGATCCACACCGACATCGCCACGCCAGTCGAGATCGCGCCACCTCTCGTCGGCTTTCCGGTCACGCTGACATCGTTCATTGGCCGCGCCCAGGAGCAGGCGACGCTGGCCGGCCTGCTCACGCGCGACGATGTGCGGCTGACCACCCTGACCGGGCCGGGCGGGATCGGCAAGACTCGCCTCGCGACGCAGGTCGCCGAGCGCCTGGTGGAGCAGTTCGCGGACGGCGCGCTGTTCGTGCCGCTGGCCACGGTGGCGGATGCCGCCGACACGCCGGCGGCGATTCTGCGGGCGCTGGGCATGCCGGACGCCGACCCGGACCCGGCCATGGCGCGACTGCAACGCGCGCTGGGTGGCCAGCAGCGGCTGATCGTCCTCGACAACTTCGAGCAACTGGCGCGAAACGCCCCGGAATCCGGGCTGCCGGAACTGCTGCAGGCGAACCCCGGCCTGAAGGTGTTGACCACGAGCCGGGTGCGCCTGCGGCTCAGCGGCGAGCACGTCATGGCGGTGCCCCCGTTGACCGTCGCGGACGCGAGCGGCAGCGCAGCAATCACCTCCATCTCGGAGGCGGTGCAGCTGTTCGTGTCGCGGCTGCAGGCGGTGCGCGCCGATTTCGTGCTGACACCGCAGAACGAGGCGATCATTGCCGAAATCTGCCGCCGGGTGGATGGCCTGCCGCTGGCGATCGAGCTGGCGGCGGCGCGCGGTGCGGTGCTCTCGCTGCCGGAGTTGCTCTCCCGCCTGCAACGCCGCCTGCCGCTCCTCAGCGGCGGCCCGCGCGACCAGCCGGAACGCCTGCGCACCATGCAGTCGGCGATTGCCTGGAGCTACGACCTGCTGGAGCCGCCGGCTCAGCGCCTGCTGCGCCACCTCTCGGTGTTCTCGGGCGGCGCCACCGTCACGGCGGCCGAAGCCGTGGCTTCACCCGGTGGCGGCGCCGAAACGCTGGACGCGCTGGGCGACCTCGTGAACAACAGCCTGCTGCAACGGGCCGACGCCAGCGCGGGTTCGCGCTTGCTGTTGCTGGAAACCGTGCGGGAGTTCGCCGCCGAGCAGTTAGCGCAGGCCGGCGAAGCGGAGGGGGCGCAGCGCGCCCACGCCCGCCACTTTGCCCGCTATATGGAAGAGATCGATCCTCGCCTGTGGCGCTCCGCCAGCGGCGCCTTGCTCGATGAGATCGGGCAGGAGCACGATAACCTGCGGGCCGCGCTGGAATGGTCGCTGGTTAATAACCCGGAGCAGGCGCTGGGCCTGGCGCAGCGGGTGGGCGCATTCTGGCAAAAGCGCACCTTCTGGAACGAGGGGCGCGGCTGGCTGAACCGCGCGCTGGAGGCCGCCCCGGCCACCCTTTCGCTGGACCGGGCCATCGCCACCTGGCGAGCCGGCGCGCTGGCTGGCGATCAGGGGGACTACCCGGAAGCCATCGCGCACATGATGGCCGCACTGCAGATGGCGACCGATCTGGGCGACGCGCTGACCGCCGCCCGGGTGCTGCGCGGCCTGGGTATCGTGGCCAGCAACCAGAGCGATTTCGCGCAGGCGAATGACCTGTTCAGCCAGGCGCTGGCGCAGTTCCGCGCCGCCGGCGACGACGCAGGCATCGCCCGGGTGTTGAACGAC
Source organism: Thermomicrobiales bacterium (assembly GCA_047605145.1). GTDB lineage: Bacteria > Chloroflexota > Chloroflexia > Thermomicrobiales > UBA6265 > JACCXM01. Next base: position 585 of record JASGGF010000105.1, on the reverse strand, counting down.
CTCGGGCTGGTGGCCGAGCGGCAGGGGGACCACGCCCGCGCCATCGCCTTGCAGGAGGAATCGCTGCCGCTGGCCCGCCGCGTGGGTGACGAGTGGCAGGTCTGCATCGTGCTGGGCAACCTCGGCGGGGCGTACTACGACAGCGGCGAATTCACCCGGGGCGAGGCGCTGAGCCGCGAGGCCCTGAAACTCTCGCGCGAGCTGGATGACACGTTCGGCGTGGCGGTGAACCTGTACAACCTCGGGCAGTTCGAGGTGGAACTGGGACGGCCGGCCGACGCCGTGACGCTATACAGCGAGAGCCTGGCGATCATCGAGAGCATCGGTGAGCACCACCTGCTCTCCCGGGCGCTGGACCGGCTCGGGTTCGCGCTCCACCTGCTGAGCCAGTCGCGAGAGGCGGCCCGCCTGCACGGCGCGGCGCTGGCGCTGCGCGAATCCATCGGCGACACGCTCTTCTTCGAAGAAGATTCGAACATCACCATCCGTTACGAGCAGGTGGAGGCCGCGCTTGGCGCCGAGACGTTCGCGGCAGAGGTGGCGCTCGGGCGTACGATCCCACCGGCGGCGGCGGTCGCCGAGGCG
>JASGGF010000104.1:0-13638 GCA_047605145.1 Thermomicrobiales bacterium | reverse complement strand
GCACCCGCAGGTCGACAAGGTCGCGTTCACCGGCGAGACCGGCACCGGCCGCCGCATCATGGAGCTGGCCGCCACCAACATCAAGAAGGTGACGCTGGAGCTGGGTGGCAAGAGCCCGAACATCGTCTTCCCGGATGCGAATCTGGACGAAGCGGTCGATGGCTCCCTGTTCGCCATCTTCACGAACGCCGGCCAACGCTGCACCGCGCGCACCCGCCTCTTCCTGCACGAGGATATCCACGACAAGTTCCTCAGCGAGTTCGTCGCCAAGGCGAAGCAGATCCGCGTCGGCGACCCGCTGCTGCACGACACCCAGATGGGCCCGGTCATTTCCCCGACGCAGGCGAGCCGCATCCTGAATTACTGCGAGCGCGCCTCCAGCGAGGGCGCCGAGCTGGTGGCGGGCGGCCGCCGCATCGCCGATGGCGATCTGGCCGCCGGCAACTTCCTCGCTCCCACGGTCTTTGATGGCGTGCGGCAGGAAATGCACCTTGCGCAGGAGGAAGTCTTCGGGCCGGTGCTGGCGGTGATCCCGTTCAAGACCGAGGACGAAATGGTGGCAAACGCCAACTCCACCATTTACGGCCTCGCCGCCACGATCTGGACGAACGACATCAAGCGCGCCCACACACTGGCGCGGCGCATTCAGTCCGGCAACATCAGCATCAACTACCCCACCGTCAACCCGCCGGAGGCTCCCTTCGGCGGCTACAAGCAGAGCGGCCTCGGCCGCGAGTTGAGCCGCCACGTCATGGATCTCTACACCCAGACCAAGAACGTGGTGGTCAACCTGAACCCGGTCCCCTTCGACTGGTACGGCCGCTGGCCGGAGGAGCCCAAGAACTAGAGGAACGCGATGGGCGCGCGTCGCGCATCGTCGCCCGCGCCCAATGACAGGCGCCCGGTTCCATTGGATACTTCCCGCAACATGCGCGTGTCCCGTACGTGATAAGGATGGTTCCCGACTTGAGCAGCACGACAGAACGGCAGGCGACCGCCTCCGCCGGGGCGCAGTTCGCCACGGTCGATGAGCTGGAGCGCGGTCTGCGCGACCAGAAGTACGTCGCCGAACGCGGCCTCGCCACCACGCTTTTCCTCACCCTGAAACTGGGCAAGCCGCTGCTGCTGGAAGGCGAAGCGGGCGTCGGCAAGACGGAGATTGCCAAAGTCCTCGCCGATCTGCTGGACACGCCGCTCATCCGCCTGCAGTGTTACGAGGGCCTCGACGCCGCCACCGCCATCTACGAGTGGGACTACCCGCGCCAGATGCTCTACCTCCGCACCATCGAGGCGACGGGTGGCGCTACCCGCGACGCGGTGCAGCACGATCTCTTCGGCGAAGAGTTCTTGCTGAAGCGCCCGCTGCTGCAGGCCATCGACGCCTCACACGCGAAGGCGCCGGTGCTGCTCATCGATGAGGTGGACCGCGCCGATCAGGAACTGGAGGCGTTCCTGCTGGAACTACTCTCCGACTTTCAGGTGACGGTGCCGGAGATCGGCACGATCCGCGCCGAGCATGTCCCGGTCGTCATCCTGACCTCGAACCGCACCCGCGAAATTCACGACGCCCTCAAGCGGCGCTGCCTTTACCACTGGATCGACTTCCCGAACTTCGACAAGGAGTTCCGCATCCTGCAGGCGCGGGTGCCGGAGGCCCCCTCGAAGCTGGCGCAGCAGATCGTTACCTTCACGCAAGGCCTGCGCGGCATCGACCTGTTCAAGCCGCCGGGAATGGCCGAGACGCTGGACTGGTCGCGCGCGCTGCTGGCGCTGGGCACGACCAACCTGAACGAAGAAGCGGTCGACGACTCGCTCGGCGTGATCCTAAAGTATCAGGAGGATGTCGATAACGTGCGCGGCGATATCGCGGCGAACCTGATCGGGCGCGCCCTGATCCAGACCGTCTAGGCCCAGCATGTCGGAGCAACTGATCACCGTCGACGCCGTGGCCGAGCCGCCCCCGGTGCGCCCGGCCCTGATCCGGGCGAACCTGCTCACCTTCGGCCGCCGTCTGCGCGGCGCCGGGCTGCCGGTCGGGTCTGGGCAGGTGCTGGCGTTCCTCGATGCCACCTCGTCCATCGACATCGCGAAGCACGAGGACATTTACCACGCGGCCAAGGCCACGCTGGTGACGCGCCCGGAGCAAATCCCCGTCTTCGACGCGCAGTTCGCGCGCTTCTGGCGGGAGCTACTGGGCGCGAAGCCCGTGCCGCTCGATCCTTTCGTGCCCGACAACATCCCCAGCGAACCGCCGCTGCCAGATGTCAGCAAGAAGAAGACCGAGAAACGGCAAGAGCCCATCGGCGCGGAGGACGAGAAGGACATCTTCCACGTCAGCGAGGGCGAGGAAGAGCAGAACGTCGCTGAAGAGCAGGAGTACGAGGCCGAACCCGACGACATCATGCTCTTCAGCGCGCGCGAGCAGCTCCGCAAGAAAGACTTCTCCCAGTGCTCGCCGGATGAGATCGCCGAGGCGCGCCGCATCATTGAGGGGATGACGTGGCGGCTCGGCACCCGCCGCACCCGCCGCCGCCAGCGCGCGAACCACGGTGAGTTCATCGACCCCCGCGCCACCATGCGCGCCTCGATGAAGCACGGCGGCATCCCGATGGATCTGCGCCGTCAGAAGCGAAAGATCAAGACGCGCCCGCTGGTGGTGATCTGCGATATCTCCGGCTCCATGGACCGCTACGCGCGCCTGTTGCTGCGCTTTGTCCACGCGCTTGGGCAGGGCCTCGACAACACCGAGGTCTTCGTCTTCGGCACCCGCCTGACGCGCATCACGCGCGAGCTACGGAAGCGCGACGTCGATACGGCGCTGAATCAGGTCGTCGCTTCGGTCGATGACTGGTCCGGCGGCACGCGCATCGGCGAAGCGATCAAGATGTTCAACTTCAAGTGGTCGCGCCGCGTGCTGCGCTCAGGCGCAACGGTGGTGGTCATCAGCGACGGCTGGGATCGCGGCGAGCCCGCGCTGCTCGGCCGCGAGATGGCGCGCCTGCAGCGCTCCTGCCGCCGCCTGATCTGGCTGAACCCGCTCCTCGGCGCGCCCGGCTACCAGCCCCTGACGCAGGGGATGCGCGCCGCCCTCCCCTACATCGATGAGTTCATGCCAATCCACAACATGCAGAGCCTCGAAGCCCTCGCCGAAATGCTCAGCCGCGTCGAGGACACCCCGCCCCTGCGCAAATACACCCCGCCGCCGCCGCTGGCGGCCGCCTCCTGAGCAGTCCTGTCCGGTCGATGCCCGCGCCACCCGCGCGGGCATCACGCTCTCCTGAGCTCCACCCCCACTCTCGCGTGCGTCCTGAGCTTGTCGAAGGACCTCGCTCCCCATGCGCGACTGCCTGCCCTCCACCCCCACTCTCGCGTGCGTCTTGAGCCTGGCGAAGGACCTCGCCCCGTTACACAGACGCCCCGCACCCCACCCCCACCATCGCGTGCGTCCTGGGCCTGTCGAAGGACCTCGTTACCGGTCACGACGCATCGCGAGCGGTAACCTGCTGGGCGGTTCCTGTCTGGGGGATTGGAGCGTACTTTCAGGTATCTGGTGGGGAGCGAGGTCCTTCGACAAGCTCAGGACACACGCGGAGGTCGTTGGTGCCTCTCACAACCCTTACCCGAATAGCGAACCACCGTGCGCGCGAAACCTCCGGCGCTTTCCGAGTTGCCACGCCCTCCACTCGCACACGCCGCCCCGAAGTCCTCCCATCGAAGGCTGGATCCCGGCGCACTCCCCCTGCGTTACTCAGCTAGTGACTACTCGTGATCGGGAAACCTCGCGGTATCATCAATCTCACTGTTATTAGCGCGAACGTTCCCGGAACGAGCGCAAGAAGGACCAATCCTCATGAAAGACATCCTGCCCGAAGTCGAAGCCTGGCGCTCTGCCGGCAATCAGGTCGCCGTCGCTACCGTCGTCAAGGTCGAGGGCTCCGCGCCACGGCCGGTCGGCGCGTCCATGGCCGTCTCCTCCGCGGGCGATCTCGCCGGCTCCGTCAGCGGCGGTTGCGTGGAAACAGCGGTGTTCGAGGAGGCGCAGGAAGTGCTGCGCACCGGCACGCCCAGGCTGATCCGCTACGGCATTACCGACGAAATGGCGTGGGATGTCGGGCTGGCCTGCGGTGGCACGATCGAGGTCTTCGTCGAGCCGGTCACGGAATGAGCCAACTCGCATCATCCCGCGTTGCCCTGCAAGCCCGTCTGGAGGAAGCGCTCGCCGCCCGGACCCCGGCAGTGGTCGCCACGGTCGTCAAGGGCGAGCCGCTCGGGGCCAAGCTGCTGCTGCTTCCCGGCGAATTGCTGGGCACGCTGGGCAGCCCGGAGCTGGACACCACGGTCGAACCGGACGCCCGCGCGCTTCTGAGTGCGGAGAAGTCAGAAACCCGCGCCTACCCCCGCCCCGGCAGCGGAGACGAGGTCGAGGTCTTTATCGAGTCCTATCCGCCTCCGCCGACGCTGTTGATCTTCGGGGCCGTGCACGTCGCGCAGCCGCTCTCCCGATTCGCTAAGGCGCTCGGCTTCGATGTCATCGTCTCCGATGCCCGCGCCAAGCTGGCGACCGAAGAGCGCTTCCCCGACGCCGACCGCATCATCCGGGGCTGGCCGGATGAAACGCTGGAGCAGGTCGAGATCCTGCCGAATACCTACGTCGCCATCCTCTCGCACGACCCCAAGTTCGATGAACCGGCGCTCGTCGGTACGCTGGCTACCCCAGCGGCGTACATCGGGGCAATCGGCAGCCGCAAGACGAACGAGGACCGCCGCCGCCGCCTGGCCGAGGCGGGCATGAGCCCGGAGCAGGTCTTGCGCATGCGCGCGCCCATCGGCCTCGATATTGGCGCCGCTACCCCGGAGGAAATGGCGATCAGCATTCTCGGCGAGATCATCGCCTTGCGCCGGGGCCGCTCCGGCGGCTCGCTGACGCACGCCAAGGGCAGTATCCGGGGCGAACAGCAAGCGGTTCCGGCGCCCGGCGCGTGATTGCCGGCGTCGTCCTCGCGGCCGGCCGGTCTTCGCGGCTGGGCCGGCCCAAGCAACTCCTAGACCTGCACGGCCAGCCTTTACTGCGGGTCACGCTGGACCGTGTGCTCGCCGCGCACCTCGACGTGGTGTACGTCGTGCTCGGCCACGAGGCGGAGGCCATCCGCGCCGCCATCGCCGGGTTGCCGGTGCAGATCATCCACAACCCGGACGCAGCGCAGGGGCAAAGCACCTCCGTGCTCGCCGGGATCAACGCCGCAGCAACCGGCGACCCCGAGGCGGTGGTCTTCCTGCTCGGCGATCAACCGCAGATCGCGCCCGCGCTGATCGACGCGCTGACTGCGCGCTGGCGCGAGACTGGCGCAGGCGTCGTTGCGCCCGAGTACACCGACGGCATCGGCAACCCGATCCTGTTCGATCGCCGGGTCCTGCCGGACCTGGCCTCGCTCACCGGCGATGTGGGCGCCCGCGATGTGGTGCGCGCGCACAAGGCGAGCGGCGACATTGCGCTCGTCCCCGTCCCGGCGCCCGCCCCACGAGACGTGGACACGGAAGACGATTACGCCGCGCTGCTGGCGGCCTTCACCCCGTAGCCACCCTGCCTCGCCAGCATTCGCCCGGAACCTGTCAACCCGCTCCTGGACACGACTCGCGCAACCGGATCAACTGTGTCGCTCCTGCATGGCTGCTATTATGTTGCCTGACCTACACGGTTACGTCTTCCCTGTTTGAGATCGCGCAGATCGCGGTCTGGCCGCTGGTGGCCGCCACGGGGGCGGCGCCGTGAACCGATTCTGGAGGCAGCGTGGATCCACGATTCGAGCAGCTCGTTGAAACCGCCACCGCCATTCCCTCTCGCCGCGCGGTCCTGCGCGGACTCGCCGGGATTGTTGGGGCCGCCGGCCTCGGGCTGGCGCTGGTTGACGAAAGCGACGCGAACAGCCGCCGCCGCCGGCGGCGTCAGCGCCAGCGGCGCCGGGAACGACGCAACCGGCAGTGCAGCAGCAACAAGCCGTGCGAGGCATCGCTGAACCCGTGTCAGGTGACCTCCTGCAAGAAACACAAGTGTCAGACCGCTAACGTGGCCGATGGCACGGTCTGCGGCGATGGCCTGACCTGCCAGAACGGCGCCTGCCTCTGCCCGAACGGCGTTTGCACGGTCTACGTCACGCCGGCAGATACCGGAGGCCCGTGGGTGGCGCTGGTCGCTCCCTACACCGTCGACAACTCGGTGCTCACGTTCCAGAACGGTCCGGCCACGCCGCCGTTCGGCAGCGGCAGCGTCAATCTCACGGTGACAGACGACTCGTTTGTGCTGGCGAACTACCAGTACTCCGGCGTTTTGCTGCGGGACATCACGACACTCGCCTACGCCACCTACCAGCCGTCGTCCAACACTGACGATCCCACCAACGCTGGCAAGCTCCTGATGTCGATTGATTTCTTCGGGCAAAACCTGCCGTACGAAGGGATCATGTTCACGCCGTCAGACAACGGGACAGTGCAGCAAGACGCGTGGCAGACATGGGATGCGATCAACAGTGGCGCCGCCCTGTGGTCCTACGCGCAAGGGTGCGGCTGCGACTGGCCGAACAGCACGATTCCCGGCAGCACGCTCCGCACATGGGCTGATATCACGTCCACGTACAAGCTGGCGCGCATCACCACAGCGGACCCGCTGTTCGGCGTCGTCGTCGAAAACACCGATAGCGGCATGACGTTTGCCGACGACGTCAACACGCTGACCTTCGGGACCACCAGCGGCACGACGCGCTACGTCTTCGGGCTGACCGCTTCGTAACATCGTACCCACATGGGAACGCAACGGGGCTGGCAGCGGAATGCTGCCAGCCCCGTTAGTGTGCGTCCAGCGACTCACGGGGGAGCCTAGCCCCAGGCGCCTTCGTCCACCATGCGGTCCAGCACCCGGCCAAACGCCTGCACCGTCTCGTCGATCAGCTCCGGCGTGTGAACCGTGGAGGTCATTCCGCCGGAGTGGAACAGCTCCACGCCCTCGACCATCATCCCGAGGTGGGCCAGATCGTTCAGCGTGCCGTGGCCGCTGTTCTTCAGGTCGGTCGCGGAAACGCCCTCTGGCGAGCGCAGGTCCCCGCCCGTCTGGTTCGGCACGGCCTCGCCCAACCGGATGTGGAAGACCGAGCTCTCGCCCCACGCGTAGCCGGGGAGGTTTCGCGAGACCAGCGCCGCGTTGAATCCGCCGCGCAGTTGCGCGGCCAGCTCATCGCAGTACTGCTGCACCGCCGGATCAGCCGCCTTGCGCAGGCACGTGGCGCCCGCCGCCGAGACCACTGGGCTGGCGTTGTACGTGCCCTGATGCCGCACCTTGCGGGTGGCGTTCCAGCCCGGCTCATCCTTGAAGATCAGCACGTCCATCACGTCGCGCTTGCCGCCAACCGCTCCGCCCGGCATGCCGCCCGCCACGATCTTAGCCATGGTGGTGATGTCCGGCGTCACCCCGAAGCGCACCTGCGCGCCGCCCGGCGACCAGCGAAACCCGGTGATCACCTCGTCGAAGATCAGCAAAGAGCCGTACTTCGTGGTCAACTCGCGTGCTGCCTGCAGGTAGCCCTCGATGAACGGGATGGTGGCCCATGAGCCGCCGCTCGGCTCCAGAATCAGCGCCGCGACATCGCCCTCGGCCAGCCGGGCTTCCAGCGCCGCCAGATCGTTATTCGGCACGACGGCGATGGTCTCCATCACCACCGGCGGGATGCCGGGGCTGCCCACCTCGTCGAACGGCGCCTTCTCCGCCTTGAGCAGGTAGTCGTTCCAGCCGTGGAAGTGCCCTTCCAGCTTCAGGATGGTCGGGCGCTGCGTCGCGGAGCGCGCCACGCGGATCGCCAGCAGCGTCGATTCCGTGCCGGAGCCGGTGAACTTGACCAGCTCGCAGGAGGGCATCAGGCCGCTGACTTCCTCCGCCCAGCGCACCTCCAGCTCGTGGCCCGCGCCAAGGTGCGTGCCCAGCGGCAGCTGCGCCTGCATCGCCGCCAGAATCTCCGGGTCGTTGTGCCCGAACAGCAGCGAGCCGTGGCCCATCACGAAGTCGATGAATTGATTGCCGTCAACGTCCCACTTGTACGGTCCCTGCGCCCGCTCGATCATCGGCGGGAATGGCTTCAGGTGGCGGCCGTCGTGCATGATGCCGCCGGGAATCACTTCCCGCGCGCGCTCGTGCATGCGCCGTGACCCGGCGAACTTCTCAGCAAAATCCTGCGCGATGCTGGTGCGGACGGGCGCCTGAGCCATGGAACCGAACCTTTCTCCCGGGTGACCTACGTCAGGGTGACGCCAGTTTGCACTATACGTCCGCGCCGGGAGCGCGTAAAGCGGCGCGCCGCCCAACCCTACATGCGCATATCTGGATAGAACGCCGTGAGGGGCCGCAGCCTTCGCCGCAGCCCCTCGGCAATGATTCCGATTTAGCAGGAGCCGTCCGGCGAGCACACGCCCGGTCCGCCCGGCAGACCCGGTTGCAGCGCGCAGCAGGAATAGCCCCAGTCGCAGGCGATGGCTGTGCCGGTGGTGCAGGCGCACCCTGCCCCGCCGCACCGAGGGGTGTCGCAAACGCCAAAGTCGCCGCAGAACCCGCTGCAGCAGTCCGGGCACTCCGCGCCCCAGCCACAGTACGGCGCACAGGAGCCGCCCATATTGACGCATGACGGCCCGAAGCACTCATCCTCAGTCATGCACAGGCCAAGACCGCCCGGCACATCGGCTGACCACGGGCAGCAGACCAGATCGCCCCGGCAGGCGCGAAACACCCCCGCGTCGCAGGAGCAACCGTAGTCGCGACAATCCCGCGCGGCGTCAGCGCCCCGCTGCTGCAGGCCAATCTTCGCCGCCAGCGCGGCGGCGCCCACCTGTGCGGCGCGCTTCATGACACCCCGCCGCGAACCACCTCTACCGATTCGGCGCGACAGCGCGTCGAACTTCTCGGAATCCATGCCGATCCTCCGTTACGCCTCAGGCGCACGTTCCGTAATCGCCGCACCACCCGGAGCAGCAGGCAGGGCAGTTGTCGCCCCAGTTGCACGACGTGCCGCAGGAGCCGCCGGAGCCACTGCACGGCCCGCCGCAATCACCCGGTTGCGAGCACACCCCGGCGCCGCCCGGCGTGCCCGGCGAGGAAGCGCAGCAAACCAGCCCGTCGTTGCAGGGGTGCAGCGTGCCGGTGGCGCACCCGCACCCGATGTACGAGCAGTTGAAGCCTGCGCGCGCCCGCATCGGCAGCGATGCGACGAACGCCGCGCCAACCGCCGCCACAGCAACCTGCATGGCGCCGCGCCGCGATTTCCGGGTCACCAAGCTGCGCGTCGCTGCGTCGAACCGGTCACCGTCCATGACTGCCTCCACTGCTCTCTGCCTGATCGACCGCCGGGGTTCATCCACGCTGCACACTACCGCCCCCCACACCGCGTGGCAAGCGGGTTGGCGGGCATTGGCTAAACTTGCCGCATGACCGCCGATTCGGGTGATTTCCCTGCTCCACACAACGCAATTGCCGATGTCGCCGTTTCCGGCGTGCGCACGAGCGCCGGCCTCAGTTACCGTGTCCCGCCGGGGTTGCCCGGATTACAGCGCGGCAGCGTGGTCTGGGCCCCACTGCGCGGCAAGCACGCGCCCGGCGTGGTTCTCCGCCTGCACCAGGAGGAGCCCGAGTTTCCCCTGCGCCCGCTCCTCGGCCAACCGCAGCCGCCGCACCGGCTGAGCGAGGCGCAGCTGGAAACCGCGCGCTGGCTCGCGCGGGAAACCGCCGCCGGGCTCTACGAGGCGCTGGCGCTCTTCCTGCCGCCCGGCGCCTCACAGGAAATCCGCCCGTTCTTCTCGTTGGCCGACCCTACCATCGATGTGGAGCCGTTTACCCCGCTGCAACGCAAGCTGCTCACCCTGCTGCGAGAGCGGGGCGAAGTCAGCCTCGACGCCGCTCGGTCGGCGCTCAATAGTTCGCTCACCAGTGTGGTCCCCGCCCTCGAAGCGGCCGGCGCGGTGGTCATCCGCCACGAGATCATTTCGCGCGTGGCGCGGCCCCCGCAGGAACGCTGGGTGCGGCCACTCACCGGCGCTATCCCGGAGGATCTGGCCAGAGCGCCGAAGCAGATTGAGCTGCTGCGCGCCCTCCAGCGCCGCTCCCGTCTCGCTGGCGATAGCTACGTCTCCAGCCGGGAGCTGCTCGCCCAGACCGGCGGAGCCCGCGCCACGCTGACCACCCTGCTGGAAAAGGGGTTGGCGGAGGAAGTCACCCGCCCGCGCGGCGCGCCGCCGCCGCCCGTGCGCCCGGACACCGTCCCCACCCTGACCGGTGCACAGGCCGCCGCGTGGCACGCTATCGAGCACGCGCTGCAGGCGCAGGAAGGCGAGATCTTCCTCGTCCACGGCGTCACCGGCAGCGGCAAGACCGAGCTCTACCTGCGCGCGGCGGCGTGGTGCCTCCGCCACGGGCGGAGCGCCATCATCCTGACGCCGGAAATCGCACTGTCCTCGCAGGTGGCGGCGCGATTCACGGCCCGCTTCGGCGACCGCGTCGCCATCCTGCACTCGGCCCTCTCCGACGCGGAGCGCCTCGCCGCGTGGCAGGGCGTCGCCGCCGGCGACTTTCCCATCGTGGTGGGGCCACGCTCCGCGCTCTTCGCCCCCGCCCCGGATCTCGGCCTGATCGTGCTCGACGAGGAGCACGACTCGGCGTACAAGCAGGACATGGAGCCCCGCTATCACGCCCGGGCCGTCGCTGAATTCATGGCCTCCCAGACCGGCGCCACCGTGCTGCTCGGCAGCGCCACCCCAGCCACGGAAACCTACTGGCGGGCGCAGGAGGGCGAAATCTCGCTGCTGGCGCTGCCCGAGCGCGTCGGCCCCGGCTTGCGTCAGGCAGACGGAACGCACGTCTCCAGCACGCTGGAGCTACCCACGGTGGAAATCGCGGATATGCGGCTGGAGTTGCACCGGGGCAACGCCTCGCTGCTCAGCGAATCGCTGCAGGACGTTCTCGACACGACGCTGCGACGCGGCGAGCAGGCGATCCTTCTGATGAACCGGCGTGGCATGTCCACTGTCGTTCTCTGCCGCTCCTGCGGCGTGACGCTGATGTGCCCGTACTGCGACATTCCCCTCGTCTACCACCACGACCGGTCGCAAATGATCTGCCACCGCTGCGACCACCGGGAGCCGCCCTCCCGCCAGTGCAGGCAGTGCGGCGGCCCGCTGGACTATTTCGGCGCAGGTACGCAGCGCGTCGAGGCGGAAGCGCAACGGCTCTTCCCGGCGGCTCGGGTGCTGCGCTGGGATCAGGACATCGTCCGCCGGCGCGGCGGCGCAGCCAACCTGCTGCGACAGGTAGAAGACGGCGAGGCCGATATCGTGGTCGGAACGCAGATGGTGGCGAAGGGCTTCGATCTGCCGCTAGTCACAGCCGTGGGCGTCGTCAACGGCGACACTGGCCTGCATCTCCCCGATTTCCGCGCAGGCGAACGCACTTTCAGCCTGCTAACGCAGGTGGCCGGGCGCGCCGGTCGCCGTGGGCCGGGCTCGCGAGTGGTCATCCAAAGCTACACTCCCGATCACTACGCGATTCAGGCTGCGGCCCGGCACGATTACGAGGCCTTCTTCGCGGAGGAAATCGACTTCCGGCGCACGCACCGGTATCCGCCCTTCGTGCGGCTGGCGCGCTTCTCCTACCGGCACAAGCAGGATGCCGCCGCCGCGAAGGCCGCCGATGAGATGGCCCGCAAGCTGGCCGGCCACGCCCGCGCCCGCAACGTGGCCATGGATCTGCTCGGCCCGGCGCCAGCCTTTGCGGCGCGGGTGCGCGGCGACTATCAATGGCAGGTCATCATGCGCACGACCGAGATGGACGCGCTGCTCGATGGCCTACCGGTGGAACCCGGTTGGAATGTCGATATTGATCCGCAGAGCCTGCTGTAGGAAAACCATGTGCAGCGGCTTGGAGAAATGTGCGCAACGCGGCACAATGACACACGGCAGCACATCTTGCGCCGAGGGATGGAGGGGTTGCGTGGGAACGTCGTTTGGGAACGTGAGGAACTGGACCGCTCGCGGTGTCGTCGTGGGGCTGTTGGCTCTGGGGCTCACCGGCTGCGGCGATATGCCGGACGAAGGCAAGGTGGTCAACCCGACGACCGAGGCGCCGGCTGGTTCCGGGGAAACAACGGACACCACGCATCAGGCCACCGCGAAGATCGTCAACGGCAAGCTCGATCCCGCTACGTTCGGCGACAAGATCGGGTCCGCCTTCGAACTGACCGTGACCGGCGATGGCAAAGAGCACACGCTGGCCATCGCCGAGCTCGTTGACGGCGAAACTATCGCCGCCGAAGGCACGACCACGGTGGGCTTTACCATTGAGGGCGAGCCGGGGTCCCTCGAAATCACGCTCGATGGGCAGCCTGCCGGAACCTTCGAGAAGCAGCCCTAGCGCCAGCCAACGGTCTGGTGGCCTGAACGACTTTTTCGCGCCGCGGTCGCCCGTCGCCGTGGCGCGATTGCGACACCCGCTGACATTTCGCCGGAGTTCTCTGTCCTATGGCCCTGCTCGATATCATTCTCGAAGGTGATCCCCGCCTGCGGCAGAAGTCGCATAAAGTGCGCAGCGTTGATGACAGCCTGCGGGCGCTGGCGGCGGATATGTATGACACGATGATCGACGCGCCGGGCGTCGGCATCGCCGCGCCGCAGGTCGGCGTGCTCCGCCGTATGATCTGGGTGCATGTGCCCGCAGACTATCAGGAGAGCGACGAACCGGAAATCTCGCTGGCGCTGGTCAACCCCGAGATCGTCCGCGCTCGTGGCCGCGTCCTCGGCTACGAGGGGTGCCTCAGCATCCCCGGCTGGACCGGTGAGGTGCCGCGCGCCGAGGTCGTGACCGTCAAGGCAATCGGCCTCGACAACAACCCGATCCGCATCAAGGCATTCGGCTGGGGCGCGCGCGTCCTGCAGCACGAGATCGACCACCTCGATGGCATCCTGTTCATCGACCGGGTCGAGGACAAGTCCACCATCGTGCGCGTACCCGAAGACGAACCGGTCGAGGGGCCACTGGAACCGTAACGGGGCGGCCCGGCTAGAGCTGAACGCGAGGCTGCGCCGTGCGCACCGTCTCCGCCCGGACGACCGACAGAATCTCCTGCAACGCCTCGTCGAGTTGGTCCTGCCGGTTGAAAATCACGTAATCGAAATCCGCCGCCGCCGCGAGTTCGCGGGTGGCCGTGGCAAAGCGCGTCATCAGCACGGCCGGGTCATCGGTCTTACGGTGCTTCAACCGTTGCAACAGCGTCGAGGCGGACTCTGGCGCCAGAAAGATGGACACCGCCGTTGGCACGAGGCGCCGGATCGCCGCCGCGCCCTGCACATCGACCTTGAAGAAGACGTGCTTCCCTTCCGCCAACGCCTTGCGCGCCGGGCTCCGCAGCACGCCGTAGTGGTTGCCATACACTGAGGCGGATTCCAGAAACTCGCCTTCCCCCAGCTTCTCCTGAAACTCGGCTTCCGACAGGAAGTGGTAGTGAACCCCTTCCGCCTCGCCCGGCCGGCGGATCCGCGTGGTGGCGGTCACCGCGAAGTACTCATCCTTCAGGTGCGGCCGCAGGCGCTCGATCACCGAGTCCTTGCCCACGCCGGATG
>JASGGF010000103.1:0-13706 GCA_047605145.1 Thermomicrobiales bacterium | reverse complement strand
CCGCCCGGCGGCGAGCGGCGCTGTCGTCAAGCTGCGGGGAGCGGCGGGGCAGCCGCTCCGCTGCCGAAATCACGGCATCCCGCGCGGCGACGCCAAACGGAGGGCGCAGATCACGCGCCAGCTCGTCATCCGCCGGCGTCACAGCGCCGCTCCGGCCCGCGCGCGGCGCGCCGCTCCACCGGCCCCCAACACTCGTCACCGTCGCGACTACCGCGAATGAAGTCGCGATCCCCTCTCGCGCCATCAGCCGTTCGAGCCGGTCAACCGAGCCCTCAAGGTCAGCGGTCAGGACGCGCGCCGGCCACAGGGCTGCAGCCTCGTCTGCCTCCTGCCCAAGGCGTTGGCCCAGATTGGTGGCGCACAGGGCGATCAGGTCACCCACCGCCGCTTCCGAGCGAAACACCTGCGTAGCGGCGTCTTCCGCCAGCCCCAGAGGCAGGCTCTCGGGCACGATGGCGTCTGGCGCATAAGCGCCGCCCCACGAGGCGAGGTCCGGGAACGCGTAGACCCGCCCGTCTTGCACGAGGATCGCCTGCGACGGCGCCGCCTGCGCCACGTACACCTCGCGGCCGCACAGGACGACGGCGGTCGCGCCGACGGAGACTCGCCGCTCCCGGCGGCCCGTGAAATCGCGGTTTTCGGAGAGGACAAGCGTATTGGCGGCGGCGAAGGCCGCCAACAAGGCATCGGTGGGCGCGCCGGGGTGTGCCGCGAAGCTGGCGCGCAACGTCCGCAGCGCGAGCGCGGCCAATTCGCGTCCGCGCGCAGAGGAGGCGCCTGGTTCGACACAGGCCAGCATGGTCCGGCCGAAGCGGTCCGGACCAGAGGCGACAAAGACGATTCCGTCTGGATCGACAGCCTGACCATCGGCCAGGGCGAACCCGGCGGCGGCAACGCTCGGGCGACGCATCGGTAGCCACCTGCCCGGCGCGGCCGGGCCACCTGTTGGAACAAGACCGGGTTGCTCGGCGGCGGGCGAAACAACCAGCGTTCTTGCGGGAAATACGTCGTCAGCTGCGGTAGCTTGCAGTGTACCGTCAGACCGTACGTACGTCCAGATGGCAGGTGTGGCGATACAGCCGCCCGCCGGAACGAGCGCTTTCGGTCGGGCCGCGAGCCTGCCGAGCGCCGTTCTCCCGGAGCCCGTCTACAGCGGCGGCAGCGTCGTTTCGCGGAAGACCGAGTCGCCGCCGCTGTCCGTCGCTTCCGGCGGCGGGGCAGCGCCCTCGTCCAGATCCAACTCCGGCACGCGGGGTTGCTCCGGACGCCGGGGCAAATCCACCACCCGCAGCGAAGCCGCCGCCGAGGCCTCGATTGGCCCCATGCTGATCAGAATTTCCTCCGCGCGCCGCGCGAGATTGATCCCCTTCGGCCCCATGCGGCGGGCGGCGGCGCTAGCTTCCTGCAGCATCTGCCCGCCCTCGACACGCGCCCCCTGCGTCACCAGCAGCTGCCCGAGACCCAGCGCCGCGTTCGCTTCGGCAGCTGCGTCTCCTGAATCGCGCGACTGGCTTAGCGCCCGGCGGTAGGTTGCCTGGGCGCCACTGTCATTCAGCGACGCTTGCGCGGCAGCCTGCGCCGTCAACGCCTGCGCCGCCAGCGCCGACTGCCCCAGCGCCTCGGCCAGCGCCACCCCGTGCGCGAAGTGATCGAGCGCCGCGCTCGTTTCGCCGCGCGCCATACTGAGCCGGCCCTGGCGGATGCGGATGCGGGCCTCGGTCAGGCGGTCGCTCCCCTGCGCCGCCAGCCGCAGCGCCTGGTCCCCGAAGGCTGCTGCCGCCTGCAGCTGCCCGGTTTCCGCCGCCAGCACCGAGAGCAGGTTGAGCAGATCGATCTGCTCTTCCGTCTGCCCCAGCCGCTTGTTCAGCGAATACGCGTTGGCGTAGCACTCCTTGGCGCGGGCGGTCTGCCCGCTGGCAGCGTACATGCGGCCCAGTTGGGTCAGCACGTTTGCCTGCAACGCCAGATCGTCCACCAATTGCGCCGCACTGAACGCGTCGTTGAGAGCACGCATGGCCTCCTGCGGCTGCTCGAAGCGCCACAGCGCCTGCCCCAGCGTCGCCAGCCAGCGCGCCTCGTGCCGCCGGTCGCGGGCCGCCCGCGCCAGGTCCAGCGCGCGCATCAGATTTTCCAGGCTCTCGCTCCGGCGGCCTGCCCGCGCATAGGCCATGCCGATGCCGCCCAGCGCCCGCTGCTCCAGCGTGATATCCCCAGCGGAGGTCGCCAGTTGCAGCGCCCGGTTGAAGCCCTCCAGCGCGCCGGAGACCTCGTCCAGGTCCAGCAGCGAGGTGCCCGCGCGGATCGACCAGTCCGCTGCCGCGCCCCGGTTGCCGCGCCGGTCTTCCAGTACCGAGAGGTCGCGCTCATGGTGTGCCGCCGCCGCAATGCGGCCCCGGCTCTGCTCGATCTCGGCCAGCGCTGTCAGGCAGCGCGCCTCCATCGCCAGGTCGCCGATCTGGCGGCTGACCGCCAGCCCCTCTTCCAGCTGCGCCACCGCCTCGGGGATCTTGCCGTTGCGGCGCAGGGTCTCGGCCAGGCTGATCGTGATCCGGCTTTGCAGGCCGAGGTCGGCCGTGCGCCGCGCCGCCTCCGACGCCTGCCGTTGCAGCGCCGCCAGCGTTTCGAGATCAGTATTCCGCGGCAGCATCTCGATCTGACGCACCAGCGCCTCGGCGATGCCGTGCTGGTTGTCCTGCCGCTGCGCAGCACGACCGGCCCGGCGGAACAGCGCCTGCGCCTCGTTGCGCTCGCCTTCCTTGCGCAGCAGATCGCCCAGCGCAATCGCCGCGTTCACCTCGGCGATATCGTCGTCTTCCTCATCGCCCAGCTCCAGCTGCTGCACCAGCAGGCCGCGCGCCCGCTCGCTGTCGCCAGCGTCAAGCGCGCGCATCCCCAGCCGGCTCAGCGCCGCCCGGCCGCCCTCGACGTAGCCGACGCGCTGGGCGATGCCATACGCCTCGCGCAGCAGGCGGTCGCGCTCATGGCTCGGGTCATCGCCAGGCAGCAGGGTATCCAGCCGCAGGGACGCATCGACGATCTGGTCATCGAAGCCCTTGGCCTTGGCGGCCGCCAGCGTCAGGCGGGCCAGCACCACCGCGTACTCGCGGTCCTCGTCGGCCTGCTCCTCGATGACGACATCGAGCCCCTCGAAGTCCTCAGCGTCCAGCCGGTCCAGGACCCGGGGGTCGCGGATTTCCGCCAGCCCGGACTGCACCGACCGCTGCCGGTCCGTGACCTCGCGTGCGATGTAGAGGACCGTGTCCCCCGCGCTCTCGCGCCGCCGAAATCCCAGCCAATCTCGTAGCGACGTCACCAGGGCTGCTCCATCGCGAGCGTTTCCGCCAGAGCGTCCAGGGTCAGATTCCCCCCGGACACAACGATTCCCACCTTCTTCCCCACCAGTTCCTCTCGCATGGCGTGGGCCGCCGCCAGCGCCGCAGCGCCTGCGCCTTCCGCCAGCGTGTGCGTGGTTTCCAGCAGCGTCAGGATGCTCTGCCGCATCTGCTGGTCGGTCACCAACCGGAAGTCGTCCAGCAGCCGCCAGATGATCTGCGCCGGCAGGCTGAACGCCACCCGGGTCGCCACCCCCTCTGCGAAGGTGTTCGTGTCGTCGAATTGCAGCAGTTCACGACGCTTCCAGCTTTCGTAGACCGCCGGCGCGCCGACTGCCTGCACCCCGATGATGCGCAATTCCGGCTTCAACGATTTGCCGGCGAGACAGGCGCCAGCCAGCCCGGAGCCGCCACCGATGGGCACGATGAGCACATCGAGGTCCGGGGCGGCTTCGAGCATCTCTACGGTATACGTCGCCACACCCGCAATCAGACGCCAATCATTCGCGCTGGCAATGAACGTGGCGCCGTTTTCGGCCGCGCTCTCCGCCGCCGCTACCCGAGCGGTGTCGAAATCCGCGCCAAACTGGACCACTTCGGCGCCCAGTCGCCGCATCGCCGCGACCTTGAGCGGGTTCGCCGCCGCTGGCGCCCAGATAGTGGCCGGCACACCGGCGTCCCGCGCCGCCCACGCAATGGACTGGCCGTGATTGCCGGTCGAGGCGGTCACCACGCCGCGCGCCCGTTCCTCGTCGGTCAGGAGGCTCATCAGAAAGAGCCCGCCCCGGATCTTGAAGGCGCCGGTCGGGTTCAGGTTTTCGCACTTCAGCAACGCCGGGAACCCAAGGCGCGCATCCAGCGCCGGGTTACTCAGCAGCGGAGAAGGCTGCAACAGTGGCCTCAGCACCTGCTGCGCCTGCCGCACATCCGCCATGGTCGGCAGCCGCACGCCGGAAAGCTCATCGTATTCCGGCAATACCGCCGTGCCCTGCACCATCATGTCAGGCGTAGCCAACTACCCTTCCCCTTGAGCCAGCGCCCCCACAGCGACTGGCATCCCGCGCCTTGACGCGGCTTCCCCTGACATCCATCCTAACACCGGGCGCAATGGCGCAAATGTCACAGCCCGCCGGGGTGTACGTACACTTTTCAGCCGGGTGAGTTGCCGATATTGCCTTTGTGACACAACTTGTGGCGCACGAGAAGGGAGCAGCTGATGGGATCTGATGGAGATGGAGCCTTCCGGGCACTGCTGGATGGCGCCCGCGCGGCCAATGACAGCCTGATGTGCGTCGGACTTGATCCCGAACTTGGCCGCCTGCCGGCGCCGCTCCGCTCCGGCGACGACATTACCCGCACACTGGTGGCCTTCAACGCCGGAATCATCGACGCGACCGCCGATCTGGTCTACGCCTACAAGCCCAACCTCGCCTTCTACATGGCGTACGGCGTGCCCGGCCTGCTGGCGCTCGCCGAAACGCGCAAACTCATCCCTCGCCACATCCCGGCCCTGCTGGACTGCAAGGTCGGGGATCTCGCCAACACCTCTGTCGCCTACGCCGCCGGGTACTTCGACGCGTGGGACTTCGACGCCATCACGGTCAACCCCTATATGGGAGAGGACTCACTGGCGCCGTACCTGAGCCGGGGCGACCGTGGCATCTTCGTGCTCTGCAAGACCAGCAACCCCGGCTCTGGAGACCTGCAGGACATGCCGGTGGTGACCGAGGGTGGGGAGCAGTCGCTCTACCTGACGGTCGCGGACCGCGTCGCCGCGTGGGCAGAGCGCTGGCCGGCCACGCTCGGGCTGGTCGTTGGCTCCACCTACCCCTACCAACTCGCCCAGATCCGCGAACGCTGCCCGGAGCAGCCGATCCTGCTGCCCGGCATCGGCGCGCAAGGCGGCGATATCGTTGGCTCCCTCGCGGTCGGGCTGGATACCACCGGCGCCGGGCTGCTGCTTTCCGCCTCCCGCTCGGTGATCTTCGCGGGAGAGCAAGCCGGCGCTGATTGGCAGGATGCGGTGCGAACAGCCGCTAGGGCCCTGCGCGACGAAATCAACGCGGCGTTGCCAGTAGCAGCAGGCGGGTAACCGGGCGCCCGGCACGAATCGGACCCGGCTACTATTCGCTGCCAGAACGATCCGCAAGGATCCCAGACCTCATGCATGAGGAGCGCCCCGTGGCAGCGACCGGTTCACGATTCCCCATCTCCGCGCAAGACCTGAACCCCATCTTCCGTTCCGGCATTCTGGCCGCCACGGGCAATCCGGCGGTCGCCAACGTCGTCAAGCAGCACGGCATGCGGCTCGGCGCCGCCCGCTTCGTGGCCGGCGAGTCGTTCGACGAAGCCGTGCCGGTGCTGCGCGACCTGAACCAGAAGGGTCTGCGCACGAACACCACCCTGCTCGGCGAAGGCGTCCGCGACGAAGCCGCCGTGCGCGCGGTCGTTGATGAGTACAAGCGCGATCTGGACCGCATCGCAGCCGAAAGGCTGCAGACCAACATCGCCCTGAAGCTGACGCAGCTCGGCCTGAACCTGAGCCCAGAGCTCGCCTACCGCAATGTCACCGAGATTCTGGAGCACGCCGCGCACTACGGCGCCTTCATCCGCATGGATATGGAAGACTCGCCGCTGGTCGATGCCACGCTGGACATCTACCGCCGCCTGCGCGCCGATGGCCACGACAACGTCGGCACGGTGCTGCAGTCGTATCTCTACCGCACCCCGGACGATCTGAAGTCGCTGGAGCCGCTGGGGCCGAACCTGCGGTTGGTCAAGGGCGCCTACCTTGAGCCCGCCGATATCGCCTACCCGGACAAGGCGGACGTGGACCGCGCCTATGTCGAGCTGGCGGAGCGGATGCTGACCAACAACCCGTTCACCGCCATCGCCACCCACGACCAGCGCATCATCGACCACATCCGGGGCTACGCGGCCCGCCACGGCTACGGCAACGACCACTACGAAATCCAGATGCTCTACGGCGTGCGCCCGCAGTACCAGCTCGATCTGGCGCGCTCCGGGCAGCGCACGCTGATCGCCACGCCTTACGGCCCGCAGTGGTACATGTACCTCATGCGCCGTCTTGCCGAGCGCCCGGCCAACGTCGTCTGGTTCGCCAGCAACATGCTCAAGCGCTAGGTCCCGTTCGGACGCATTCCGGCTCGCCGGCTGTGGTTCCCTCCGGAGGCCGGTGCTACCATCGGCGAAAGGAGAGCGCACCCTGCGGACGGCACACCCATGATCAGCACACTGGCGGCGAGCCCTGACGAGACGGCCCAGCCCGGGACGTCTTCGGGCGGTCCTGCGCCCGGTGTTGCGCCGGTCGTAGCGTTCGCCAACCAGAAGGGTGGCGTCGGCAAGACGACCTCGGCCGTCAATAGTGCGGTCTCGCTGGCGCAGCGCGGCTACCGCACGCTGCTCATCGACGCCGACCCGCAGGGCAACGCCACCTCCTCGCTGGGCATCGACAAGAACGCCGTCAGCGCCTCCATCTACGATGTCCTCGTGGAAGGGCTACCGCTCGCCGATGCCGCGATCCCCTCGCAACGACCGAACCTCGACCTCGTCGCCTCCACGCCGATGCTGGCGGGCGCCGAAATCGAACTGGTCGAGGCGTCCCACCGCGAAACCCGTTTGCGGGAGGCCCTGCGACCGATTCTGCCGCAGTACGATGTCGTGCTCATCGATTGCCCCCCGTCGCTGGGGTTGCTCACGGTCAACGCGCTGACCGCCGCCCGTTCCGTCGTCGTCCCCATCCAGTGCGAGTTTCTGGCGCTTGAGGGGCTCGGCCAATTGATGACGACCGTCGACCTCGTCAAGCGGGGGCTCAACCCGCCGCTCGATGTGACCGGCGTTCTGATGACCATGTTCGACGCGCGCACCCGGCTTTCCGCCCACGTGGTGGACGAGGTGAGGCGCTATTTTCCCCACCGCATGTTTGGTGTGGTCGTTCCCAGATCAGTGCGCCTGGCGGAGGCGCCTTCGTATGGTCAGGCTATCGTGGAATACGATCCCAACTCACGCGGCGCCGAAGCGTACGAGGCGTTCGTCGCGGAGCTGGGCGCCCGGCTACAGCTTTCCCCACGACATCGGCACGAGCAGACGGCAGAGGAGGAGCGCAACGTATGACTGCCACGGAACCACGCACGTTCAGGATTTCCGATATCGATATCGCCACGTGGGATGAATCAGCAGACTCCACGTTTACGGAGTCCGCAAAATTCGCCGGACTTGGCCTGACCTTCGACGACGTGCTGCTGGTGCCCGCGCAGTCTGAAGTGCTGCCGGCCGCCGCCAACACCGCCACCCGCCTCACACCCTCCATCGCGCTCGCCATTCCCATTCTCTCCGCCGCCATGGACACCGTGACCGAAGCACGGATGGCGATCGCGCTGGCGCGCGAAGGGGGTCTGGGCATCATCCACCGTAACCTCTCCATCGAGGATCAGGTGCTGGAGGTCGACAAGGTCAAGCGCTCCGAATCGGGCATGATCGTGGAGCCGGTCACCCTGCGCGCTGACGCGCTGGTGCGTGACGCGCTGGCCCTGATGGAGCGCTATCACATCTCCGGCGTGCCGATTACCGACGAAGCCGGCCACCTCGTGGGCATCCTCACGAACCGCGACCTGCGCTTCGTCGATAACGTCGATCAGCCGGTCAGCGCGGTGATGACCAGCGAGGGCCTGATTACCGCCCCCACCGGCACCACGCTGCATGAGGCGCAATCGATCCTGCACAAGCATCGCGTCGAGAAGCTGCCCGTCGTCGATGAGCGCGGGTTCCTCACTGGTCTCATCACCGTCAAGGACATCCAGAAGCGCATCCAGTTCCCGAACGCCACCAAGGACGCCAAGGGGCGGCTGCGCGTGGGCGCCGCCGTTGGCGTCGGCGCCGATGCCGACGAGCGCGCGCAGGCGCTGGTGGAAGCGGGCGTCGACCTGCTGGTCGTCGACACCGCCCACGGCCACTCCCGCTCCGTGCTGGAGACGGTCACCCGGATCAAGCGCTCCTCCGGCGTCGATGTCATGGCCGGCAACGTCGCCACCGGCGCCGCGACCCTCGCGCTCATCGAGGCCGGGGCGGACGCGGTCAAGGTCGGGGTCGGCCCCGGCTCCATCTGCACTACTCGCGTGGTCGCCGGTGTCGGCGTGCCGCAGGTGACCGCCGTGCTCGACTGCGCGCAGGCCGCTGCGCGGCACGGCATCCCGGTCATCGCGGATGGCGGCATCCAGTACTCCGGCGACATCGCCAAGGCGATCGCCGCCGGCGCCGACGCCGTGATGCTGGGCTCGCTGCTGGCCGGCGTGGACGAAAGCCCGGGCGAGGTGGTGCTCTATCAGGGCGAGCGCTTCAAGGAATACCGGGGCATGGGCAGCATCGGCGCAATGAAGGCCCGCTCCTTCTCCAAGGATCGCTACTTTCAGGAGGGCGTCGGCAACATCCAGAAGCTGGTGCCGGAAGGCATCGAGGGCCGCGTCGCCTACAAGGGCCCCGTCGGCAACCTCCTCTACCAGCTCACCGGCGGCCTGCGCTCGGCCATGGGCTACGTCGGCGCCGCCGATATCCCGGCCCTGAAGCACGACACGAAGTTCGTGCGCATCACCTCGGCCGGCCTGCGCGAGAGCCACCCGCACGACGTGGTCATCACCCGCGAGGCCCCGAACTACCGCTCGAACGGGTAACGCAGATCGCTTCACGACACAGAGAGGGTCGCCGGTGTTCTTGCCGGCGACCCTCTTCGCTTTTGCTGCGGCATTGAACCGGCGTTTACACGCCCGATTGCGTCGCCAGCGCCGCCAGCTGCGAGCGGGAATGCACATCGAGCTTGCGTAGCAGCGCCGAGACGTGCGTCTTGACCGTGTTCGGGGAGAGGTACAACTCTTCGGCAATCGCGCGGTTCGTCTTCCCCGCCGCCACCCGCGCCAGCACTTCGCGCTCGCGCGCGCTGAGGGAGGCGATCGCCGTGGAGGCTGGCGAGACGAGCGCCGGCGTCGTGCCATCGGTCAGCGACTGCGCCGCCAGATCCAGCACCTCCGCCATGGCCCGGGCGCGCCGAGAGGCGTTGTCCGCCGCGTCGGCGGCCTCCAGCAGCGTTTCACGCACCAGCGCAACCGCCTGCTCCAGCCGGCTCCGGTCAATGGGCGCGCCCTGACGGGCGGCGGCGATCTCCGCCAACGCGACTTCCGCCGCCCGCCAGGAACCTGATTCTTCGCCAGGAAGCCCGGGGATTTCCCGAATGCGGGAGACCACGCGCGCCGTGATCGGCTCCCGGTCCACCGCCACCAGAGCCTGCTCCGTCTCCAGATCCACCGCTGGCGCCACAGGTGTCACCCTGGCGGCATTCTCCAGCGCGCCGGAAGGCGGATCTTGCATCAACGAACAGACCTCCAGGGCGAGACAGACCTCGGAAGTCTACGCGGCGGCCCCGGCGGTGCGCAGCGATTCCGAGGCGGTGATCAGCGTGTCCAGATGCGGGCGGTCGATGGCCGGCACGATGTAGGTATCAATGTCCAGCCCGCTCAACTGCTCGACGAACTCCTGGAACGCCGCCACCGGAATCACCATCTGGTGTGCATCGTCGCCCGGCATCGGCCCCATCACGGTCTTCTCGATGGCGGCGTAGTCGCGCCCTTCCCGCTCACAGTGCTCGCGCAGCACATCCAGTTTGTGCCGCAGTTCCGTCATGCCTTCATCCGTCGGCATGGCGAACAGATTGCAGGCGTCCGCGTACTTTGCCACCAGCCGTAGCGTCTTCTTCTCGCCACCACCGCCAATCAGGATGGGCGGGTGGGCGTGCCCAACGGGCTGGGGCTGGCAGAGCGTCTCGGCCAACTGGAAGTGCTTGCCCTGGAAGGGGCCATCGTTGTCAGACCACATCTGGTTCGCGATCTGCAGCGTCTCCTCCAGGCGCTCGAACCGCTCGCTCGTGGACGGGAATGGCACGCCAAGCGCCAGATGCTCTCGCTCGAACCAGCCGGCGCCTACGCCGAACCAGGCGCGGCCGCCAGAAAGTACGTCCAACGTCGTCACAGTCTTCACCAGCAGGCCAGGGCGGCGGTAGGTGGCGCCAGTCACTAGCGTGCCAAGCCGGATGCGCTCCGTGACGCCGGCAGCAAACGCCAGCGTGCTGTACCCCTCCAGCATCGGCTCATCAATCTCGCCCACCATCGGGATCTGGAGAAAGTGGTCCATCACCCACAGGGTATCGATCCCGCCAGCGTCTGCGTCTCGCGCCAGCGCGGCAAACTCCGGGCCAATTGCGGCGTCGCCGCCGTCGTAGACGAACCGGGGAACGGTAATGCTGAACTTCATCAGAACCTCCTACCTGGAAAGTCAACATGCGTTGACATGCGGTACGATAGCGGCGTCATACCCAATTGTCAACAGGTGTTGACTACAACTGCCGGGAAGCTCAATGGGATCTCCGAGATGATGAACGATGACCACTGCAACCCCGCCTCCTCGCGCAAGCGCTCGGCGCCAGCAACACGGCAGGCGATTCTGGAAGCAGCACGCGACTGCTTCGCGCAGGAGAGCTACGATCAGGTGGGGGTGCGGGAGATCGCGTCAATGGCCGGCATCGACCCGGCGCTGATCAACCGGTACTTCGGGTCCAAGGAAGGTTTGTTCCGCGAGGCCATTGGCGGCAAGTTCGACATGCGCACCCTTTTCGCCGGTGACCGCTCGTCGTTGGCCGAGCGCCTCCTCATGTCTGCCATCATGAAGCCGATAGAGACCGGCCATGATCCCCTGCAGGCGCTGCTGCGTTCAGCGGGCAACGACTTCGCCCGGCAGACACTGCGCGATGCGATTTCGGCCGGGTTCGTGGAGCCGCTGGCGGCAGAGCTTCCGGGTCCTCACCCCCGTGAGCGCGCCGAACTGATCGGCTCGCTACTGCTGGGATTGTTGGCGTATCGTGCCATCGTGGGGCCAACCACCATTGATGAGCAACGGCAACTCATCGCGGCGACCGCGCCGTGGCTGCAAGCCGTTATCGACGGAAACGACACAACGACGCATCGGGAGGGGAACGAGGCATGAGCACACTGCAGGGCCGCAAGGCGCTCGTCACCGGCGCAGGGATCGGCATCGGCGAGGGTATCGCCCGCGAACTGGCGCGGCAGGGCGCCAGCGTGGCGCTGCACTACGGCAGCAGCGGCGCCGGCGCGCACGCCGCGATGGCCGAGATCACGGCGGCGGGCGGCGAGGCGGTGGCGCTGCAGGGCGATCTGCGCTTCGTCGGCGATTGCGAGCGGGTCGTCGGCGAGGCGATCGAAGCCCTCGGCGGCCTCGATATCCTCGTCAACAACGCCGGCGTCACCCGCGCCCAGCCCTTCGAGGAAACCACTGAAGCGCTGTACGACGAGATGTTCAACCTGAACATGAAGGGCTATTTCTTTCTCGCGCAGGCTGCTCTGCCCGCACTGATCGACTCCGGCCACGGCTCGATCATCAACATCACGTCCATCCACGGCGGCGGCGGCTTCCCAAATCACGCCGCCTACGCCGGCACCAAGGGCGCCGTGATCGGCTTCACGCGCTCGCTGGCCATCGAACTGGCGCCGCGCGGCGTACGGGTCAACGCCATCGGCCCCGGCGTGATCGAGGTGCCGCGCTACTTCAACATGCCGGGCTATACCACCGATTTCGGCCACACGCTGCTGCCGATTGGCCGCGTCGGCGTGCCGCGCGACATTGCGCCCGCCGTCGCATTCCTCGCTGGCGACGGAGCCGCCTTCATCACCGGGCAGACGCTCTACGTCGATGGCGGCACCAACGCGCGCATGGGGCTGTTCTGGGAAACCCCGGAGGAATGAACGAGGCCGACCTGTTTCTTGAAAAGTCCCTTGAGAATCTGCAGTGCGCCGAAAGTGAGTTCGCGGCGGGCCGGTACAATAGCTGCGCCAATCGCTGCTACTACAGTTGCTTTCAGGCGGCGATTGCGGCTTTGCTGCGCGAAGATATCCGCCCCGCGCGCGGCGGGTGGGGCCACGAAGGCGTCCAGTCTCAGTTCTCCGGCGTGCTCATAGGCCGCCGAAAGCGCTTCCCCTCAGAGTTTAGGAGCACGCTTTCTGATCTGCAGCACTTGCGCAATCAGGCAGACTATTCGTCGGAACGAGTCGCTGAGACCCAGGCCTTTCGCGCACTCCGCCGGTGCAGGGAATTTGTCCAGACGATTCAGAGAAACGGATAACCCCATGATTTCGACATCAAGCGAGCCGATCCCTTCGTCTGCAACGCTGGCCGCGCTGCACGAACTTGAAGGAATGATTCGAGAACAGTACCCGGAAGCAACGTTTGAAATTGTGAGCGCCCCCGATCCAGGGTGGTTCTGGCTCATGGTAACGATCGATCTTGAAGACGCCGACGAGGTTTATGCGGTCGTGCTGGATCGCATCGTCGACATGCAGGTCGACGGCCTCCTTGTGCAGGTGCAGCCGGTACGCCCCCTCTCTCGGCAGCTGGAGGACTATCGGAGGAGACATCCGGAGCTTGAAGAGCGGGTGCGCGAATCTCGATAACGCCTGTTCGTTGCCCGCCCTACCCCGCCGGCCCCGTCACCTGCGGCACAAACTGCACGCTGATGCCCAGCACGACCACCAGCACCAGCCAGATCAGCGCTGCTACCAGCACCACTGCCACCAGCTGGATCACCGCGGTCACCAGCGCCCGCACGGCGTCGAATGACTCCGGGTCATCGCGCCGGTCAACGTAAACCGCGCTCATCCCCGGCCCAACGCCCGGAATGAGCGCCAGCAGCGCCGCGAACAGCAGCGTGCGCCAAAATGGCCGGGGCCGGGCCTTCGGGACGTAAGGACCGGTCGCGAAGCCGAATTCCGTCGGTTGCGGATGACGCCGCATGGCGGCCTCCAGACGTACGATGCGTTCGGGGCGATGGCGCACGATGGTACACGAGGGACATGACACCACAATGATGGAGACTGCGGAACTGGCGCAAGACCCCGGCGAACCATTCGACGTCCTGACCGCCGATGGCGCGCCAACCGGCGTCGTCAAGCGCCGTGGCGACGTCCACCGCGACGGCGACTGGCACCGCGCGCTGCACGTCTGGATCGCCGGCCGGGGCGAAGCCGGGGAGCCGTACCTGCTCTTTCAGCGCCGCTCCGCCGCCAAGGACTCGTGGCCCGATCATTACGACACAACGGTCGGCGGCCACTACCGCGCGGGCGAAACGCTGGCGGAAACGATGCGCGAAATCGAGGAGGAAATTGGCTTGCCCGCTGCCGATCTACGCCTGCGGAGCTTGGGAACCCGCATTTCGGTGACGGAGCACCCCCCCCTCATCGACCATGAGTTGCAGGAGGTGTTCCTGCTGGTGGATGACCGCCCGCTCACCGCCTACCGCCC
>JASGGF010000102.1:0-13727 GCA_047605145.1 Thermomicrobiales bacterium | reverse complement strand
ATCAACAGGGCGCAGCGGGCGCCCGGCGGCACGAACAAGCGGCATGATGATGTCGCCAGCGCAGACGAGAGTTTCCTTGTTCGCCAGCGCGATGATCTTGCCGGCCTTGATCGCGTGGATGGTCGGGACGATGGCGTCGTGGCCAGAGGTGGCCACCACCACGATGTCTGCGTCCGGGTGAACGGCGGCGGCGGTCAGGCCCCAGTCACCGCTCAGGACCTCCGTGCCCCGTGTTACCGGGAAATCGGCGTTTGGGGAATGCTTGAGCGAGACGATTTCCGGCCGA
Source organism: Thermomicrobiales bacterium (assembly GCA_047605145.1). GTDB lineage: Bacteria > Chloroflexota > Chloroflexia > Thermomicrobiales > UBA6265 > JACCXM01. Next base: position 13,441 of record JASGGF010000102.1, on the reverse strand, counting down.
TGGGTCGCCACCTGCTCACGAAACAGGGGGGAGTCCTGACGGGCGGCCAGCGCTACCACCGCGAAAAGCTCGGGGTGGTCTGCGACGACATCCAGCGTCTGTGTGCCTACGGATCCTGCGGACCCGAGCACGCTGAGCCGAATCGGTCGATTAGACGAGGATTGGATCACCAGGCGCCTCCAGCCACAAGCCACCACGCGAGGAGCGCCGCCGGGAAGGCGAAGAGCAGCGCGTCGATACGGTCGAGCATGCCGCCGTGGCCAGGAATCAGGCTGCCGCTGTCCTTCACGCCGGCCTGCCGCTTGAGGAACGACTCGCTGAGATCCCCCAGTTGCCCGGCGACGCCGATGACGAGGCCGACCAGCGCGCCACTCCACCAGGGCAGCACGCCACTCGCTCCGAACACGAGCGCGCTGACCACGGCAGTGGCGATAAGGCCGCCAAGCGAACCTTCGATCGTCTTGCCGGGGCTGACGGCGGGGGCGAGCTTGTGGCGGCCGAATGCGCGGCCGGTCAGGTAGGCCGCGGAGTCTCCGGCCCACGTGCCAAGGATGACCGCCAGTGCCCAGGCGAGGCCCGCAACAGCTGGCGGCCAGCCAATGGCCAGGGTCTGCGCCCATGTCACCCATTCTCCGGAAGTGGTGACGCCGTTGACCTGTCGGAGGGTGATGGCGGCGAACACCGGGGTCGCTACGTACACGTTGCCGGCAACGCCCCACGCCCAGGTCTCGGCGGCGCCCGATTGCCCCGTTCGCGGGAGGTAGGTGATCAGCGGGAGGATCGAGGCCAGGAACGCTGCGGGAATAAGCAATGGGCGCGCGTACAGGGCGCTGGCCCCGGCAAGGACGACGGCGGCACAGCCACACAGCGCCGCGCCACTGGTGGGCGCTGTGCGGTGCAGGGCGGAGAATTCGCGGAGCGCAACGACGCCCAAAATCACCATCAGTAGCGCGAAGAGCGGCCCGCCCACGAGAGCCGGGAGGAGCCCCGCCGCGACCACGAAGACGGAACCGACGAGGCGCCGCTGCATTGTCAGGAGTGGCTAAGCAGGGAAGGGGACGAGGTCACGGCCTCGACGCCGCCGAACCGGCGCTCCCGGCGGCCGTACTCGTCGACCGCGTGGCGGAGGTCCTCCGCGCCGAAATCCGGCCAGAGGGTGGGGGTGAAGAGCAGTTCCGCGTAGGCGGACTGCCAGAGGAGGAAGTTGCTGGTGCGGTGCTCGCCGGAGGTGCGGATGATGAGATCCGGATCGGGGAGATCGCTGGTGAACAGATGCGCCTGGACCGCCGCCTCGTCGATCTGCTCCGGTGGCATCCCACTGGCGACGAGGCTGCGGATCGCCGCCAGCATCTCCTGACGGCCGCTGTAATTGAACGCCAGCGTCAGCACCAGACGGTCGTTCTCCGCTGTGCGGGCAACCGCGCCAAGCACGGCATCGCGCAGCTCCGGCTCCAGACCCTCCAGACTGCCGATGTGGCGCAGACGCGCGCCCTGCCGGTGGAGTTCGTCGGTCTCGCGCTCCAGCACATCGCTGAGGATGGCGAGGATGCCCTGAATCTCGTCCTGCGGGCGCCGCCAGTTGTCGGTCGAGAAGGCCCACAGTGTCAGGTACTTGACGCCCAGTTCGACTGCGGCGGTGGTGATACGCCGGATGTTCTCCGTCCCGCGCTGGTGGCCTGCCAAACGCGGCAGACCACGCTGCGTCGCCCAGCGGCCATTGCCATCCATGATGATGGCGACATGCAGCGGCGCCGGGCGCGCTGGTTGGCTGGCGGCTTCGGCATCGTGGTTCTGGTCGGCTGACCATTGATCAGACATGAGGAGCCTCGCGCAATCCGCGCAGACCACGCATCCGGCTACACCGGCGCGTCAAACTTCGAGGAGCTCCTGCTCCTTGGCCTTGCCCATCTTGTCCGCTTCGGCCACGAAGCGCTTGGTGAGGTCGTCCACCTGCTTTTCAGCAGTGCGCTCGTCATCCTCGCCGATCATCTTCTCGTTGAGCAGTTCCTTCACCTGGCCCATGGCGTCGCGCCGGACGTTGCGGATAGCGACCTTGCCGTCCTCCACGTGGCCTTGCACCATTTTCACCATCTGCTTGCGCCGGTCCGCCGTGAGGGGCGGAATGGCGATACGGATGACGACGCCGTCGTTCGTCGGGTTCAGCCCGAGCTCTGACTTCTGGATCGCCTTCTCTATGGCGGCCATGGCGCCCTTATCCCACGGCTGGATGACCAGCAGGCGGGGCTCTGGCACCGAGATGCCGGCCAGTTGATTGAGCGGCGTGGAGCTGCCGTAGTAGTCAACGACGAGCCGTTCAACGAGGGCTGGAGAAGCGCGACCGGTGCGGATGGTGCTGAGGTCCCGGCCGAGGGCGTCGAGCGCCTTGCCCATCCGGCTTTCGGCGTCATCCTGGACGTCCTTGATCATGGTGCTTTCTCCGGCGCGCAACAGCGCGCGTCTGGCCACTGGGTCTTCCGGGAACTGCGCGCTCCCGGTGTGATCTGGGGATTGTACGATGCGCGACGCGAACCGGACCTAGATCTCGAAGAGTTCCGCCGCGCCGCTGCGCACCGTGGTGCCGATCTCCCGGCCCAGCGCCGCATGCTCGATGGCCGATGGTTGGGAGACATCGAAGACGACGATGGGCAGGTCGTTCTCGCGGAGCAGCGCCAGCGCGGACGTGTCCATCACCTTCAGGTTGCGCTCGATCGCTTCCTGATGGCTGATGCGGCGGTAGCGGCGCGCGGCGGGATCGAGGTTCGGGTCTGCCGAGTAGACGCCATCGACCTTGTTCTTGGCCATCAGCATCACGTCGGCGTCCAGCTCCAGCGAGCGCAGGGCGGCGGCGGTGTCGGTGGTGAAGTAGGGGTTGCCAGTGCCGGCCGCCAGAATGACGACGCGCCCTTTCTCCATGTGGCGAATTGCGCGCCGGCGGATGTAGGGCTCCGCGACCTCGTGCATCTCGATGGCGGTCATGACGCGGGTGTGGACTTCGCGCTGCTCCAGCGCGTCCTGCAAAGCCAGCGCGTTAAGGACGGTGGCGACCATGCCCATGTAGTCGGCGGTGGCGCGGTCCATGCCCTTGCTGCTGGCGGCCAGCCCGCGCCAGATGTTGCCGCCACCGATGACGATGGCAACCTGAATCTGGCGGTCGTAGACTCGCTTGATCTGCTCGGCCAGTTGATCGACCACCGCCGGGTCGATACCGTAGGAAAACTCGCCGACCATCGCTTCGCCGCTCAATTTGAGCAGGACTCGCTGGAACACTCCGTCCGTCACGAACCCTTCCCTCCTGTGTGGCAAGCCGATGGCCGGCTGCTGCCCTATTCTGCGCTCAGACCTCGCTCGAACGAGGTCCTTCGACAAGCTCAGGACGCACGCTCAGGCCAGATGCTGCCCGATCCTACGCTTCTTCGGCTGCGGCTTCGCGCTGTCCGACTTCGAAACGCGAGAAGCGCGTCACCACGATGTTCTCGCCGAGTTTGGCGATGCTGCTGCGAATGAGGTCGTTGATGGTCAGCTTGGCGTCCTTGATGAAGGCCTGCTCCAACAGGATGGCGCCAGCGACGGCCTGCTCGCGACTGCCGTATTCCTTCTCCAGCGCTGCCCACTCGTCTTCTGGCACGTCCTCAATGGCGACGTACTTCGGCGACGTGGCGGCAACCTGCATGGCGAGGTCATGCGCCAGATTCTTGAAATCTGTAGTGCGAGCGACGAAGTCGGTCTCGCAGTTGACCTCAATGAGGGACCCGATGCGGCCCGCGCCATGGATGTATGGCTCGATCAGACCCTGCAGCGCGTCACGGCCGCTCTTCTTCCCGGCCTTGGCGAGCCCTTGCTGGTTCAGGAGCTGGATCGCCTTGTCGACGTTTCCATCGGTCTGCTCCAGCGCGCGCTTGCAATCCATGATTCCGGCTCCGCTCTTCTCGCGGAGCTCCTTCACCTGTGCTGCGGAAATGGCCATGAATTCTCTCTTTCCGTTACGCGCCACGACGGGCCTGCGGGCCGTTTGACACGGCGCAGACCCATCATGGCGATGGATATCAATTGGGGTGAGGCGGTTAGGCCTCGGCGTCGGCCTTGGCGACCTCAGCGTCAATTTCGGCGGCTTCGGGGTTGGCATCCTGCCCGGCGAAGGCCTTGAACAGGTCCTCGTCGCGGCGGCTGGGGCCGCCATCGCGGTCGGACAGCTCGATGTCGTGGCGCGTGCGGCCTTCGATCGCGGCGTCGGCGATGCCGGCGGCCAGCAAGCGGACGGCGCGGATCGCGTCGTCGTTGGCCGGGATCAGGAAATCGGCGTCATCCGGGTCACAGTTGGTGTCGGTGACGGCGATCACCGGAATCCCGAGGCGGCGCGCCTCGTGGATCGCCAGCTGCTCGCGCTTGGGATCGATGATGAAGATGGCGCCCGGCAGCTGCGTCATATCGCGCATGCCGCCCAGCGTGCGCTCGAGGCGCTCCAGCTCGGCCAGCTTCTTGGCGGCCTCCTGCTTCGGCAGGACATCCCATTCGCCGCGTGCCTGCTCGCCCTGCAGCTGCTTCATGAAGCGCAAGCGGTTGCGGATCGTGACGAAGTTGGTCAGCGTGCCACCCAGCCAACGGCGGTTGACGTAATACTGACCGGAGCGCTTCGCTTCGCGCTCAACGACATCCTGCGCCTGCTTCTTGGTGCCGACGAACAGCACCTTGCCACCCTTGCTGGTGACATCCTCGACGAAGGCGTGCGCAGACGCCAGCAGCGGCACGGTCTGCTGCAGGTCGATGATGTGGATGCCGTTGCGCTCGGTGAAGATGTACGGCTTCATCTTGGGGTTCCAGCGCTTGGCCTGATGGCCAAAGTGAACGCCCGCTTCCAGAAGCGCCTTCAGCGTGACGGTGGGCGATTGCCCATGCACGCTCGAGAGATTTTGCACGGTGCCTCCTGCACGTGGTGTTGAACTTCCGCGCCCTTCATCCAGAAGGCGGAACCGGCACGCCGGCACACCCGCCTCTGTCCGGGCGCGTGACAGATGGCGGCGTGGCAAACCCGCCACGCCGCCTGACAGTATAGCGCAAATTGCGCGAGTGGTTACTGCGCCGCTGGCTCGAGGAAGTCCTCGCGGATGAACCCGGCCTGCCCGGTCTCGGTGGCGGTCACCGGCCACCAGTCGCACTGGCCCGCTTCCTCGAAGGCGCCAGTCACCTGCAGCTGCGTATCTTGCGGCAGCTCGGTGACGATATTGCCATCGGTGGAAGGCGAGTCGCGCAGGTTGACGGCGCTGGTGGTGTTGACCAGCGTGCCTACCTCGTACACCGGCAGATTGGCGCACGGGTTCTCCGGTTCAGCGGCGGTGGTGGGGGCCACGGTGGCGGGAGCCGGCGGCTGTGTCGGGGCCACGGCGACCACGGCGGTGGCGGTGGGCGGCGGCGGGCCGGGCGTCGGGGCGATGACGACGGCGGTAGGCGTGGGTGGGGCCGGCGTAGCCACATTGACCGGCGTATTGACGGCGGCAAGCTCCGGCGTTGGGGCAGGGGTCTGACCGCCATCGCCGATCAGGGCGGACGCCCAGTACCAGAGCAGGCCGATCAGCAGCAGCAGACCGACAACCGGCAGCGCGATGCGCAGGTAGTCGGTCCAGTAGCGCTCCTCTGGCTGGTAGCTCACCGTGCGCTCCTCACCCGGTTCTGCCCGGCGCGGCTCCCTGGACATCCCCTCATCCCTCGCACGCTGCGGCTGCTGACGTTGTGCCCGGTGTTCCGGCCGGGGCGGCGCGGCGCCGGCCCATTCCGGAAAAGGTTCATCCCCGAGCTCCGCGCGCTCCCAGAGATCGCGCCCCGCCGCTGTCTGGCAATCCAGTGACCCGGCCTCGACCGGGTGGCTCTCCTGCGGCCCGTACAGGCGTGGGTTGCGGCACCATCCCTGACGCCACACGCCTGACGGCTCGTAGAACCGGCAGGTCGCGCACGTGTGCGCGGTCACCGCCGGGGGCTCCGCTGCGCCATGCAACGTTGATCCTCGGGATCCTGAACCCCGAGAGGATTGTACACGTCACATCGCGCAGTCAACCGCTTGCCTCACGTTGCGGGGGCGTCCGCAGCGGTGGCGCGGGCTGCGCTATCGCCCGCTGGCGCCTCGCCGCCGTCCCACGCGGTCTCCGGGCTACCGAGGCGGCGCACGAACGTGGCGCCGCTCTGCCGCTCCGAGGCGGCGGATTCGATGCTCACCGGCGCCGGGGCCGGGCGGGCGCGCAGCGGGCGCGGCGTGGCGCGCTCCACCCCGGCCATTTCCAGCTGGCCCTCGTAGACCGCGCCCTCCTGAATCACCAGCGTGCCGGTCGTTACCCGGGCGCGCACCCGGCCGCTGGGAAGGATCTGCAAGCGGCCCCGGCAGCGGATCTCCCCCTGCAAATCGCCCGCCACGTTGATGTGCTCGGCGTCCACGGTGGCGGAGACGGTCGCGCCCTCCGCGATGAAGAGCGTGCCCTCGCAGGCGACCGTGCCCTTCAGCTCGCCCTCGACGCGGAGGTCACGCTGGGAGCGAAAGACCCCCTCGAAGGCCGAGCCCCGGTCCACGAGGCTGGCGGCTTCCACCGGCGCGCTGGCGTCGTCATTCCATTCAAAATCGATGGCCGTAATATCGCGCATATGCTCTCTCCGGTCTGCGGTCTGGCGTGCCTGCTGGGTCGTCAACCGTTGCGCACGGCGCGGGCAGGGGAGGCGTGGGACATGGCGGCGTCGCTGCTCATGGCGAGATCGCCACTGACGGCTGCGCCATCATGCACCACGATGCGCGGGGCGCGGACATCGCCGCTGACCCGGCCGCGCGGCAACACCTCGAACCGCTCCAGACAGCGCACCGAGCCGCGCACCAGCCCGGCCACCACCACGTGGGCGGCAGTGAGGGTGGCGTCGACCTCGGCATCCTCTGCGATGAAGATGCTGTTGCGCGCCGTCAGCGAGCCATCGACGCGCCCGTGCACGTGCAGCGAGCCGGTCGATTCCAGATTGCCGGACCACGTGGTTCCGTGGGCGATAACGCTGGTTTCGGTATCGAGCGCTGGCAGCGGGCTGGGTGATGTGGCCGCCGGCGCGGAGGGTTCCGCAACCGGCGCGGCGCTGGCGGGGAGATCGAGCTCGTCCCGCAGCGTGTAGGTGGTATCGGCGAAGAAATCGAGATCCGGGAGCGGACGCGGCGCTGGCGCCGGCGCGAGGCGCTCAGCCTCCCCCGTGTAGGCGGGGAGCTCGGCTGGCTCACTCCCGAGCTGGTTACGCAGCGCGCTTATCTGGCGCTGAAACGCATCGACCTTGCTATCCCTGCGGAACACCACGTGAGACCCTCCACAGCGCAGGATGCGCCAAACCCGGGCGCCTTGCGATGGGCGCCTCGAACGTGCCGGGGTCTTGCGGCGTCCGTCTGGCAGGGAACGGGCGCGGTGTGCCGCGCACCTGCGGAGGGCGAACGGCGAACCGCCTGCCCAGACCCGCAAGGGTGTACGTACATGGTAGCACGGTCCGGCGGCGTTGCCGCCTCCCTGTGCCCCGCGTCCGAATTTGGAGCGGTCAACCCGGACGCCCCGTCCAACCGGGTGCCCTCCAATCGCAACAACTATGCATAAATCATGAAGTATTTCGAACAAAATGACTCGTAACCAGCTATCGTAGGCGAAGTGTTATTCGCATGGCGCTATCAACTGTTCATTGGAGGTCGCTGGTGTTCCGGGTGTTCATCATGTGTGTGTTGATTTCAGGATTGATCCTGCACACCGGCGCCGCCGACGCCGGGAAGGGCCGCAATCGTAAGCAAGGCGCCGTGCGTCTCGTCAATAGGGATCTGACCGGGTCGGCGTGGACGCAGGACAGCGTCACGGTCGTCAACCGCTCCAGCTACCCCAGCGAGTACATCGCCTACGCAGCTCGCCTGTGGAGCGAGACCAGCGCGCCAAACCTCACCGTCACGCAGGAGGCCGCAACCCCCTGCACCTCCGTGCGTCCGCAAGCGGGCGTGATCATCATCTGCGACGGTGTGCCGTGGTGGGAGGGCGCGAACCCGGTGGCCGGGTTCACGGCCAACTACGCCGTCAAGCCGAAGGCGAAGAAGGGGAAGGGCAAGCGGAAGGCGGCGCCAGCAATTGCAGCTACGGTGATTTGGCTGTTCGAGCCGGGTTGGGATGACCCCGGGGTGCTGCGCTACATCCCCTCGCATGAGCTTGGGCACGCGCTCGGCCTCGGTGAGATGGACTGCGCCTGCGTCATGTCGCCCATGGTGAGTGATTACGACACGCTGGCCCACGAAGAGTGGGAGGCGATGAAGGCGATCTATCCCTAGGGCACGCCGCCCAACGGCGCGCCGCTGGACTGGGAGGGCGCCCTCACGCCGGCGCGCGTTCCTTCATCCGGCCTGGTAACCGTTGTAGCCTCCCATACTTTATGATGCAATAGTGCATCAATCCTCTGGTAATGGTGAAAGTTCCCGGTATAGTGGGATGTGGTTCATCGACAACGTGGCGCTATGTGGAGGAGTCCCTGGGTGGTCCGGACGCTCGTGTCTGTGTTGTTGCTTGCTGGGCTGCTTCTCCATGGAACCGCTGTCGAGGCGAAGCCGAGGAAATCATCCAAGGCCAAGGCCAAAGCCCAACCTGCTGTGCTGGTCAATCAGGACCTGACGGGTTCGGCGTGGCGCAGCGGCGTGATCGCGGTCGAGAACAACTCCAGTTACCCGCCGGCCGAGATTGCGTACGCCTTGCAGGCGTGGCAGGACGCCGGCGCTCCGCAGATGTACCTGCAGCAGGGAGCGCCGACGCCCTGCACGGCGGTGCAGCCGAAGCGGGGGACCATCATCCTGTGCGACGGCGTGCCGTGGTGGACCGGCGATGCGCCGGTCGGCGGCTTTACCGCGAACTACACCGACGGTCCCGTGAAGATCAAGAACAAGAAGAAGAAGGGCAAGCGCGCGCCCGCTCCCGTCGCTGCGCCCGCGATACAGGCCTCCGTGGTCTGGCTCTTTCCCCCGCGCTGGACCGATCCGGGCGTGCTGCGCTACATCCCCACCCACGAGCTGGGGCACGCGCTAGGGCTGGGGGAAATGACCTGCGACTGCGTGATGTCGCCCATCATCAGTGACATCAACGTCCTGACCAGCGACGTGGTGGGCGTGGTCAACTCTCTCTACAGCGTCCTGAAGCGGTCCGGGCCGCACCACGCCGGATCGCGCCAGCCTTGATCTGAAACAGCAACGCCGCCGGCCCTGAGTGGACCGGCGGCGTTTGGTGTGTGATCCGCCATCACGGCGATCCGCTGGTACGCCCGACAGGACTCGAACCTGTGGCCTCTTGCTCCGGAGGCAAGCGCTCTATCCGCTGAGCTACGGGCGCAGGACCTGCAACCTGAACGCAGTGTACACCACTGGCCCCGAGAGCGGCGCAATGGCGCGGAAAAACTGGCGGCGCCGGCGGTTTGGCGCTACCATTCGCGGGTTATTCTGGTTGACGCTCTGCGCGTGGCCGCTGGCTGCGCGCGACACGGAGGCACAATGACGTCTCAGGAATCTGCCGAGACGGGCCGCATTCGACTGAACGACGATGACGTAGCGTACATGATGAATGTCCTGCGCAACGCCACGCAACCGGTCAGCACCCAGCAATTGATCGACGCCCTCCGCCGGCAGTCTGACCTGCAGCGTGGTTCCGAGGCGGACGCCGCCAGTTCCTGACAGATGACCCCGGCCCCGGTTGCGAGCGCCGATCCCGGCGACGCCGGCGCCCACGCCCTGTTTCTCAACCCGATTCTCCTACCGGAAAGGTACCCATGGCCGTTCAGCAGGATCAGCGCGCGCAGCAGCTGTCTGGTTCCGCCAGCGAGCAAGAGCTGGCCGCACTCGTTCGCAACGTGATGTTGGCGCACGGCATGTTCATGTCGGCGAACGCCGTCATCCGCTTGCCGGTTTCCGTGCTGGCGGAGTACGCCGCGAGTCAGGGACAGCCGGGCGGCGCCGAGGCGCTGCTGGCCGCCGTCACGGCGAACCCGGATGTCTTCGCGGTCGATGCGGCCGGCGACGAGCCCATGGTCCTGACGCTGCGCGATGGGCGCGCGCCGGTGGTGGTGGAAGCGGTGGAGCGGCACACGTTCGCCAAGCGCTTCCTGACGCCGCTGCCGCGCCCGGAGCGCCCGGCGACCCCGCGCCCGCGCCCTCGCGCGCAGGAGCCGGTGATCGATGTGATGGCCGAGATCGTGGATCAGCCGCTGGACGTGGCCCCGCTGGCGGCCCTCTTCGCAGACGAGCCGGTGGTGGCCGAGGTCGAGACCATCGAGGTGATCATCGAGCCGGAAGTCGCGCCGGCGGCAGCGCCAGACGCGGCGGCGAAGCCTGAGCCGGAGCCGGTGGTCGAGGTGGCGCCTCCGGCGCGGACCATCACCACGCAGGCGGCGCGCGCCACGGACGTCAGCAACGTCGATGATCTGGAGCTGGCGCAGGCGCTGCGCGACCGCCTCGGGGCGGACCCTCGCGTGGCGACCTTCGGCGAGCAGTGGCTGATGGAGGACCGTGTCCCCCGCTTCAGCCGCGGCGATCTGCGCCGCATGAAGGAGTACCTGCAGGAGAAGGAGCAGCCGCTCACCGACGACGACCTCGTGCAGGACGTCCTCGGGGTGCGCCCGGGCTCGGCGGAGTTCGATCTGCAGCGCTTCGCGCTCAACTACCGCCTCTCCAGCGAGCACCGCGAATTCGAGTTCGTGGGCACCGCGAACCAGCGGTTCTGGACGACCAGCGGTATGCCGCCCATCGGCACCAGCCGCCGCAAGCTGACCGAGCTGGGCAGCGACTACCGGTACCTGCTGGAGGAGCTGGGCGACCCGGCGGCCTACCGCACGCGGGAATCCGTAGATCACACGCTGAGCTTCTATGAGTTCATCCACGGCATGCTGCCCTACGACCGCGAGATGCAGGAACTGCTGGCCGGCCCGCTGACGGCGGGGCAGAAGAGCGCCGTGCTCACCTTCGAGTGCCCGCAGTCGTTCACCACCTATCTGGTGGAGCTGCGCTTCCCGACGCCGAACCGGGGCGGCTTCATCCTCGGGCTGGACGACTTCTTCGCCGAAAATCTGGTGCCGGGCGCGATCCTCTCCATCCAGCGCACGGAGAATGACGGCCACTACAAGGTGGAGTACCTGCCGGAAGCCGCCCGCAGCAACCAGTTGCTGGAGCTGGACGAGCGGCGCGCGCTGCGCTACGTGTTCCGCCCCACGACCTACGCCTGCGGCGTGGACGAGGCGCAACTGCTGACCGAGGCGCGCTTCGGGGGCGTGGCGAACGAGAAGCCGCTTGACGAGAAGGTGCGCCGCCGGCCGGAAGCGGTCATCGCCGCGACGTTCGAGCGCATCGGCGAGGAGCACGGCGGCAACTACTCGCTGGATCTGCCGACCCTGCTGGCTGGCGTGAATATCGAGCGCCCGATGTCCGTAACGCTGCTGAAGAGCGTGCTGGAGAACGACGACACCGGCGCCTTCTCGCCTGATCCGGACGCTGACAACCTGTACACCTACGTGCCGGGCTCGACCCCGTAAGGAGCCGAGCCTTGACCTTGGACGATCTGGAACTGGAGCAGACGCCGGACGTCGCCGCGACCCGGTCGCTGGGCGACGTGCTGGCGGATCTGCGCGAGGGTGACCTCGGGGATTCTCGCGTAGCGCGGCTTTCCGACCTGTCGCGGGAGGATGCCCGAGCGGTGGCGCGGGCGTGGGCGAGCTTTCCCGAGGAGACGCGCGAGGCGATCGTGCGCCGCATCGACGAGCTCTCTGAAGAGCGCATCGATGTCAACTTCCGGCGGGCGCTGCGCATTGCGCTGGATGATGACTCGCCGGCGGTGCGGCAACTGGCCGTGGCCGCGCTGTGGGAAGAAGATTCCAGCGAGATGCTGGAGCGATTCGAGCAGTTGCTTGACGCCGATCCCTCCGAGGACGTGCGGGCGCAGGCGGCGGCGGCGCTGGAGCGCTACACCGCCCGCGCCGCCGAGGGCGACCTCGGCGAGGAGGAGACCGAACAGTTGCGCGCCCGGCTACTGGAGGCGACCAGCCCGCACGAGCCGTTGGTGGTGCAGCGCCGCGCCATCGAGGCGTTGGGGCCGCTGGGCGGCGAGCCGCAGATCCGCGACCTGATCACCGAGTTCTACGAATCGGACGAGCAGGCGTTGCGGTGCAGCGCGATCTACGCCATGGGGCGCAGCCTGCAACCGGGGTGGTTGCCAGACATTCTGGCGGAGCTGGAGAACGACGAGGCCGAGTTGCGCTATGAGGCGGCTCGCGCCGCTGGCGCGCTCGGTTCGCAGGACGCGCTGCCCGGCCTGCTCTCCGCCGCGCGCGATGACGACGCCGAGGTGCGGCACGCCGCCATCGCCGCCATCGGGCAGATCGGCGGGCGCGGCGGCGTGCGGGCGCTGGAGCGGCTGGCCGACGACGCCGAAGAGGCCGACCTCGAACTGATCGAATCGACCATCGAGGACGTCAACTCGCTCCTCGATCCCTTTGGCTCCGAGTGAGTTCATCAGCCATCACCCGGGACCGCGCCGCTTGGGACGCGGCGGTGCTCGCCAGCGGTGGGCATTTCCTGCAAAGCTGGGGATGGGGTGAGTTCAAGCGCCAGTTTGGCTGGGATGTCTCCCGCGTGGCGGTGGGGGATGGCGATGACCCGGCGGTGGCGCAGATCCTCTTCCGGCGCAAGGCGGGCATGAGCGTGGGATACATCCCGCGCGGGCCAGTACACGCCAATGCGCAATCGGCGAAGGCGCTGTGGCAGGCCATCGGCTGGGAATCCTTCCGCCAGCGCGCGCTCTTCGTAATCGTCGAGGCGAACGAGGAACTGCCGGTGGGGGTGCAGAGCGGCGCGCGGCTGAGCCCCGGCCCGGCTCCGATCCAACCGGCGCGCACGGTCAAGGTGCCGCTGGGCGATGACGACGCGCTGCTGAAGCAGATGCACCAGAAGACGCGCTACAACGTGCGGCTGGCCCAGCGGCGCGGCGTGACGGTGCGCCGGGCGGAACACACCCCCGAGAACGTGGACGCCTTCTACGCGCTAATGCTGGACACCGCCGAGCGCAATGCCTTCGGGGTTCACGATAAGCGCTACTACGCCGAGTTCCTGCGCACCTTCGGTGACACCGCCGCGCTGCTTTTCGCCGAGATCGAGGGGCGGCCAGTCGCGGGTGTGATGGCGGTCTGTTTCGGGGGCGAAGCGATCTACATGTACGGCGCGTCCTCCACGAAGGACCGGGCGCACGGCGCGGGCTTCCTCATCCAGTATGAAGCGATGCGCTGGGCGCGCGAGCAGGGCTGCACGCTGTATGACCTGTGGGGCATCCCGGCGGTGGACCCGGTGACCACGCACGTCGATGGCGGCGACCGCATCGCGGGGACCTCCGGCAGCGATTGGCGCGGCCTGTACGAGTTCAAGACCCGCTTCGGGGGCCAGATC
>JASGGF010000101.1:0-13828 GCA_047605145.1 Thermomicrobiales bacterium | reverse complement strand
CGCTGGCCACCGTCGCCAGCAGAGATGGACCCCATGAGCGAGTTTTCCGCCGCCAGCACCGAACCCACCGCCACCGAACACGAAGCCGTCCAGGTGCTGGAGGGGCGCTCGCAACGCGGTTTCTTCGGCCGCCTGCTCCCGTTCCTGGGGCCGGCCTTCATCGCCTCCATTGCGTACATGGACCCCGGCAACTTCGCCACGAACATTCAGGGTGGCGCGCAGTTCGGGTACCTGCTGGTCTGGGTGGTGGTCGCCTCCAACCTGATGGCCATGCTGGTGCAGTCGCTGTCCGCCAAGCTGGGGATCGCCAGCGGGCTCAGCCTGCCGGAGGCGATCCGGCAGGAGAGCCCGAACTGGCTGACCTGGGTGCTGTGGGCGCTGGCGGAGGTGGTGGCGATGGCCACCGATCTCGCCGAGTTTCTGGGGGCGGCGGTCGGCCTGTACCTGCTCTTCGGTATCCCGCTTTTCCCGGCCGCGCTGCTCACCGCGCTGATTACGTTCGCCATTCTGGCGCTGCAGCGCTTCGGGTTCCGCCCGCTGGAGGCCGTGATCACCGGGTTCGTCGGGTTGATTGGGCTCTGCTACCTGGTGGAGACGATTCTGGGGCGGCCAAATTTCGGGCTGGCGGCGCAGTCGATTCTGCAACCGCGCTTTCAGGGCACGGAGAGCGTGCTTCTGGCGGCCGGCATCCTCGGCGCCACGGTGATGCCGCACGTCATCTACCTGCACTCCGCGCTGACCCAGAACCGCATCGTGACGCGGGAGCCGGCGCTGAAGCGGCGCATCTTCCGCTATGAGCTGATCGACATCCTGATCGCCATGGGCATCGCCGGGCTGGTCAACGTCTCCATGCTGATGATGGCCGCCTCCACCTTCTGGGAGCGCGGCATCGCGGTGGGCGCCGATTCGGACATCATCCTGGTGGCGTACCAGACGCTGGCCCCGCTGCTGGGCGGCGCGGCCAGTATCATCTTCGCGGTCTCGCTGCTGGCCTCCGGGCTTTCCTCCGCCACGGTGGGCACCATGGCGGGGCAGGTGATCATGCAGGGGTTCATCCGGCGCAGTGTGCCGATCTGGCTGCGCCGCGCCGTGACGATGCTGCCCGCCCTGATTGTGATCGGCTTCGGCATCGACGCCACTCGGGCGCTGGTGCTGAGCCAGGTGGTGCTCTCCTTCGGCATCCCGTTCGCGCTCGTGCCGCTGGTGCTCTACACCAGCCGCCGCGACCTGATGGGCGATCTGGTCAATCACCGGATCACCACCATCGTCGCCAGTATCATCACCGCGCTGATCATCGCGCTGAACGTCTTCCTCCTGTATCAGACCTTCGCTGGCTAACCGCTAGCCGACTGGAGTGACCCTGGCCATGTCGATGCCGACCGATGGCTTGCCCACACTGCTGATTCCGCTTGATGGCTCCGCCGCCGCCGAATCGGTGCTGCCAGCGGCCATCACCCTGACGCAGCGCCTGCCCGCGCGCGTGACGCTGTTGCACACCATCGAGCGCGATGCCCCGGCGCAGGTGCACGGGGAACCCCACCTGCGGCGCGAGGCCGACGCAGCGGCCTATCTGCAGGGCGTGGCCGCGCGTCTGGCCGACGCGGGCGTAGCCGTGACGTGGCATGTCCACGAGGCGCCGGTGGGCAACGTGCCGCGCAATATCGCGGCCCACGCCGCCGAGGAACCGACGGCGCTGATCGTGCTCAGCACGCACGAGGTGACCGATCCCCGCGCCTGGCTGATGGGCGCGGTGGCGCAGGGGGTGATCCGCTACGCGGCGCCGCCGGTGCTGCTGCTGCGCACCGGCAAGCAGCAGCCCACGGCGTTCGCGCCGGGCGAGGTGATCGTGGCGCTGGATGGCGAGGGCCACGGCGAGGCCGCCATTCCCGGCGCGGTGGGCCTGGCGCGGGCGCTGGGTGTGCCGCTGCGGCTGCTGGCTGTGGTGCCCACCGCCGACACGCTGCCCGGCGACCACGCCGCTGCCGCCCGCCTGCTGCCCAGCGGCGCGGCTGCGGCGCTCGATCTGGAAGCCAAGGCGGTCGCCAGTGATCTGGCGACCCTCACGGCTCGATTGCGGGCGCAGGAGCCGGGGCTCTCCATCGTCCCGGAGATCATGCGTGGAGACCCGGCGCCGACCATCATCGCGGCGGCCCGCGCCCACAACGCCGTCATCGCGCTGGCCACCCACGGCCGTACCGGCCTCGATGCCCTCTGGTCCGCCAGCATCGGCGCGCGCATCATCGCGCGCGCGCCCGGCCCGTTCCTGCTCGTGCACCCGGAGGCCGGGGGGTAGGGGAGGCCGCCGGCCTCACTGCCCGGTGGCGCGCTCCGGGCGGATGACGACGACGACGAATTCCGCGTCGGCGCCTTCGCCGTCGTAGCGGGGCTTGCCCCAGTATTTTTGCGCCATCGCGTCGATGAAGGCGTTGTCCACGTCCGGCTCGATCCGCTCGACTGTGCCGCGCACTTCGAGGTAGCGGTAGGGGTCGGCGGGGTCGGTGAGGGAGATGGCAATGCGCGGCTCGCGCTCCAGGTTGCGGCGCTTGCGGTCGCTGCCGACGAGTTGGCCGAAGCGCAGGAATTCGCCGTCCCAGCCGAACCAGACCGGGCTGCTCTGCGGCTCACCCTTCGGCCCAATGGTGGCGATGTGCGCCATGGCGGTCGAGGCCAGCAGATCGGCGAACTTCTCGGGGATGATGGAACTCATGGGGACATCTCACGGTACGACAGCCAGCGCCACGGCCAGCGCGCCGGGCGAGACCATGATGCCATGCCGCCAGCAGGAAAGCCCTGCTGGCGACACAGCGTGCCCGCATTCCGCGCGAGTCACCTGACCGGTGTTAGCTGACCGGCGTGGCTTCTGGCTCGGCCACGGGCGTGGCAGCGGGGCCCCAGGTGGTGGGGTCGCGCACGGCGTTCACCACCGCCATGATGGCTGATATCGCGACCTCGGGCTTCGCCTGATGGATGAAGTGCCCACTGTCCGGCACCACGATTAGCCGGGCATCCGGCGTCAGGTGCGCCAGGTCGATCTGCAGGGCGGCCGCCAGTGACGGCCACAGCGCATCGGCCTCGGGCGGGTATGGGGAATCCGGATCTGGCGTGAAGTCGCCAGCCGCCAGCACGATCAGCGGGATATTCTGCATCGGGCTTTTCGCTCGCGCATCGCGCATTTGCTGGAAGGTGTTGTCCAGGTTATCGATGGTCCAGATCTCTTCGGGATCGCCCTGCTCGGCATCGAGCTCAATCGAGGTCTGCAGGTCCTCCGGCGAGAGCAGCACCCCCTGCAGGGTGTTCATGTCCTCGTGCGTGGCGTCCACCAGCACCATGCCCGCCACGTCGTCCGGGTAGGTCGCCTCGTACAGCCGGACGAAGATGCCGCCGAAGGATGGCCCGACCAGCACGTACGGGCCGGTCTCGCCGGAGGCTTCAAGCAGCGCGTGCAGATCCGCCACCACATCCGCGCCAGTGCGCGGCATGGGGGCCGGGTCGCTGAGGCCAGACCAGTTGTTGGCGCGCTCGTAGCGGCAGACGCGCGTCTGCTTCGCCAGTTCCACCATGACATCGGCCCAGACAATGGATGGCGTGCCGAGGCCGCCGGCCTCCAGAATGACGGTGGGGCTGCCTTCGCCCTGGCACAGCATCGCCAGCGAGCGGTCGCCAATGCTGACCAACTGCATGCCGTCGGGCTCGCCCGCGGCGGTGACCAGCAACTCATCGACCCAGTGGTCGATCAGGTAGCGGCCATCCTGCTCCGCGAAGATCAGGTAGTCCGACCCGTACTTGCCCTGATCGCCAAACTCGACGCGGGCGCCGACCCGGCCATCCGGGAGCAAATCGACCTGGGAGACGCTGTTGACGATGTTCCAGTCTGCCTCATCCCTGACTTCTGGCGGCGCCGTGAACCACTCCAGGTCCTCTTCGGTGAACCAGGTGTAATCCTCAGCCAGGCCGGCATCGGTGTAGAGCGCGGCGACCCGCTGGTAATCGCCGGCGTTCTGGCAGGCGTAATCCTCCACCACCGTCCGGGTCACCGCGTCGACCACGGCCTGATCCGCCGGCGTGCCCGCCGGTTCGTGATAGACCGTCGGCGTGGGCGGTAGGGCTTCCCCGATAATCGCTTCGAGGTCCGCCGCCGGGCGGGGCGCGATCTGGCAGAGCGCGGGATCGGGCGCGAGGGGCAGAGAGAGCGCGCCAGGCGTGGGCCTGCCAGGCCGCCGCCGGGCGCACGAGGCCCACTCCGCCAGTCAGCACAAGCAGCAGCATGAGCACGAGGGAGACGCGCAGCGCGCGCCCCGGGAGCCTTGCAAGAAGAGAGCGAGAGTGCATGGCAGGAACTCCTTGCATCGTCTATTCAGTTGTCGCGACAGCATTATCCTACCGGTGATTTCGCCTGTGTCAACTCCCGGCGGCGCCCTCCGGCGCGGCGTGCGGCGTTTCCACGCCGATGGCGGCTTCCAGGCCCATTTCGGCGGGCTTGGCCAGTTCCCAGGCGGTCCAGAAGACGCCTTCAGAGAACGTGGGGTAGGCGTGCAGGGTGTCGCAGATGGCCCCGGCGGGCAGCCCGAGGCGGATGGCCAGCGCGATCTCGCCCAGCACCTCGCCGCCGCCGCTGGCCAGCACGCTGCCCCCCAGCAGGCGGCCGGTGTCCGCGTCCGCCACCAGCGTGACCATACCCTCGCCCTTGCCGGTGATGACCGCGCGGGCCAACGCGCCGATAGGCACGGTGGCGGTGCGCACCCGGTGGCCCGCCTGCCGCGCCTGCTCGGCGGTCTGGCCGACGTGGCCCAGTTCCGGATCGGTGAAGATCACCGTGGGCACGAGCTGGGTGCGGCCGAAGCGGGCGCGGGTGTGCCCCAGCGCGTTATCGACCGCCACGCGCGCCATGTCGTCCGCCACGGGGGTGAAGCGCGGCGCCCCGGCGACACAGTCACCGACCGCCCAGATGCCGGGCACGGTGGTCTGCAATGTGTCATCCACGATGACGCCGTCCGGCTGGGTCATCACGCCGGCTTCACGTAACCCCATGTCGTGGATATTGGCGTCCCGGCCGGCCGCCACCAGAATCTCGGCGGCGGTGAGGGTGTGCTCGTCGCCATCCTGGGTAAAGGTGATCTGCTTCTGGCCCTCCCGGCGCGAGACCCTGGTCGCTGCGGCCCCCAGCTGCACGGCGACGCCGTCCTGCTCCAGCGCCGCCTGCAGCGCGCTGGCCAACGCCGCGTCGTACGTCGGCAGGAGGCGCGGCCCCCGCGCCAGCACAGTGACCTCCACGCCGAAGCGGGCGAAGATCTGTGCAAATTCGAGGGCAATGATGCCGGCCCCAATGATGACCAGCGAGGCCGGTAGTTCCGGCAGCGCCACGGCCTCGATGTTGGTGATGAACCCGGCCTGCTCCAGCCCTGGCACGTCCGGAATCCGCGCCCGCGCGCCAGTCGCCAGGATGATCGCCTTGCCGGTGAGCGTCGCCTCGCCGGCCTGCACGGCGCCCGCGCGGAGCAGCCGCGCCGGCTCCTTGAAGAGGTCGATGCCGGCATCCCGGATGTTCTGGTCGCCATCTCCGCCACGAATGGCGTCGATGACCCCGGCCACGTGCGCGGTGACCGCTGGCCACTCCACCTGCGCCTCGGGGATGCGCAGCCCCAGCGACGCGGCGGTGCGCGCGGCATGCAGCACGCTGGCGATGTGGACCATGGTCTTGGTGGGGTCGCACCCGGCGTTCAGGCAGGTGCCGCCGACCTTCCATTGCTCCACCAGCGCCACCCGCGCCCCGCGCCCGCGCGCCTCGAAGGCGGCGGTGCTGCCGGCTGCTCCAGCGCCGATAATAACGAGATCGTAAACAGGTCGCTCGCTCATGTTTCGAAATCCCTGCAACGCGGTATCATGTGATTTCGTCAATCCGATCATGCGCTGGCAAGCGTGGAGTAATGTGTTCAGGCATCAGCGGACCCTGCGGGCCCCGAGGCCACACTGCTCATGGCTGCAGACCGGCATGGTCACCACAGCACGACGGAGTGTAGGGCTGTCCAGCTGGCAGCGTATACCGACAACGAGGCCGTTGCCGCCCTGCGGCCTCAAGGAACGAGACCACCTTGCCAACCATACTGGAGACAGGGCTGATGTTTGATGTCGTGAGCACCAGCTCCGCGAACGAGCGTGCCTTTCGCGCCATCGTCGAGCACGATCCGGAGCCTTTGTGCCTGATTGATGAAGCCGCCCAGCAGTATTACCTGAACCCTGCCATGCAGGCGCTGTTCAAAATCCCCGAGACGTACTGGGCTCCGCCGCAGCACATCAGGATGGAGTTCGTCCATCCCCACGAGCAGGCGGCGCTGCGCGATGCCGGGCGCCGCTCCCGGGAAAGCCGGCAGCCGGTCACCACCGATGCCCGCATGCTGCTGCCCCACGGCGAGTGGCGCTGGTTTGCGATTACGGTGAGCGCCTTGCAACTGGACGGCGAGCGTTTCGTGCTCGTCCGGCTGCGCGATATCGACAGCGCCCGGCGTGAACAGGCAATCTCCCGGGAGCAGATCGCGCAGTTGCAGCGTCAGAACCACAACGCCAGCGTGTTCCTCTCCACGATCAGTCACGAGTTCCGCACCCCGCTGACCGCCATCATCGGCTACAGCGAGTTCCTGACGAGCAACGCGGGCAACCCGGCGATGGTCTCGGAGGACGCCGAGGTGATCCACCGCGAGGCCACCCGGCTGAACCGGCTGGTGGATGACGTGCTGCTGATGGACCGCGTGAACAACGGGCACATGACGCTGCACCTGAGCATGGTCAATCTCAACGCGCTGGTGGAGAAAGTTGCGGAGGCGATGCGCCCGCTGCTGGCGCGGCACCGCCTGACCCTGGACCTCGATGCCGGGCAACCCATCGTGCATGGGGATCAAGACCGGCTGGCCCAGGCGATGACGAACCTGATCAGCAACGCGGTCAAGTTCTCCGATCAGGGCGGGGCCATCACGGTCAAGACGGCCTGCGTCGGGCCGGAGGTGATTCTCTCCGTCCACGACGAAGGGATGGGGATTGCGCCGGAGGACACTGCGCGCATCTTCGAGCGGTTCGAGCGCGTGGAAACCGGGGCCGCTGGCCGCACGGTCGGCACCGGGCTGGGGCTGGCGATTGTCAGCGAAATCGCCCGGCTGCACGAGGGCCGCGTCTGGGTGGAGAGCGCCATCGGCGATGGCTCCACCTTCTCCCTGGCGCTGCCCCTCGCCTAACCGCCAGCGGCGGCCACCACTGGGTGCGGCGGCCGCTCGGCTCCGCTACAGCTCGTCGTCTCGCAGGTACTCGATCAGGTCCTGCTCCAGCGCCTCGACATCAATGATCTCGACGAGGCTCTCGCCCAGGTTCTCCCGCAGGTACTCGCCGGTCTCGGCCTCAGCGATGATGCGCACGCGGGCCGCCACAGCCCGGCGGTCGATGAGGTCGCGGTCGCCCAGTTCAGTCGCCAGGGCGCGCAGCCGGATCTGGTTGACGGTCAGTTGCGCCGCCAGGTGCGCCACGCTGCGCGCCAGCACCTCGGCCCAGTCTTCTTCCTCATGCCCGTGCCCGTTCAGATCCGCCGGGTCTGTCCCGGGGGGGAACCGCTCCATGCCACCCTCCTCCTTCGGCGGCGAGTATAGGGCGCGCGCGGCGGCGCCCCGGCAAAGGCTGCCAACTCTGCCAAGGCTGCCAACATTTGCGGTGGGGGAGCGTGGCTGCCAGACACTGCGGCCCGGCGCGGCCCGGCGCGGCGGCCACGTCGGCTACACTGCGGGTCCCCGCATTGTGCCGCATTGTCACATCGCGCCCGGCGTCATACGTAGTGCGCCGGAGCCGTGATGCACGGGAATGAGAGCAGGACCAGGCATGACCGGATTGTGGCGAAGGCCAGGGGACAGGCGAGGGACGATGCACGTCGAGCGCGGGGCCGTGGCGGGGGCCATGGCGGCCCTGCTGGCCAGCGCGACGCTGCTGGGAGCGGCGCCAACCGCCGCGCAATCCACCCCCACCCCGGCGGGAGCCTGCATCGTCGCTTCATCCAGCGCCGCCACGCCGGAGGCAAGTGCAACCATCAGCATCGCCTCGCCAACGCCGGCCTCGCTGCCGCTGGCCTCGCCGCAGGCGACCCCGCTGGCGCCCACCGCCACGCTGGCCACCGAGGTTACCGAAACCGCCGAACAGGTGGCGGCGTGCCTGAGCGAGAACGACTCCGCCGCCGTGGTGCAACTGGCCAGCGAGCGCTACCTGGGGCAGTTGTTCGGCAGCAGCGTGCCGCTCTCGGTGGATGACTTCATTTCCATCTCGCAGTCGATTTCGCCGACGCCAATGCGCATCGTGTCGGTGGAGGATGTGACGCAGACTGGCAACGACCGCGCCACCGCCATGGTGACGTATGTCGTTGGCAATCAGCTATTCAACGCGACGTGGACGTTTTCTCGCGGCGAGGGGGCGATTCCCTGGGTGCTGGAATCGGAGCAGCGCGTGCCCACGCCAGATCCGGCCGGCGCCGCCACCATCACCGTCACCATCAACAGCAACCTGTCCTACAAGGTCACGCCAGCCACGGTGGAGCGCCGCGATGTCGTGCTGGAGGGCGAGAACCGGGACGATATCGACCACGAGATGCTGGTGCTGAAGCTGGCGCCTGGCTTTTCCACAGAGGATCTGCTGAAGGCAGTAGGCCCTGATCTGCCGCCGCAGGCAGTCTGGGTGGGAGAAATGCCGGTAGTGGAAGGCAAGGCAGCGAACCTGGTGCTGGTGGACCTGGAGCCAGGGACCTACACCATCGTCTGCCTGTTCCCGGACGATGAGGGCGTGCCGCATCTGGCGCAGGGGATGTCCGCCACGTTCACGGTGAAGTAGGCCGGGCGCCATGGGCGGGCCAGATGCGGCGCCGTGTGTCTTCTGCGAGATCGTGGCGGGCCGGTCCCCCGCCAGCGTGGTGCATGAAGATGCACGGGCCATCGTCATCATGACGATCGAGCCAGTGAACCCCGGCCACCTGCTGGTGTTGCCGAAGGCGCACGCGCCGTATCTGGCGGACCTGGATGAGGCCACCGGCGCGCACGTGTTTCAGCTGGCGATGCGGGCGGCGGGGGCAATTCGCGCGTCGGGCTTGCGGTGCGAGGGGATCAACCTGTTCCTGGCGGATGGCGAGGCCGCCTTCCAGGAGGTCTTCCACCTGCACCTTCACGTGTTTCCGCGCTTTGTTGGCGACCGCTTCGGCATTTCCGCCGACTGGGCCGTGCAGCCGGCGCGGGAGGAACTCGATGCGGCGGCGGCGCGGATCCGGGCGGCGTATCCGGCATCAACCTGACGCGGTCGCCGGTAGCGTGCGATCAGGTCAACCGCCGGCAGAACCGCGTGTAGGTTCCCTGGTCCGAGACGGCGTGGAAGCCAAGGCGGGCCAGCACCGCCTCGCTTTTGCTATTCCCTTTCGTGACGCCGGCCCAGACCGTCTGCGCGCCGAGCACGGATGCGCCATACGCGATGAGCGCTGCGCCTGCCAGGGTGGCATAGCCGTGGCCGGTGAACTCGCGGCCGAGCCAGTACCCCAGCACGACGTCCACAGTGGTGCGCGGCGTGAGGTCAGCGCGGCCGATCACGTGGTCATCGAACCAGATGCCACAGCACATGGCGCCTGGTTGTGGATGACGCAGATCCTCCAGCACGGATTCCGGCGTAGCCTCGCCCAGATCCAGGTAGTCCCCATGCTGGGTGAGGTGATCCCGGTTGCGGTCCACGAGCGCGTAGTAGGCCGTGGCGTCCTCTGGCCGCAGGGCTGTGAGCCACAGGTTTGGTAGGGCGGTGGCCAGTTTGCCAGGAAAGGCCATGGCGATCTCCAGATCCTCGCGTCGCCAATTGGCGCGCAGGCGGCGCTTGCCGTCATCTTGCGCCGATGGTGGGTACAATGCGGGCTTCGCGGCGGCAACGCGCCAACGCAATAGGCTACGCGGTTTCTGTCCCCCCATTGGACAGAAATGTGAGAGGAGCGATCCCGCAATGACGGATGCACCCGAAACGGGACGGTTCGCTGCACTGCATCAGGCCCTGCGGGCCGGCAATATGTCCCGGCGTGAATTCACCCTGCGCGCCCTGGCTCTGGGCGTCGCGGCGCCTGTCGTTTCGTTCGTCCTGCGCGCGGAGCAGGTCAGCGCCATGCCGGGCCGCCACATTGGGTGGGCGGTCGCCGCGCAGGGCGAGGCCGCCAGCGCGCCGGCCGAAGGCATGGATGGCCGCACCCGGGGCGAGGGCGGCGAGCTGAAGCTGATTCAGTGGCAGGCGCCGAGCATGCTCAGCCCGCATGTCTCCACCGGCACCAAGGATTACCTGGCCAGCTGCCTGATCACCGAGCCGGTGATGCACTACCTGCCGGATGGCACGCTGATCCCGAACCTGATCACCGAAGTGCCGACGGTCGAGAACGGCCTGCTGGCCGAGGATCTCAAGAGCGTCACCTACAAGCTGCTGGAAGGCGTGAAGTGGAGCGATGGCGAGCCGCTGACCGCTGAGGACATCGTCTTCACCTGGCAGTGGGTCGTGGACCCGGCCAATGCGTCGGTGTCCGCCGGCGTGTACGCCCCCATCGCGAACATCGAGGCCACCGACGAGCTGACGGCGGTCGTTACCTTCGATAACCCGAACGCGAACTGGGCGGAGGCGCACGCCGGCACGCTGTGGGGCTACGTGTACCCCAAGCACATCCTGGACGTGGAGGACGGCAAGGCGGCGCACGACTCCTTCCTGCTCAACCCCATTGGCACCGGCCCGTACAAGGTGGAGACCTTCACCCCGAACGACCAGTGCATCTACGTGATGAACGAGAACTACCGCGAGCCCACCAAGCCGTACTTCGAGAAGGTGAACCTGAAGGGCGGCGGCGACGCAGCTTCGGCGGCGCGCGCGGTGCTGCAGACCGGGGACTTCGATTTCGCCTGGAACCTGCAGGTGGAGCCGGACATCCTGGCCGAACTGCTGAAGGGCGGCAAGGGCGAGATCGTGACCATCGCCGGCACGTCGGTTGAGCGCATCGAGATGCAGTTCGCCGACTGGAAGACGGAGACGGACGGCGAGAAGGGCAAGCTGGGCAGCGTCAACCCGATCATCGGGGACAAGGCCGTGCGCCAGGCGCTCAACCTGGCCTGCCAGCGCGATGTGATCGCCGATCAGCTCTACGGCGAGGGGCAGCCGGCCACCGCCAACATCCTGTCGGGCATCGCCTCCATGGCCTCCCCCAACACGAGCTGGGAGTTCAACCTGGAGAAGGCTGGCCAGATTCTGGACGAGGCGGGCTGGACGCTGAACGGCAGCGTTCGCTCCAAGGACGGAGTGGACGCCAGCGTCACCTACGTCACCTCCATCAACCCGGTGCGCCAGAAGAGCCAGGCGATCAACAAGCAGAGCATGGAGAAGCTGGGCTTCCAGGTGGAGCTGCGGCAAGTGGACGCCGCCGTCTTCTTCGATGGCTCGCCGGGCAACGAGCAGAACATCAACCACTTCTTCAACGACATGCAGATGTACACCAACAACTCGACCACCCCGATTCCGGTGGCGTACATGATCGGCTGGTACGCCGGGCCGGACGGCGAGAACGTGGCGCAGAAGTCGAACGACTGGAACGGGCAGAACTACTGCCGCTTCCAGAACGCCGACTACGACAAGATCTTCGATGCGGTGCGGCTGGAGACGGACCTCACCAAGGCGGCCGAGATGTTCATTCAGCTGAATGACATCATCATTGACGAGGTGGCCGTGATCCCATTGGTCAACCGCGCCGCCGACAAGTACGCGATTTCGACGACGCTGTACGACGAGAACGTCGGCGTGAGCGACTTCGAGGTCAACTACTGGAACATCGCGAACTGGAACCGCAAGGCCTAACGCCGCGATCCGGTTTCCGTTCTCAGCCCGGGCGCGGCGGTTCGCCGCCGCGCCCGGCGCCTTTCACGTCCCTCTGAGTGCCCATGCCCCTGCTGCAAGCCGAACTGCAACCTGCACTGGCCGCCCTGGCGACGGCGGAAGCCGCCGCCGTGACCCTGATGGGCGTGGCGCTGCAGGCGGCTGCCGACGGCGATCTGGAAACCGACGACGATCTGGACACGATCCTGCGCGCCGCCCAGTGCCAGGATGAGCAGCACTACCACCAACTTGTCGCCAACGGCGGCGACCCCGCCAGCACGGAATTCAGCGTGCCGGAACAGATGCTGTCCGAACGCACCTACCTGCTGGTCTATCTGCTGGAGCTGAAGGCGATCACCATTGCCGGGCACATGGCGCTGGCCCGCGCCTGGGCGGAACTGGGCGATGGCGACCAGGTGGAGATCAGCTAC
This sequence comes from Thermomicrobiales bacterium, assembly GCA_047605145.1. Taxonomy (GTDB): domain Bacteria; phylum Chloroflexota; class Chloroflexia; order Thermomicrobiales; family UBA6265; genus JACCXM01. The sequence goes on along the minus strand of JASGGF010000101.1, from coordinate 1,511 downwards.
CAGATGGGCGTGGTGGATGGCCAGCACGCCGCGCTGTTTCAGGCGCTGGTGGGCCTGCGCCCAGCCAATGACCGCGCCTTCGCGCGATGGCTCTTCGCCGACGCCAGCGAGGCCCTCGCTGCGCTGGCGACGCTAGGGGTGCTGGACGGCGAGGGCGAACCCGCCACGTTCCCCGGCCCGGTGGACCGCATTTGCCGGGGCATCTTCGGCCTCACTCCCGAGACCACCACGGCGATGACGGCCCCGCGCCCCACCTAGCCTCGAAAACGAGATCCTTCGATACGCTCAGGATGTCACAGCGGGCGCCCGGCGCCGCGCCGCTACGGGCTCAGGTACGGTCGCGCACGCAGAAGCCGGACGCGCAGAGCAGCACGCGGTCATTCGTGCAGCAGTCGCGGGCTTCCGCGCAGCGGGCGCCTTCCGGGCTGCACTGGCAGCGCCGCTTGCCGTTGTTTTTGGTGCGGCAAGATCCGGAGCAGCATTCATTCTTGCGCTTGCACTTCGCCTTGAACACTTTGCACGCTTCCGCCGTGACGGGCGCCGCCAGCGCTGCCCCGGCGCCAGGCGCCAGGAATCCCAGCGCCGCCACGGCGAAGGCCCGGCGCGAACGGCTGGCGGCGCCGGCCTGCCGGGCCAGCGCATCGAATCGCGTCGCTTCCATAGGGTGTTCCTCCGGATGTGGCCTCGGATATCGCCGGGCGCCAGCGCATCGGCTATGCTGTCATTGCGCAGCGAAGCGCGCATGTGTCACGTGAGTATCTCGTAAAGTCCCGCATTCTGCATGATCTTGTGTGCTGAAAGGTAAAAACAGGCATGATGACGCAATCTGGAAGCCGGCGGGCGGTGCTGGGTCTGGCGGCGGCGCTGGGCGGCGCTGTGATCGCTGAGATCTCACCGGCCGGGGCGGCGCGCCGCCGCAGGCGGGGGCGGGGTCGGCGGCAGAAGACGACGGTGACCAACACGAACGAGTCATCGACCTCTTTCAATGAGTCAAATACGTCCGTGGTGGTTGGGCCGGATGGGCCAGACGGGCCGGATGCCAACGTGGTCTACCCGCCGCCCAGCCCGGAATCCTGACCGCGTCCAGCCGGCACATACTCTGGGGATCATGGTGAAGACTGAGCATAGTGGTACGGGTGACGGCGTCTCACGCCGCGCGCTGGTGCGTGGTGGCCTGGTGGGGCTACTGGGGCTGGCGGTTGCCGGCGAAGGCGCTTCCGCGCGGCGGCGACGCAAGCGGAGCAGCAGCAAGCGCACCAGCGCGCCGGTGTCCACGGTGACGACTGGCCCAGCCGGGGCGCCGGGCGCGCCGGGGCACGCCACCAGCACCAATCAGGGCAACAACGCGGGCGCGCCAGGCAGCGCGACGTCCTCCAACACGAATAGCGGCAACGCGGCCGGGCCGACAGGGCCGGACGGCGCCGACGGGGCGAACGGGGCGGATAGCATTTCCGGGTAGCGCCTTCTCCAATCAGGCAGACAGCAGCGGCCCGGTGGCGTGTGCGCCACCG
>JASGGF010000100.1:0-13946 GCA_047605145.1 Thermomicrobiales bacterium | reverse complement strand
ATTGTCAGCGTGCGCCCGGCGCTACGGCTGCGGTGTCCCCATCGTCACCGGGACCAGCGACGGCACGATGCGGAACTTCTGCACGTTCGCCTCGCTCTCGCTATCCAGGGCCGTGCCGACCACGTACAGGTTGCCCTCGGCATCAAGCGCCATGGAATAGGGAGGATTCGGCTGGCCCGAGGGCGTCGTCCCTGTCCCCCACGCCGCCAGCGGTTGACCGTTGGGGTCCAGCACCTGAATCCGGGTGTTGTTCAGGTCCGAGACGAAGATGTTGCCCATGACGTCGATCACCACGTCTGACGGCGTCCGGAACTGCCCCGGCTCACTGCCGGTGCTGCCCCACTCCGCGCGCCGGGAGCCGTCTGGCGCGAAGACGATAATGTGATCAAAGCCCCACACGGGCATGACCACGTTCCCCTGGCGGTCAACCGTGAAGTTGCCAGTATCCTGCAAGACGCCGGCGACGGAATCAGCTCCACCAAACGCCTGCAGGAACGTGCCTTCCGGCGAAAACTTCTGGATGCGGCGTTGCTGGTTGTCGGCCACGTACACATTGCCATCGGTGTCCACCGCCACCGAGATTGGCTCGAGGAACTTGCCGTCGCCGGGGCCGAAGGTCCCCCACGTCGCCAGCCACTGGCGGTCCCGGTCGAAGATCTGGACCCGGTGGCCGGGGCCGCCAGTTTCGGCCACGTAGATGCGGCCATCGGGCGCGAAGGCGATATCACCGTCGGCGCCGCCACTCGCCTTGTGGAAATCGAAAGCCTTGCCACCGCCGGAGGTTCCATCCCACGACTCTACGAACTGACCGTCCGGGCCGATGATCTGCACCTGGTCATGGCCGGCGTCCACGACCCAGATGTTGCCCTCGGCGTCAATTGCGGCGCCGGAGGGCGCCAGCAACGGGTTCGCCGGATCACCGGTGGCCTGCCACGTCGCCGCCGGCGCGAGCTCGGCCTCGGGCGTCCCCTGCGCCATGACCGGAGCCGAGCCGGATCTCCCAAACGCAGCGAGGGGTGTCGCCAGCAGCGCGGCAACCGCCGCCTGCGAGAGGAATCGCCGCCGGGAGGTGAGCGGCAGCGTCAGAGGTGAGGCAGGAGTCCCGTTGCGTGAAGTGATGGGGAGTTTCATGGCTGATTCCTTCCAATAAGGATGCCGTGCAAGATCGCGAGCATCAGCGAGATCCGTGGGAGCGCGCCGACGGAGTAGCGCCGCCGGGCTCCCAGCGGGCGCTACGGTTGCGGCGTGGCCAGCGTCACCGGGACCAGCGACGGCGCCACGCGGAACTTCAGCACGTTGCCCTCGGTGCTGCCGTCCGGGGCCGTGCCCACCACGTACAGGTTGCCGGCGCCATCCAGCGCCACGGCGTACGGCGCGTTACGCTTGCCGGACGGGGTAGTCCCCGCGTCCCACATGGCAATGGAGCGGCCCGCCGGATCGAAGACCTGAATGCGTGCGTTATCCAGCTCCGCCACGTAGATATTGCCGAACGCATCCGTCGCGACATCAACCGGCGTGCGGAATTGGCCCGGGCCGTTGCCAAACGTGCCCCAGCGCGCCAGCAGCGCGCCATCCGGCGAGAACTCGGCGATGTCGTTCGTGACGTACCCGGTCGCCAGCACGTGGCCCTGGGCATCGACGGTGATGTACCCGTCGTCATTCAGGCCACCCGCCTCCTGGCTGGGGCCGCCGAAGCTCTGCAGAAAGGCGCCGTCTGGCGAGAACTTCTGCACCCGGCGCTGCTGGTTATCCTTCACGTAGACATTGCCCTGCGCATCCACCGCCACAGACTGCGGGACCATGAGTTGCCCGTCGCCGGCGCCAAACGTATCCCACGTCGCCAGCCAGTTCTTGTCCGTATCAAACACCTGCACCCGGCGGCTGGAGTTGCCCGGCTCGGCGACATAGATGCGGCCGTCAGGCGCGAAGGCGATATCGCCATCGAAACCGCCGCCCGTCTTGTGGAAGTCGAAGGCCTGGCCGCCGCCGGATGTTCCGTCCCACGACTCCACGAACGAGCCGTCTGGCGCGATGATCTGGATGTTGTTGGCAATAGGGTTTACGACCCAGATATTGCCCGCAGCGTCCACCGCCGCGCCAGCTGGCGCGGTAAGCGGGCTCGCCGGGTCGCCGGTGGCCTGCCACGGCGAGGCGGCGGCGGCGGCGGCGGACGGCGTGGCGAGCGCCGCCGCCGTGAGCGACGAGCCGGGGGCCAGCAGCTGCGACGTGCCGGAGCCGCCAATGGCGTACAGGCTGCCTGCCGATGTCCCCACGTAGATCATGCCGTCGGCTACCGAGGGGCCGTTGTCTGCCGAACCGTCCAGCGCGAAGTCCCAGCGCTCCGTGCCGGTGGCGACGTCCAGCGCGTACAGCGCCTGATCGCCGCCGATCACATACAGCGTGTCGCCCACCAGCGCCGGCGCGGGGCCGGTTGCGGTGGGAGCGGTGGTATTGAAGGTCCACCGCTCGGACCCATCCGCTGGATTCAGCGCGTAGACCACGCCATCCAGCCCGAAGGTGTAGAGCGCCTGCCCATCGGCGGTCACCGGGCGGGCGCCGGGGGTGGTGACGCGCCAGTGCTCATCGCCGGTGGCGGCATCGAGGGCGTACAGGGCATCGCCGACTGCGGCGTACACCACGCCATCCCTTACGGTCGGGGTCTTGACCGGTTCGCCCGTGTTGCCGCTGTCGAAGCGCCAGCGCTCCGCGCCGGTGGCGGCGTCCAGGGCGCGCAGGCTGCCGTCTGCCGTCCCGAAGTAGACGATCCCCCCGGCGAAGGTGGCGGAGCGTCCGCTGCCCGCGCCCACGTCGTATCGCCAACGCTCCTTGCCGGTCGCCGCGTCCAGCGCAAAGAAGAGGCCAGCGTCAGTTGCGGTGTAGGCCACGCCATCGACGATCAGGGGCGAGGCCGAAGCAAAGACCGCGTTGGCGAACCGCCAGCGTTCGGCGCCCGTCGCGGCGTCGAGCGCCACGAACGCGCCGGCGGCGTCATTGACGTACACGGTATCGCCCACAAGCGCCGGCATACCCGCCACCCCGCCGGCTTCCACCTGCCAGCGCTGGTCACCGGTGGTTGCGTCGATGGCGGCAACCATCCCATCCCCGGTTTGCAGGTAGGCAACGCCATCCGCAACGGCCAACGATTGCGAGGCAGACCCCTGCGCCGCGTAGCGCCAGACTTCCACCGGCTGGCCCACCGGCCCCGGCCCGGCCATCACGCCGGTGCGCGCCGGATTCCCGCGATACATCGGCCACTCGGCGGCGGGCGTGCCGGGCGCCGTGGGCGTCGCCAGGGCGGGCGCCGGCGAACCGGGGCCCTGATGCCGCACCAGTGAGACATACCCGGCCAGCAGGCTCACCACCACCAGCACGGCGATCGCCGCCTGCACGAGGGTCTGGCCCCACCGGGGGAACACGGGCGGCCGCGCTGGCCACCCGCCGCGCGGCGGCAGCGTGAGCGGTGGGGCAATCGCCCCGTTCAATGAAAAGACCACGGGCTCCACATCTGGCTCCTTCCAACGGGGATGCTGTGCAAGTTCGCGCCAGACTCGCTCGCGAGCCGAGTCCTCCTGGTGTCTCTGTTCCGGAACGTCTCCCAGCGCCTGCAGGCGCGTAATCAGCTCGGCGACCTCGTCGCCAACGGCAGCGGGATCAGCGGGCGCCCGGCCGAGCGCCACGTCGTCCCAGGAAGAAAGGAGGTTGTCAGCGCGGCGGAGGTCGTTACGATCCATCACGCCTGCCTTTCCGGGCGCCGCCCAGCTCGTCGCGCAGACGGTCGATGGCCCGCAGGTGCAGCATTTTCACCGCGTCGGGACTGCGCTCCATCTCGGCGGCGATCTCCCGCCCGGTCAGCCCCGCGATGCGCAGCTCCATGGCCCGGCGTTGGTCAGCGGGCAAGCGCGCCACGGCCTCGCGCAGCGCCTGCTGCTCCGTGGCCACCAGTGCCGCCAGCTCCGGGGAAATGTCGGGATCGGCAATCTCATCCGCCGCATCGAGCGGCGCCGCCACGCGCCGCGCCGCTTCGTTGACCACCACGTTGTGGGCGATGGCGAAAAGCCACGCGCGGGCGCGGTCCTGCTCCTGATAGCGGTCAAAGGCCTCCAGCGCCCGCACAAAGACCTGATGCGCCGCATCCTCCGCCCGCTCATGGTTACCGAGGCGCACGAGGCAATAGCGAAAGATCAGGGTGAAATACTGGTCGTAGAGCGCCGCGAACCGCTCCCGGTCGCGCTCGCGGTCCGGGCGAGGCAGCGGAGCAGCGAGGACAGCCGGGATCGCCGCCGCCTCTGGCGGATTCCCCCCTGCTGAGCGGCGGCGAAAAAGGGCCACCACGTCCCGGCTACTCCCTGTCCCTATCCCTCAACGATGCGAGCGTTCTGGCGCTCTATGAGGGTAAACAGGTGGCGACGGAAAAGGTAACAGGCGAACGCGGGGCGCCCGCGTTCGCCTGCGTTGCGCGGGGGGAATCGGCCCGGTCAGGCGGGAAAGACCGTGCCACACCGGGGATAACACTTAAACATCAAGCCGGCCGGATCGTAGAGGCAGCCGCCTGTTCCGGCCGGGCACGCGTCGCAACTGAAGGCAAAAGTGTAGTCCGCAACGTTAAAGCATGTACCGTTGCCGGCATCGCACGCGCAGGTCGCGCCGCCCGCCGCGCAGTCCATGTCAACCGCACAAGCGGCGCACACCCCGCCGGCGCAGCGAGCGCTGGTGCAATCCGCCACGCTCCCGCACGCCTGCCCGTTCGCGCAGCGCGGGCATGACCCGCCGCAATCGACGCCGGTTTCACTGCCATTCCGGATATCGTCACTGCACGTCGGAGCCGGTGTCGTTGAGGTCGTCGTCCGCTTCTTCCGCCGCTTGCGCTTCTTCTTGCCTTTTCCCTTACCCTCCGCCTCCTCCGCCAGCGCCACGGCCGCCAGGCCGATGACGCCCAAGGTGGCGAGGCTGCGGCGGCGGGTGCGCAGGGTGCTCATGCGAGTGGCGAGCAAATCGAACTGGTCTGCGTCCATGGGTAAGCCTCCACGAGCGAATCTGAACCGTTTCGTCACAGGGGGGATACGGAACCCTCCCGGCATCCGTGGCGCCTGGGCTGCTCCGGGTTACTCCGGGAACCGTTCTCCGCAACGCGGGAGGCAGTAGGCAAAGCGGAAGCCGTCGTAATAGCAACGGAGCGTCCCCGCTGGGCAGTCCGCACACGTTCCCTCGATGACTTTTGCCACACCATCACCGGCGTTGAAGCACTTCCCGATGGCCGCGTCGCACTCGCAGTCCGGGTCCATGGCCGCGCAGTCCTCGTCAACGTTGCACACCGCGCAGCTTCCCCCGGCGCAGAGTCCGGTTTCGCAATCGCGCGTGCCTTGGCAGGTTTTGCCATTCGGGCAGCGAGGACACGATCCGCCGCAGTCGATATCCGTTTCGGTTCCGTTGCGGATGCCATCACTGCACGTGGGAGCGGGCGTCGTGGGAGTGTTCTGCTTGCGCCGCTTCTTCCGCTTCTTCTTTTTCCGCTTGCTCTCGGCCTCCTCCGCCAGCGCCGCAGTGGCGAGGCCGATGGCCCCGAACGTAGCGAGGCTGCGGCGGCGGGTCAGCAGCGAGGTGAGGCGGCCAGCAAGGGCATCGAACTGGTCTGCGTCCATGATGGCCTCCGGGAACACGAGCGTGCGAGTACGTATCTGGACGGTAGGGGGTTGACCACGGAGGCACATGGGTAAAACTACGCATATTCCCTGGAGGCGCCACTGGTGATCTCTCGTCTTTCGGAACGACTTGCGAACATGTGTTCTCTCCTGTATCCTTCGTCACAGTTCATATCACCTTCAACTTCTCACTTCGCGAGGCAAACCAATCCCTACAGGGAGGGCCCCGTGCTGTTTGCGCATTCACGCAACGACGCTGGCGTGCGCCATGACCTTGCTACTCACCTGCGCGATGTCGCTGCGCTGGCCAGGCAGTACGCGGCGCCGTTCGGCGGCGGCGATTTCGCCGAGTTGGCGGGCCTGCTGCACGACATCGGCAAGGCGAACCCGGCGTTTCAGGCATACCTGTTCGCCAACGAGCGCGAACCTGGCAAGAAACACCGCACTGTCGATCACAAAGGCGCCGGCACGCTGGCGGGGCTGGGGCATCACGACCTGCTCGCCTTCCCCGTGCAGGGGCACCACGGCGGCCTGCCGGACAACGGCGCCTTACGCAGCAAGCTCAAGGAACTCCTCGCCCAACCCCGCTATCAGGAACTGATGGCGCTGCTGGAAACGGCCGACGCCGCCGGCCTGCTCCCGCCGCCCACCGCAGACCCGGACACGCTGATCCCGGCGTGGGCGTTGGCGGATCGCGCCACCTGCGAGTTCTTCCTGCGCATGGTCTTCTCCGCGCTGGTGGATGCCGACTGCCTCGATACCGAGCGCCACTTCACCCCCACCGACGCCGCCTGGCGCGGCGATGCGCCCACCATCGCCGAGCTGGCGGCGACGCTGCGCGCCGCGCAGGAAGCGCTCTCCGGCCAGTACGACGACCCGGTCAACACCGTGCGCGACGAGGTCTACCGCGCCTGCCTCACCGCCGCGCCGCTGCCGCCCGGCGTCTTCCGCCTCACCGTGCCCACCGGCGGCGGCAAGACGCGATCCGGCCTCGCCTTCGCGCTGGAGCACGCGCTGGCCCACGGCCAGCAGCGCGTCATCGTGGCCGTGCCCTTCCTCACCATCACCGACCAGACCGCGCAAACCTTCCGCGAGCTCTTCCCCGGAGAGCGCGCCGTGCTGGAGCATCACTCCGGCGTAAAGATCCCCGAGAACGCGTCTGATGCCGAGAAGAAGGAGGAGGAGAACGCGCCGGGAGACACCGCAGCCTCCGGCGAACTCTGGCGGCGGTTGGCGGCGCAGAACTGGGACGCCCCGCTAATCGTCACCACCACCGTCCAGCTCTTCGAGAGCCTGCTGGGGCGCAGCACCACCGCCTGCCGCAAGCTGCACAACCTCGCCCACAGCGTCATCATCCTCGACGAGGCGCAGACCCTGCCGCCCACCCTGCTGACGCCAATTCTCGCCGTGCTGGAGGAACTGACCACGCACTACGGCGCTACCGTCGTGCTCTGCACCGCCACCCAGCCCGCCTTCGCGGACGCCCCCGGCTTCCGCGGCCTGCGCGATGTTCGCGAGATCGTGCCCGATCCCGCGCGCCACTTTCGCGCCCTGCGCCGCGTGCGCTACCACTGGCCCGCCGAGGGCGAAACCTTGGACTGGCCGGAGGTCGCCGCCCGGATGCAGGCCGCGCCGCAGGCGCTGGCGATCCTGAACACGAAGGCGGACGCCCTCGCGCTGCTCGCCGCGCTGGATGATCCCCGCGCGCTACACCTCTCCACCCTGCTCTGCGGCGCCCACCGCCGCGAGGTGCTGGCGCTGGTTCGCCACCGCCTCTCCACTAACGCGCCCTGCCGTCTGGTCAGCACGCAGGTGGTGGAGGCGGGCGTCGATATCGACTTCCCCCTCGTGCTGCGCGCCATGGGTCCGCTCGACCGCATCGTGCAGGCGGCAGGGCGCTGCAACCGCGAGGGGCGGCTGGCGGAGGGCGAGGTGCTGGTCTTCAACACCCCCGATGGCCGCGTGCCGCCGGGCGCCTACCGCACCGCCACTGACCGCACCATCGGCCTGCTGCGCGGCGGCGCGCCCGATCTGGACGACCCGACCATCTTCACGGCGTACTTCGCCTCGCTCTTCGACCTCGTCAACCTCGATGCCCGCAAGATCCAGAAGCTGCGACGCGACTTTGCTTACGAACAGGTGGCCCACGAGTTCCGCATGATCGACGACGACGCCACCCCGGTGCTGGTCCGCTACACCGGCCTCGGGCCGGACGAGCGGGCCGAACTGCTCACCGCCGGCCATGCACCCATCGACCACAAAGCACAGCTGGCCGAACTGCTGGACGAACTCGCGGCGCTGGCCTACCGCAAGGGTGGCTTCGGCGCGGCGCGCGGCCTCTGGCGACGCGCCCAGCCGTACCTCGTCTCGCTGCGTACCCGCGAACTGCAAGCCGCGCAGCAGGCCGGCGTCGTGCGTGAGCTGGAGGGCGGCTTCTGGCTCTGGAAGGGGGACTATGATCCGGTCTGTGGCCCCATCGCGCGCATCCCGCCCGAAGACCTTTTCATTTAGCGATGGGTGATGCGCCGTTGCCGCCACCCTCCGTGTCTCGACCGCAGTGGAGAGACCTCGTGCTCCTGACCGACGAGCGCCCTCACTCCCAACCCCGCTCCCGATGTGCGGGAGCGGGGAGCAAACCGGCGGAGCCAGAGCGACCATCTGGCGTCACCACACCGGGCTTGCCGCCATCATGCGGGGGAAAGCCCCTCTCCCGCGCAAGTACTTCGGCTGACTGGGGTAGGTATTCGGCGACAGGCTGGGCTTGTAGCGACGGCCCTCACCCCCTGCCCCTCTCCCGATGCGCGGGAGAGGGGAGCCGTTCCACGGCAGTAGGACGAGTTTCTGGCTTCACCATGCCGAATTTTGCGCGATCATCCGGGTCGCGAGCCCCTCTCCCGCGCATCGGGAGAGGGGTTGGGGTGAGGGCATCACGTCGTCACAAAATCATCCGCTGAAAGCGTCTGCCGCGTCGTTGAGTGAAAGGAGTCCGCATGGCGCACGAACCGTTGCTGGCCGTGAAGGTGTGGGGCGATTTCGCCTGCTTTACCCGCCCGGAGATGAAGGTGGAGCGCGTCACCTACCCGGTGATGACGCCCTCCGCCGCGCGGGGTGTGCTGGAAGCGATCTTCTGGAAGCCGGAGTTCCGCTGGCGCGTCGCCGATATCGCGGTGCTGAAGCCGATCCACTACACCTCGCTGTTGCGCAATGAGGTGAACAGCCGCGCCTCCGAGCGCACTGCGCAGGATTGGGCGAAGAACGGCGGCGGCTTCTTCGCCGAGGATGACCGCGCCCAGCGCAACACCCTCGCCCTGCGCGATGTCGCCTACGTCATCCGGGCGGAGGCGCTGCCGCACACCGGCGACCCCGGCGACCGGGCCAAGTACCGCGACCAGTTCCGGCGGCGGGTGGAGCGCGGCCAGTGCTACGCCACCCCGTACCTCGGGTGCCGTGAGTGGTCCGCCAGCTTCAGCCCGCCGGACGGCGCCGAGCAGCCGATCCCCGACACGACCGACCTCGGGCGCATGCTGCTGGGCATCGACTACGCGCCGGGCGGCAAGGGCACAGGCGCGCCCCGCTTCTTCGAGGCGCGGCTGGAGCGCGGCATCCTGCGCGTGCCGCACGAGGAGGTGGGCTGATGCTGCTGCAACGCCTCGTGGAGTATGCCGAAAAGCAGCTTCAGCTCCCGCCGCCGGGGTATCAGGAGCAGCCGATCCGCTACGTCCTGCGCCTCAGCGCCGATGGCCGCCACGCCGGGCTGATCGACACCAGCGACCCCGCCAGCCCGCGCGGCAAGAAGGGCACGCCGCGCCTCGTGCCAGCGCTGAACCGCACCTCTGGCGTCAGCGCCAAGCTGCTGGCGGACAAGAGCGCCTACGCGCTAGGGCCAGCCCCCGGCAGTGAGCCGACCAAACGCCAACTGGCGGAGCACGCCGCCTTCATCGAACTCGTCGCCACCTGCGCCCGCGCCACTGGCAACCCGGATGTGGCTGTAGTGCACGAGTTTCTGGCTGCCGGCGGTCCCGCCACTGTCACCCTACCCGCCGACTTCGCGCCCGCCGAGCAGATCATCTACAGCGTCGAGGGGCACTTCCCCACCGACGCCGCCGATGTGCAGGCGTTCTGGGCCGCGCGGCAGGTCACCGACGCTGGCGAGGCGCTGCCCTGCATTGCCTGTGGCGAGCTACGCCCGGCTTTGGCTGGCCACCCCTTCACCATCAAGCCAATCCCCGGCGGCCAGTCTTCCGGCAACTACCTGATCTCCGCCAACGCCGACGCCTTCGAATCGTACGGGCTCAAGAAGTCGCACATCGCCCCCACCTGCGCCAGTTGCGCCGAGAAGTACGCCACCGCCCTGAACGCTCTGCTCGCCGACGATGCCAGCCGGGTGCGCACCGGCGGCGCCGCCTACGTCTTCTGGACAGCGGAGCCGACCGGCCTCAACTTCGCGCGTTTCTTCCAGCAGCCGGATCAGGCCGAAGTGGCGGAACTGATGCGCGCGCACATCACTGGCAACGCCGCTGCCACCTCGATTGACCAGACCGCCTTCTACGCGCTCGGCCTCAGCGGCAGCGGCGCCCGCATCGCCGTCCGCACGTGGATCGACGCCACCATCGGCGAGGCGCAGCGGCGGTTGGCCCACTACTTTGCGTTGCAGGAAATCGAGGACGCGTGGGGCGAGCCCGCGCCCCCGCTCGCCCTGCGCCAGCTCACCGGCGCCACCGTCCGCGATCCACGCAAAGACGACCCGCCCGCCGCCGTCGCCGACGGTCTTGTCAACCTCGCGCTGGCCGGCGAGCCGCTGCCGGATGTCGTCCTCGCCCGCGTGGTGCAGCGCTGCCGGGCCAGCCAGATCGTGAACCGCGAGCGCGCCGCCCTCATCAAGATGGCGCTGGGCTCACGCGAACAGTGGTCACCAGAAAGGATGCACACCATGAGTGGACTCGATGCCAGCAATCAGGAACCCGCCTACCTCTGTGGCCGCCTGCTGGCGGAGTTGAATGAAATCCAGCGCCGGGCGCTGGGCACGACCAACGCCAACGTGATCGACAAGTTCTACGGCTCGGCCTCCTCCGCGCCCGCCTCCGTCTTCGGCAACCTGCTGGACAACGCCCAGAACCACCTGTCGAAACTGCGCAAGTCGCAGGAAGGCACGGCCAACGCGCTGGAAAACCGGCTGATGGAAATCATGGAAGGCCTTGCCAGCTTCCCCCACACCCTGACCATGCCGGAGCAGGCCACCTTCGCGCTCGGCTACTACCACCAGCGCGCCGCCGACCGCCGCGCCGCCCGTGAGCGCGCCGAGGCCCGCAACGCCGCCAATGCCCCCGCTGATGCCGCCACCGAAACCGACGCCGCCTGATTCTGATTTCGCCGCGATCACCCTGGAAGGAGCCACCACCATGACCGATACGACCACCACCGCCGCCAGCCACCACCTCGACGCCGCCCGCCGCCACGACGCCGTGCTCTACTTCGACGTCGCAGACGGCAACCCCAACGGCGACCCCGACGCCGGCAACCTGCCCCGCGTCGATCCGGAAACGATGGCCGGCCTCGTCACCGATGTCGCCATCAAGCGCAAAATTCGCAACTGGGTCGACGCCTCGCGCGGCCGGGAAGAGCGCTACAAGATCTACGTGCAGACGCAGGACGCGCTGAATACGCTGCATCAGCGGGCGTACACCGCGCTCGGCCTCAAGTCCACCGGTTCCAAGCAGAAGCGCGAGGAGATCAGCTCCGCCCGCGACTGGATGTGCCAGAACTTCTTCGATGTCCGCACCTTCGGCGCGGTGATGACCACCGGCGTCAACGCCGGGCAGGTGCGTGGCCCGGTGCAGATTACCTTCGCGCGCAGCGAGGACCCCATCATCCCCCTCGACATCTCCATCACCCGCACGGCGATCACCCGGCCGGAGGACATGAAGATCGCCGGGGATGATGGCGAGGAAGGCAAGGGCAAGACCACCGAAATGGGCCGTAAACCGCTGGTGCCCTACGGACTCTACCGCGCCCACATCTTCGTGAACCCGCACTTCGGCGCCAGCACCGGCTTCGACAGCGAGGACCTCGCCACCCTCTGGCAGTCCCTCGAACTAATGTGGGATCTGGATCGCTCCGCCTCGCGCGGCATGATGGCCTGTCGCGGGCTGTACGTCTTCAGCCATGAAACCTCGCTCGGCAACGCCCCCGCCCACCGCCTCTTCGAGCGCGTCACGGCGGAGCGCAACGACAAGACCAAGCCGCCGCGCCACTTCTCCGACTACACCATCGCAGTGCGCGGCGACGACCTGCCCGCCGGCGTTACCCTCTCCTCCCTCGTCACCGGCTGACCGCGCGGCGTGCGGCGGCGACGCTGCCCGCCACCTCCCCCGGAGGCCCCTCATGGCGCCGCCGCTCCCCTCACCCGCGCCTCCCGACCCCGCCGCCGATGCCCCGCCATGGCGCGACAGCGAGCTGATCAGCATCTCCGCGCTGGAGCACTGGAGCTACTGCCCGCGCCAGTGCGCGCTGATCCATCTGGAGCAGACGTACGACGAAAACCTGTACACCCTGCGCGGGAACCGCGTGCACGAGGCCGCTGACGAGGCCGCTGATGACACCGTGCGCGGCGTGCGCACCGTCCGCGCCATGCCGATCTGGTCGCGCCGCCTCGGCCTCACCGGGCGCGCCGATATCGTCGAGTTCCACGGGGCCACGCCCTACCCCATCGAATACAAGGCGGGCGCGCGCCGCACATGGCAGCACGAGGCGGTGCAGCTCTGCGCGCAGGCGATCTGTCTGGAGGAGATGCTGGGCGTTCCCGTACCAGCCGGGGCCATCTGGTATCACAGCTCGCGCCAGCGCCGCGAGGTCGCCTGCGATGCGCCCCTGCGCGCCGTGGTGGCGCGCATGACCGCCGAAACGCGCGCCATGCTGGCGGGCGACCGGCTGCCCCCCGCCCCCAACGACGCCCGTTGCCCGAAATGCTCCCTGTTCGAGGCCTGCCTGCCCGCGCTCTCGTCGCAGCCCGCCCGCCTGCGCGGCATCATGGGCGAGCTGTACCACCCGGCCCCCGAGCATTTCCCGTGACGCCGAAGAGCCCTCACCCCAACCCCGCTCCCGCGCAAGTACTTCGGAAGAGGGATTAGGGGTGAGGGCCGTCGCCACGAGCTCAGCCTGTCCCCGCCCACCTGCCGTGACCCACTACCCGCCCCCGGAGGAGGCCATGCAGCAACTGCTCAACACCCTGTATGTCCAGACGGAACGCGCCTATCTGCACCTCGATCATGACACCGTCCGCGTCGAGGTAGAGCGCGAAACCCGCCTGCGCGCGCCGCTGATGCAGCTCTCCGCCATCGTCTGCTTTGGGGATGTGCTGGTCAGCCCCGCCCTGCTGCACCGCTGCGCCGAGGATGGCCGCAGCCTGATCTGGCTGGACCGCAACGGCCGCTTCAAGGCGCGCACCGAAGGGCCGACCAGCGGCAACGTGCTCCTGCGCCGCGCCCAGCACCTCGCGCTCAGCGACCCCGACCGCCGCCTCGCCATCTCCCGCGCCTTCACCGCCGGCAAGATCCGTAACGGCCGCGCCATGCTGCTGCGCGGAGCCCGCGAAACGACCGACCCCGGCGAGCGCGCCCTGCTGGCGAGCGGCGCTGACGACCTGCGCCTGATCCTGAACCGCCTGCCGGAACGCGGCGATCTGGACGCCCTGCGCGGCGACGAGGGGGAGGCGGCGCGGGTCTACTTCGACCTCTTCGGCCTGCTGGTGCGCACCGACCGCGAGGCGTTCGACTTCGTGATGCGCACCCGCCGCCCCCCGCGTGACCGCATCAACGCGCTGCTCAGCTTCCTCTACACCCTGCTGCGCAGCGACTGCAACGCGGCGCTGGAGGGGGTGGGGCTCGATCCGCAGATCGGCTTCTTCCACACCTTGCGCCCCGGCCGCCCTTCCCTCGCGCTGGACCTGATGGAGGAGTTGCGCCCGGCCGTCGCCGACCGGCTGGCGCTGGCGCTGATCAACCGCGGCCAGCTGAAGCGCGAGGACTTCGAGGAGCACCCCGGCGGCGCGGTCTACCTCAACGAGACGGGGCGCAAGACGGTGATCATCGCCTACCAGAAGCGGAAGCAAGAGGAGGTGGAGCACCGCGTGCTGGACCGCAAGACGCCGCTGGGCCTGCTGCCCCACCTGCAGGCGCGGCTGCTTGCCCGTCACCTGCGCAACGACTTGGAGCACTACCCGCCGTATCTGCTGCGCTGAGGAGGAGCCCGATGGAGGTGCTGGTCACCTACGATGTCTCGACGGAAACGAAGGAGGGGCGCCGGCGCTTG
>JASGGF010000099.1:0-13999 GCA_047605145.1 Thermomicrobiales bacterium | reverse complement strand
ATCGCGCACCCTCAACGCCGTCGGGCTGGCCGCGCTGGACGACGCCCAGCTGCGCTTGCTCGCCGCCGGCCGCGCGGGGTAGCAGCCTTTCTCGCCCACGCCGCGCCCGCAGGCTGCTTGCTTGCGGGCGTGCCCTTCCTCACTGCGATGTCACCCTGATCGATGCGGAAACGAAGGGGGCCGCGCCACCCCTGCGTCCGGCATTCCGCCCTCACCCAGCCCTCGCCTTCCCCTCTCCAGGCTTCCTCAAACGCGGCATCGCTGTTAAATGAACCGTCCCAGATCGGAATGTGCCTCGCTTCAACATTTTGCTCTCGTATTTTTCTGAACCGCGATGTACAATCAGACTGATTGTCGATAGACAGATTAATCATTTCTAACGTGAGAGTGGGACAGAGGTTTTTCAGGGAGGCCAACGTGGATCAGGAACGGTTCGATGCGTTGACTGAGCGGGTGATGTCGCAGCTGACGCGCCGGAATGCGCTGGGGTTGCTCGGCGGCATCGCGGGTGGCGCGCTGCTCTTCACGGAGACCGAGGCTACGCGTCGCCGCAAGCGCCGCGGCCGCCGCAAGGGCGGAAATGGCCGCACCCGGGGCCGCGGCGGCCGCGGGCGTGGGCGCTCCCAATCCACCACCTCGACCGTTCCGGTGACCTCCGGCACGATCCCCGCCTCCAGCACTCAGCCGAGCAGCGACGTCTGCAGCGCGGCTGGAGCCAAGCAGTGCCTCAAGTCGGACGTCGCGCCCGGCGCGACCCTCAGCAAGTGCAACTTTGCGAATCTGGATTTCTCGCACTGGGACCTGACGGGCGCCACCGCGAGCAAGGCCAACTTCTCCAACGCTGACCTGCGGGGCGCGGATCTTTCCAGCGTGACCCTCAGCAGCGCCTGCCTGGTCAATGCGAATCTGTGCGACGCCGATCTCTCCGAGGCCAACCTTTCGCACGCCGATCTGTGCGGCGCGAACCTGCGCGGCGCCAACCTGAAGGACGCCCAGACCTCCGGGGTGACGTTCTGCTGCAGCACCACGCTGCCTGACGGGGAGTCAGCCATCCCCTGCACCGGTGACACCATGTGCTGCGGCGATGCCTGCATCGACGTGGCCAGCGATGTCAACAACTGCGGCTGGTGTGGCAATACCTGCGCCTCCGGTGAGATCTGCTGCGACGGCTCGTGCGCCGTTGGGCCGACCTGCCCGGTCGAGTAGCGCACGGCTTCGCAATCAGGAAGCTCCGCAAGGGGCGGACGGGTCGCACGACTCGTCCGCCTCTTGCGTTTGCCCTCTTGACGAATCCCCCACTCGCTGATAGCGTATGAGCCACAAGTGAAGATCGAAGCGTTGACGAGGACGAGTATCCGGCGCAAGTGGGCCAGAGAACCGCGGTAAGCTGTAAAGCGGAACCAGGATCGCCGGCGAAAAAGACCTCAGAGCTCCGCCCCGAACCACCATCACGGTGCAGTAGGCGGCGGCGGGAGTGACTCCCGTTACCGGGTCACCGGAACGCCACCACCACAGGCGGACCGGAGCAAGGCAGCCGCCCTGTGCGCGGTTGTGAAGTGGGGTGGTACCACGGGCCTGACACCGCTCGTCCCCTGACCGGGGCGGCGGTTTTTTGTTTGCCCCGGGAAACGCTGGGTGTCGTGGTCATTGCGCCCAGGGGGCTCTCGTGGACCAGATCAGCCGTCAGACCCGCGCTCGCATGTTCCTGATTTCGCCTTCGACCTCACGCGCCACGCGCCGCAGCTCCTCCGGCGCGCTCCTGCCGCAGCCCAAGCGCTAGGCGTTCGCGGCGCGCGCCGCGAACGCCTCACGTCGTCAATCGTCTTTCCCCAGACAGGCTAACGACACCGCGCTGCTCGCGTTGGCGAGCAGGCGTAATGGCGCATCGCACGCATCCAACAGCAGGAGCACACCACCGTGACCACCATGACCTTCACTACCACTCGCCCCGCCTTCGCCGGGACCTACACCGCGCTGATTACCCCGTTCCGCAACGGCGAGCTCGATCTGCCCGCGCTGCAGGCGCTGGTGGAGCGGCAGATCGCCGGCGGCGTCTCCGGCCTTGTGCCCTGCGGCACCACCGGCGAGACCCCGGCCCTGACCAGCCGCGAGTGGGAGACTGTCATCACCACCGTCGTCGAGACTACCCAGGGCCGCATCCCGGTCATCGCGGGCACGGGCTCCAACGGCACCGCGAGCACCGTCGAGCGCACGCAGCGGGCGCAGGAGCTGGGCGCCGACGCCGCTCTCATCGTCACCCCGTACTACAACAAGCCGACCCAGGAGGGGCTGTACCAGCACTTCGCGGCCATCGCCACCGCCACCGATCTGCCCATCGTGCTCTACAACGTCCCCGGCCGCACCAGCGTCAACATGCTGCCGGAAACTGTGCTGCGCCTCGCCAACATCCCCGGCATCGCCGCCATCAAGGAGGCCAGCGGCTCCCTTGATCAGTCCAGCCAGATCCTCGGCGAGGCTCCCGAGGGCTTCGCGGTCCTCTCCGGCGACGACTCCCTGACCCTGCCCATCATGGGCGTGGGCGGCACGGGCGTCATCTCCGTCGTCTCCAACATCGTGCCGGAAGCCGTCGCCGCCCTGACCGGCGCCGCCCTCGCCGGCGACTACACCACCGCCCGCGCCATTCACCACTCGCTTTTCGATCTCTGCCGGGCCATGTTCGTCGAGACCAACCCGATTCCGGTCAAGGCCGCTGCCGCGCTCCTCGGCTACTGCACCCCGGAGGTGCGGCTGCCCCTGGCGCCCCTCAGCGAATCCGCTCAGCGCCGCGTGGAAACCGCCCTCGCCGCCTGGCAGGAGGCCACCATGCTGCGGGCCGTCGCGGCGTAAGCGCCCACAATTTTGCGTCAGCTACGCCCTGAAACCCTCACCCAAACCCCTCTCCCTTTGCGAAAGTGGGGGGCGAGGAACTCGTGACGGCGAAGCTGAGCGGGGAACGAGGGCTCCCAGACATCGAAATGGCGAGAGCCACGGCGCTGCCATTCGGCTCCCCTCGCCCTTCGCAAAGGGCGAGGGGCTGGGGGTGAGGGTTTTTCGGCGTCGCCAGGCGCGACGCCTCGTCTATCCACTACCGCGGCAGCGCGTGCCTGCCCACTACACTCACCAGACAGAGAGGACCGGTCAATGACGGTGCGTATCGGGATCGCGGGGCTGCCAGGCCGGATGGGGCGGGAGGTATCCGCGCTCGCCCTGCGCGATTCCGGCGTCACCCTGGCCGGCGGCTGGAGCCGGGGCCCCCAGACTGAGATTCTGGGCGTCCCGGTCACCGGCGATCTGGATGACCTGCTCACCCGCTGCGATGTGCTGATCGACTTCACGAAAGCGGAGGCCACCCCCGAGATCGCCGCCGCCTGCGCGGCCAGCGCCACGCCGCTGGTCACCGGCGTCACCGGGCTGGACGAGGCCCAGGCCGCCGCGCTGCGCAATGCCGCCACCCACACCGCTGTCTTCCAGGCCGCCAACATGAGCCCCGGCGTGAACGCCATGCTGGCCGTGCTCCCTGCCCTTGTCCGCGCCCTGCAGGGCTACGACCTGGAACTGGTGGAGGCCCACCACCGCTACAAGGCGGACGCCCCCTCCGGCACCGCCATCGCCCTGGCCCGCGTCATGGCGTCCGCCAGCGGCGCGCCACTCGCCGAGCGCGCCGTCTACGGACGCGAAGGCGCCAGCCTGCGCCAGCCGCCGGAAATCGGCATCCACGCAGTGCGCGCGGGCGGCAACCCCGGCGAGCACAGCATCATCCTCGCCAGCGACGGCGAGGAGATCCGCCTCAGCCACCGCGCCTTCAACCGCTCGGCCTACGCCGAGGGCGCCCTGAAGGCCGCCCGCCTCATCATCGGCCAACCGGCGGGCTGGTACGAGCCGGCGACGCTGCCGGGGTTTCTCTAAACCTCGTCACCCTCGCCAGGGTTTGGGCCGGGCTCCTCCTGCCCCACAGCGTCTGCGCGCAGCGCGGCCTGCACCTCCGGATTGTCGCGGCACAGCGGATAGGTCACCATCAGCCGGGGCAGACCGGTGCTGGCATCAAGAACCGTCACTTGCTCTTCCCGCACCCACCCGGACCCTACAAAGGAGCGCCTGATCAGCCGGTCTGTCTCTCCGCTGCCCAGCATCGGGGCGCCAAGCGCCTGCAACCCGGTCCGCAACGCATACACGCGGGGAGCCTGCCCGACTGGCGCTTCGGCCTCATCTTCCACCTGCGCCAGAATCCGCAACGCCGCCGGCGTCCACTGCGCGCCGAGCCGCTCCAGCGGATCGATCCCCACCTGCACGTTTTCGAGCTCGCCAATGTCTGGCGGAACCACGGCCACGGAGCCATCACCGCGCCTGACGACCCGGGCGATCCCCCGCGTCTCGGCTTCCTGAAAGAACAGCATGGGGCGTGCAAAGCCGTAGTCGTGCAACCGTGCGCCCAGCCGGGCCTCCAGCGCGTGCTGCACCGTCGATATATGCCAGTTGGCTCCATCGCGCCGCGTGTCTTCCAGCGCATCCGGCAGCGTCGCGAACGGATCCGGCCGCCCGGTGTCGCGCCGTGCGGCGTCGGCTGCCGCGTTGGCAACCGCCAGCGCCTCGCGCACCACCGGGTGCAGGAGATCCAGCGTAAGCGTGGCGTAGGTGTATTCGGCGCCCGTTGCAGGGTCGTAGCCCGTAGCCGGCCGCCGCTGCAGCAGCGCGTGTTCGGCCAGCGCATTGATCAGCGTCCCGACCTGATCCTGAGAGAGCCGCGGCAGCACGCTGTTGTAGACGATGCGCTCCAGCAAATACTTGAAGGTCATGAACCGCGAGCGGTGCTGGAGATCCGCGATGAAGTGCATGAGTCGCCGCTGCTCATCCGCATCCAGCGAGCCAAACTGCAGATCCAGCGCCGCTGCCGGCGCCGGTTCGCTCTCCCGGCTTTCGTCCGCCCCGGGCACCTCCGGCTGCGCGTCGTCCAGCCGGGGGAGCTCCGCGTAATCGAAGCCACCGATGGTGCTCAGGTGAACCACGCCCGCCGTCTGTGCGCGCTGCATGACATCCTTGAGGGGAATCCCAAGCGCCTTCCGTGAGTCAAACGCATGCCGCAGCTTCAGATAGTGACCGAGTTGCGTAAAGGGATATGGTCGATCAGCCGCATAATCCCGCAGAATCTCGCGTACCCACCCGAAGACTCGCTCCAGCGAGTGGGCCCCTGCGGCCTGCGGCGAGGCGGGAATGCGCCGGGCGCCAATCAGCGGCTCAATATCCCGCTCGTAGATCATCACGGCGTCTGCGGCGGTCTCCAGCAACGGCTTGATGGTCCCGGTGACACCCACGATCACCACCTGCCGCCCACGCAGCCGCAGAAAGTTCAGCGAATGAATCAGGTCGCCATCCCCCGTCACCAGCACGTAGCTGGAAACATGATGGAGGCTGACACATAGATCGACGGAATCGACGGCCAGCCGCACATCGGCGCTGTTCTTGATGGGTTGCCCATCGAGGAAACGCCCCGGCACATAAATTGGCTCAATCCCGGCGCGATAGAGATTCGGTGCATCCACCCGCAACTGCGGCTGAGTCCAGTCCGCATACGCGCGGGCCACCACCAGCCGGCCAAACTCTCGCGCGGCGTTCACCAACGAGCTAATGTTCGGCGCGGCATTGCACTGATTCTGGAGGCTGTACTTCAGGTTCTCCCAATCGATCAACAGGGCGACGTCACCCTGCCCGGCAAATGCGCCCTCGCGGGACGCGCCGCTCGTCCTGTCGCTCAGCAAGTCAGTCATAGACGGGCTCCCCGTTTGCCAACCGCGCAGGCGGTGGCGCATCGTTCGCCACCACCATCTTCTCTATCCATGCGAGACATTATCTCTGCGCAATCATAGTGCAACTTGCGACGGCGTCAAGCCGTTTGTCTGCATGCGACGTGGCGTGATGATGCGCGGACAAGCCCATCGGCACGCCAATCCTGTTACCATGCGCTACGTCTCCCTGCGGAGCGTCCGCTGTGTCCACGCAGTTCTGCGAAAGAGAGGTCCGCCGATGTCGTCCCATCTCGCGTCGAAGCGCATCACCCGTCGCCCGCTGCTGGCCGCCCTCGCGGCGGCGCCCTTCGCCGGCGCCCTCGCCCGCGTTCCCGGCGTCAGCGCGCAGGATCCCATCGTCGTCACCATGGTGACCGATACTGCCGGTCTGGGTGATCAGAACTTCAATGATCTTGCCAACGCGGGCCTGAACCGGGCCATCGAGGAACTCGGCGTCGATGGCAAGGTCATCGAGAGCCGGGACGCCGCCGCCTACATCCCGAACCTGACCCAGGCCGCCGATCAGAGCGCGCTCTCCATCGGCATCGGCTTCCTGCTGACCGAGGCGATCACCGAAGTTGCCAACCAGTACCCGGACGGCAAGTTCATGCTGATCGACTCCGTCTCGGACGCCCCGAACGTCCAGTCCATCACCTTCCGGGAGAATGAGGGCGCGTTCCTGGCGGGCGTGCTGGCCGGCCTGATGACGGAGAGCAACAAGCTCGGCGTCATCGGCGGCATCAAGATCCCGCCGGTCGAGCGCTACGCCGTCGGCTTCGAGGCCGGCGCCAAGTCCGCCAACCCGGACGTCAGCGTCGTCGTCGCCTACGCCGACACCTTCGATGACCCGGCGCTGGGCAAGGAGCTGACGCTGGCCCAGTACAACCAGGGCGTCGATATCGCCTTCCCGGTGGCCGGCAAGACGGGCGTGGGCACGTTCGACGCCGCCAAGGAAAAGGGCGAGGGCTACTGGGTGATCGCCGCCGACACTGACCAGAGCCAGCTCGGGGCCGAGCATCAGCTCGCCGTCTCCGAGAAGGGCGTGGACACCGCCGTCTTCCTCTCTGCGCAGGAAGTGGTGGATGGCACGTTCAAGGGCGGCGCGACGTCGCTGGGCCTGAAGGAAGACGGCGTTGGCCTCGGCCACCCGAATGAGGCCGTGCCGCAAGAGGTGCTCGACGTGGTCGCCGCCTACGAACAGGCGATCATCGACGGCACGATCGTGGTCCCGGCCACCGAGGATGAACTGGCCGCCTTCACGCCGGTCGCGGTCGACGCTGTCGCCACGCCGGTCGCCTAGCTTCTGCATCCACTGCCCGGGGGAGCACGCTCCCCCGGGCCAGGGCGCCCTATGCCAGAAAGCCCTCCAGCCCAGCACAATCCGGCAGCCATCGAGATGCGGGGAATCGTCAAACGGTTCCCCGGCGTCGTTGCCAACAACGGCATCGAGCTCTCCGTCACGCGCGGCGAAATCCACGGCCTGCTGGGGGAGAACGGGGCCGGGAAATCGACGCTGATGAACATCCTGTTCGGGCTTTACCACCCGGACGAGGGCGAGATCCGCGTCAATGGGCAACGCGTCACCTTCCACAACGCGCGGGACGCCGTGCTGGCCGGGCTGGCCATGGTCCATCAGCACTTCATGCTCATCCCGCGCTTTACCGTCACCGAAAATGTCATCCTCGGGTCGGAAGGCGCCAGCCCCGTGCTGGACCGCAAGGCCGCCGGCGAGCGCGTCGCCGAGATCGGGGCCCAGTACGGGCTGAATGTCGATCCCAACGCGACGGTCGGCACGCTGCCCGTCGGCATGCAGCAGCGCGTCGAGATCCTGCGCGCCCTCTATCAGGGCGGCAGCACGCTCATCCTCGACGAGCCGACCGCGCTGCTGACGCCACAGGAAGTCGAGGAACTCTACGAGGTGCTGGACCGGCTGCGCGCCAGCGGCAGCACCATCATCTTCATCACCCACAAGCTGCGCGAAATCGCCGCCGTCACGGACCGCGTCACGGTCATCCACCGGGGCAAAACGGTCGGCACACGGCCGACCGCCGGCTCCACCGCCGCCGAGCTGGCGGAGTTGATGGTCGGCCGCGCAGTCTCGCTGCAGGTCGATCGCCCCCCGGCGCATCCCGGTGAGCCGGTGCTGACCGCGCACGATTTGCGGGTCCGTGGCTCCCAGGGGCAGGCCTCGCTCGATGGCGTCGATGTCACCCTGCGCCGGGGCGAGATCCTCGGGGTCTGCGGCGTGGAAGGCAACGGCCAGGCTGAGCTGATCGAGGTGCTGGCTGGCCTGCGCCAGCCCGATTCCGGCACGGTCACCCTGAAGGGCCAGGATGTCACCGCCACCGGCCCGAACCCGCGACGCGAGATGGGGCTCTCCTACATCCCGGAGGATCGCCACGGACGCGGTCTGGTGCTCCCCTTCTCGCTGACCGAAAACGTGCTGCTTGGGAACGCCGATGTCGCCCCCTTCAGCACCGGCGGCCGTATCGACTACGGCGGCGCCCGCGAGCTGACCGACCGCCTGATGCGCGAGTTCGATGTCCGCGCGCCATCACCGGAAACCGCTGCCGGGGCGCTCTCGGGCGGCAACCAGCAGAAGCTGATCATCGCGCGAGAGTTACACCGCGAACCGGACGCCCTGCTGGCGATCCAGCCCACCCGTGGTCTGGACGTCGGCGCTATCGAGTTCGTCCACAAGCAACTGGTAGCCGAGCGCGACAAGGGGCGCGGCGTGCTGCTGCTCTCCTTTGATCTGGACGAGATTCTGGACCTGAGCGACCGCATTCTGGTGCTCTGCGGCGGCCGCATCGTGGGCGATTTCGCCAACGGCGAGGTCTCCCGCACCGACCTTGGCTTGCTGATGGGGGGACGGAGGCTCGATGAGCACGCAAGCGCCGCCAGCTGACGCCGGCGCGGCCACGCCCTGGCAGCGCCTGGCCGCCGGCATCCCGACGCTGCTCTCCTCGCTGCTGGCGGTGGCGATCGCCCTGGCCGCCGGCGGCGTGGTGATTGCGCTCTCCGGCGACAACCCGATCCCCGCTTACCAGGCGCTCTTCGAGGGCGCGTTCGGCGGGCAACGGGCGCTGGCCGAAACGCTGGTGATGGCCACACCGCTCATTCTGGGCGGCCTCGCCTTCGCGGTCGCCGCGCGCTCCGGCCTCTTCAACATCGGCATCGAAGGCCAGATGGTGATGGGCAGCCTCGTGGCTGGCCTCGTCGGCGCCGCCGATATCGGCATGCCCGCGTTCATCCACCTGCCGCTGGCCCTGCTGGCCGGGACGCTGGCGGGCGGCATCTGGGGCTTCATCCCCGGCATCCTGAAGGCGAACACCGGCGCGCATGAGGTGATCACCACCATCATGCTCAACTACCTCGCCTACCGCATCAGCACCGTGATCATCGGGCGCGACGACCTGCCGCTGGTCAACCCGGCGCTGCAAGCCACGCAGCCCGCCATGGACGCCGCCGAACTGCCCCGCCTGCTACAGGGCACGCGCCTCCACGCCGGCATCATCATCGCCCTGCTGGCGGCGGTCGTCGTCTGGTACCTGCTCTACCGCACCGTGCTGGGCTACAAGCTGCGCACCGTCGGCATCAGCGCCGGGGCCGCCGCCTACGCCGGCTTCTCCTGGGGCAAGACCATCGCCCTCGCCATGCTGATCAGCGGCCTGCTGGCCGGGCTGGGCGGCACGGTCGAGGTGCTGGGCCTGCAGGGGCGCTACTACAACGTCGCCCTCGGCCTCGGCTTCACCTCCATCGCGGTCGGCCTCGTGGGGCGCAATCAGCCTTTCGGCGTAGTGCTCTCCGGCCTCCTCTTCGGGGCGCTGGCCGCTGGCGCCACCAAGATGCAGAACACCGCCGGCATCTCCCGCGACATCGTCTACGTGCTGCTCGGCTTCGTCATCCTCTCCGTCTCCGCTCTCGCGGTGGTGCAGCAGTTCCGCGCCTCCCGCGCGCAAGCGGCCCGCGCCCGCAGCATGACCCGTGACCGCGCTGCCGATGACGCCGGGGAGCCGCTGGTCGATCCGCCTACGCCGTCACGCTCCATCTGAGCCGGACTGATCTGATGGGAGGGGTCCCCTGGACGCATTGACCGGGTTCTTTACGGTGGCGCTGCTGACGGCGACCTTGCGCTCGGCCGCTCCGCTCGTCTTCGCCGCCATGGGCGGCCTGCTCTCGGAGCGCTCCGGCGTGACCAACATCGCGTTGGAAGGCCTCATGCTAATGGGCGCCTTCGCGGCGGTGGCCGGCACGTGGTACTCCGGCAATCCGTTTGTCGGGCTGCTGGTCGCCATGCTGACCGGCGGCATCGTCGCAGCAGTCTTCGCCTTCTGGGCCGTCACCCTGCGCGCCGACCAGATCGTGGCCGGCACCGCCATCGTGCTGCTGGGCCTGGGCCTGACCTCGTTCCTCACCGAGCAGGTCTGGGGGCAGGCGGGCGGCTCGCCGCCAGTGCAGCGGCTGCCCACCATCGGCGGCGGGATGAACATCCTGCTACCCGTCGCCTACCTGCTGGTTCCCATCACCCACTGGTTCCTGTTCAAGACGAAGGCGGGCCTGCGCGTGATGGCCTGCGGCGAGCACCCCGCCGCCGCCCAGAGCGTCGGCATCGACGTCAACCGTTACCGCTACGCGATGGTCATTTCCTCCGGCGTGCTGGCCGCGATGGGCGGCGCCTACCTCTCCATCGGTGACCTCTCGCAGTTCTCCACGAACATGACCGCCGGGCGCGGCTTCATCGCCCTCGCCGCCGTCATCTTCGGCAACTGGATGCCGTGGGCCACGCTCGGGGCGGCGCTGCTGTTCGGCTTCGCGCAGGCGTTGCGCTTTCAGGTGCAGGCGCTCGATCTCCCGATCTCGCAGGACGTCATCATCGCCCTCCCCTACCTGCTCACCCTGATCGCCGTCACCGGCCTGTTCCGCAAATCCGCCGCCCCCGCCGGGCTCGGCAAACATCCCGGCGGCCATTAGCGCCGCCGGGCGCCCTGACTTGCTGTCAGCCCGCGACTGCTGCTGCCTCGCGCTCAAAAAAATACGCATTTCTACGGATGCCTGCGCCTTCCCCACCATCCATAGTGAGCATCGTCGTTTGGCATCCTCACGTAGGAGGCAGCAATGAAGAACACGCACACCGACGCGCTTGCTCCGACCCTCGCTCAACGCCTGAGCCGCCGCCGCCTCGGCCTACTCGGCGTGATCGCCACGGCCGGGTACGGATTCGTCGAGGACACGGCCGCGAAGAAGAAACACAAGAAAAGGCACAAGAAGAAGCCGAAGCCGCAACCCACGCCGCCGGGGCCCGTGGCCTTGAAGGACGCCACGTGCACGTTCACCGAGTTTTCGCCCGCTGGATACGGCCTCAAACGTTCCGCGCAGACATTCCGCGCCATCCGCACCGGTCAACTCACCAGCGCATCGGTCATCATCAACAGCAACCCAGCCATCAGCGACATTGACGTTGAAATCTGGTCGGTCAATCAGTCGAACGCCCCGAGCGCCTTTCTGGCAGGCACAACGGTCGCTGATGTCCCGCTCGTTGCCGTGGGCAACACTTACACGCTCAGCGCCACATTCCCGACGCCAGCAGCCGTCGTCAGTGGAACCCGGTACGCGCTCGTCCTCACAACACCGGGCACTGTCTCGTTTGTCGTGTCCTTTACCGACCCCTGCGCGGACGGGGCGGCATATAGTCAGACGACCGTCAACAGCCCATGGGACGCCGGGCTGCAGGCCGATCTGTATTTCGAGACCGTGGTAGTGGCCTGAGCAGCACGCCGGGCCCTTCGCACACACCGGAGCGTTGGCGCAAATGCACAGACCCGGCCAAATGGCCGGGCCTGCGCGGGAAGGGGAGGGGTGGAGCGTGTGCGGCGCTCCACGGGCTCTGGGAGAGAACACCAGCGTCGGTTCTCGCGTGATGCTCTCGATGGTGCTTACGCTTCCTCCCCGAAAGCGGATTCATCGTGCGAAAAAGCGGCGTTGCAAGCCCGGCGCTACGCCCCAGCCGGGAGATCGCCCTTCACCCGGGCCGCCCGCTGCCGCGCCTGCACCATGGTCACCCCGACGATCAGGCCGGTCAACAGGAGGGTGATTGCCAGCTCCACCGGCGTCGTGGTGTGCACCCGCGAGGCGATGATGTGATCGTGAAAAAACATCGTCACGGCGGAGTGGATCAGCACCAACACGCCGACGTACAGCACCGCCGGGAAGCGCCCCAGTAATCGCGCCACCAGTTCGCTGCCGAACAGGAGGATCGGGATGGAGAGCATCAGGCCAAAGATGAGCAGGCCCAGATGCCCGTGCGCCGCGCCACCAACCGCCAGGATATTGTCCAGGCTCATGATTACATCCGCCAGGATGATGGTGCGCACGGCCTCGCTGAGCGTATCCGCCTCGTGCACATTGCCGTGGTTTTCATCGTGGGGACGCAGCAACTTGAAAGCGATGTACACCAGCAGCAACGCGCCTATTGCCTGCAACCCCTGGATGCCGAGCAGGACGGTAGCCAGCACGGTAAACAGGATGCGCAGGCCGATGGCGCCCGCGCCACCAAGCAGGATGGCTTTGCGGCGGTTCTCTTCCGAGAGATTGCGCGCCGCCATCCCGATGACGATGGCATTGTCCCCGGAAAGCACGAGGTCAATAACGACAATGCTGAGGATCTGGGCGAGATTGTCGAACACGAAGCGCGATTGTCCTTCCTCGGCGACCGTCGCGCGCGAGCCTGCGCGCGGGTGCGCCCACAACCTGTGAGCGTACCACGCGCCGGGGCGCGGCTTTCATCCCGGTGTACGATTTCCGTGTCTCAAGAGGCCAACGCGCTGCGCTAACTCAGCAGGATGCGGTCCGCCACGGCCACCGCGAAGATGCCCGCCAGATACCACAGCGAGTAGAAGAACATCTGGCGCGCCGCTCGCTTGCTCGGGTTGCGGTAGAGCAGTACGGCGTAGGCGAGGAAGATGCCGTTCAGGATGAGCGACCCGATGAGATAGATCGCGCCGAACCCGAACGGCGTCAACGCCAGACAGGTCAGGGTCAGCAGCACCGTGTAGAGCACGATCTGCCGCCGCGTCTCCAGCTCGCCGCGCACCACCGGCAGCATCGGCACCGCCGCCCGGGTGTATTCGCCCTGCTTCAGCAGCGCCAGCGCCCAGAAATGGGGCGGCGTCCACATGAAGATGATCAGGAACAGGCCCCAGGCCAGCGGCGTCAGGTTGCCGGTCACCGCCGCCCAGCCGACCAGCGGCGGGGCCGCGCCCGCCGCGCCGCCGATGACGATGTTGTACGGCGTAGCCCGCTTCAGCCACATGGTGTAGATGCCGACGTAGAACAGGTTGCCGGCCAGCGCCAGCGCCGCCGCCAGCCAGTTGACGGTGAGGCCCAACAGCAGCACCGCCAGCACCGTCAGCGTGATGCCGTAGATCAGCGCCGCCTGCGGGCTCACCCGCCCGGCCACGATAGCGCGGTTCCGCGTGCGCGACATCTCGCCGTCGATATCGCGGTCGATGTAGCAGTTGAGGACGCTGGCGCCACCGGAGGCCAGCACGCCGCCGAGCAGCGTCACCACCACCAGCCACAGCGGCGGCAGGCCGCGCTGCGCAATCAGCATGGCGCAAAAGGTCGTGGTCAGCAGCAGGCTCATGATGCCCGGCTTGGTCAGCGCGATGTAATCGCTCACGACCTGCCGCGCGTGGGCCATCGCTGGCGCCGGCATCGGGGGAGCGAGCGTCAGCGCGGGCGCGGCCACCGCCAGCGCGCCGCCGGCCGCTGGCAGGAGCGCATCCGGTTGCGGCGCGCGGGTGTTCCCACTGGGCGCAGCTGGCGCAGACATCGCAGCAAACGCTGCGCGCGGAAGGCCCCACGCCGCCATCGCCAACGCGAGCATGGTGAGCCAGAGCATTGTCGCGAGGAACAGTTGCGGCGCGGTCAGCCAGGCGGGGTATCCGCCCGCCACGCCCGCCGCGTTGAGCGCGGTCTGCGCGGCCACCAGCAGGATCGCCAGCCCGCCGAGCGCCCGCACGCCAGCGCCAGCCCGGCGCCGGACAGCGGCCAGCGTCACACCGCCAGCAGCCAACGCGCCCAGAAACGCCGTCGCCTGATACCCGAGGTGCGCTTCCACCTGCGGCGCGCTGCCGAACTCCGGCTCCTGGCAGAGCGGCCAGGCGGTGCAGGGTGTGGCGCCGTTCGCGCTCGTCGAGGCGCCGAAAACCACGAGG
>JASGGF010000098.1:0-14056 GCA_047605145.1 Thermomicrobiales bacterium | reverse complement strand
CTGGCTCCCCTCACCCGCGCATCGGGAGAGGGGTTGGGGGTGAGGGCTGTCGCTACGAGGTCAGCCTGTCACCCAATACCTTCCCCTGTCAGCCGGTGCGCGAGAGAGGGGTTGGGGGTGAGGGCTTTTCGGGGTAACGCGCCTCGCATTTCGCGGTGCGCATGGCGCCAACATCGCCACCTAGACTGGAGCCACCCATGACCACCCTCAACCGCCGCTCGTTCCTCACCGGCGCCGCCGCTCTCGGCGCGGCCGCCGCCACCGGCGGCCTCGTCTGGAAGCCGCGCCGGGCCGCCTCGCAGGCGACGCCGGTCCCCTCCAACTCCGCCCTGCTCGATCTCCGGCAACGCCTCGCCGGCACGCTGATGCTGCCGGAGGACAGCGGCTACCTCGCGGCCAGTGCGCCCGCTAATGGCCGTTACCTCGATATCCGTCCCGCCGCCGTGGCCCGCTGCGCGGACGAGGCGGACGTCGTCACCTGCGTCAATTGGTGCAACGAGAACGGCATCAAGCCCGTGGGGCGCGGCGGCGGCCACAGCTACGCCGGGCTCTCCACTACCACCGGCCTGATGCTCGACCTGCGCCGCCTGAACAGCGTCGCCATCGACCGCCAGCAGACGACGCTGACGTGCGGCGGCGCCGCGACGAACGGCGACTACTTCACGGCGGCGGAAGATGGCCCGCTGCTGCTGCCCGGTGGCACCTGCCTCGGCGTCGGCATGGGCGGCCTCACGCTCGGGGGCGGCATCGGCTACAACGCGCACTGGGCCGGTCTGACCAGCGACCACCTACTGGCCTCCCGCATCGTCACCGCGAACGGCGACGTGCTCGAGATCGACGCCAGCCAGCACCCCGATCTGTACTGGGCGTGCCGGGGCGGAGCCGGCGGCAACTTCGGCATCAACACCAGTCTCACCTTCTCGATGGTCGAAGTCCCGGCGCAGGATGTCGCGTTCTACCGCTTCACGTGGCGCGGCGCCGATGCCGCCGCCGCCGTGTTCAGCGCGTTCCACGCGATGCTGGAGACGGCCCCGCCAGCCCTGAACGCGGTGGCGATGGCGCAGGCCGCGCCCGTCGGCGACGGCGGCCCGCGCGAGGCGATCGACGTGATGTCGCGCGGGCAGTACATTGGCCCGGTCGATGAGCTGCGCGACCTCGTGCAGCCGCTGCTGGACGCCGCCTCGCCAGTCACCCAGACATTGAATGGCCAAACGTTCTGGTCGATCCAGCGCTACATCGCTACCGGCGAGCCAGACCCGCACTCTTTCGGCGATATCTCCCGCTACGCCGACAAGCCGTTGCCGGATGACGCCGTCGCCAAGGTCGTCGATCTGCTCGCGGAGTGCCCTAGCCGCACCGCCGACGCGAACGGCTCGTTCTGGTCGCTGGGCTGGGTGGGCGGCGTGGTGAACGACCTCGGGCGCACCGACACCGCCTACGTCCACCGCGACATGCTGACCCTGCTCCGCCCCACCACCGTCTGGCCGAACGACGCAGACGCCTCTGTCGGCGAAGGGCTGAACGCGTGGTCCGCGGAGGTGATCGCCGCCATCGCGCCGCACACCCCGAACGAGAGCTACCAGAACTTCCCGAACCGTGACATCACCGACTGGGCGGAGCAGTATTACGCCGAGAATTACGACAAGCTGGTTGAGGTGAAGACGCAGTACGACCCCGGCAACCTGTTCACGAACCCGCAAGGGATTCCGCCACGGGTGGTGTAAGAAAAACTCACGTGTCCCGAGCGCAGCCGAGAGACGTTGTCCGCACGTTGTGACAAACGAGGTCTCTCATACTTGGCGCCAATTACATCCAAAAGGCCCGGTCCTCCGGGAGAGACCTCACCCCCAACCCCTCTCCCGAAGTACTTGCGCGGGAGAGGGGAGCCGATTGATGGCGCCGATAGAGAGATTTGGCGTCAACACGCCGAATGTGGCGCAATTGTCCGGGGCGAAAAGCCCCTCTCCCGCGCATTGGGAGAGGTGTTGGGGTGAGGGCTCTTCGAGGTAATTGGGCCTCGCCGAGGCCATTGCGAACCAGGCGATCTCGACTGCGCTCGAGACACGGTGACGCGCCTCAGCCAATCCCCTGCGTCAACACGCCGTGCAGCACCGGGCTCTCGAACTCGCTGGCGAGGAGATCCATGGCGATCTCGTCCCAGTAGCGGCCCGCGTGCCAGCGGCTGGCACGGCGGCGGCCCATCTCGCGGAACCCGACCTTCGCGTAGCAGCGCTGCCCGGCGAGGTTGTATTCGTAGGTCCACAGCATCACGCTGTGGAGACCCAGCGCGGTGAACGCGAAGTCACAGAGCAGGCGCATCGCCTCCGTGCCGTAGCCCTTGCCGCGCGTCTCCGGCTCGCCGATCAGGATGCCCAGCTCACTGCGCCGGTTGCGCATGTCCACCCGGTGCAGCCCGCAGTTGCCGATGGGGCGCATCGTCGCCAGCTCGTAGATCGTGAAGGTGATTTCGTCGCTGTCGGTGGAGGCCGCCTCGTACCAGCCGGTCTCCTGCTCCAGCGTCATCGGGCGCGGCTGGAAGTCGAGGAAGCGGGTGGTCTCGAAATCGTTCATCCAGCGTTGGTAGAGCGGGATGTACTCGCGGCGAATCGGCCCCAGCCCGACCAGATCGCCCCGGATGTTGAGGATCGGCGCGTCAGGCTTCTCGCTCATCGCGCACCTCCAGCAGCCGCTGAATCGCCGAGTCCTCGTCAAGGAAGACCCCCAGCGACAGCAGCAGCCCGCCCGCCACCAGCGCGTTGATGTGCAGCGCTTGATTCTCCACCCCGTGCTTGTCCGGGTGCGGTGGCGTGCGCAGGCGCATATCCGTAGCGAGGCCCATCACGCCGTAATAGCGTTCTGGATCGACGTGGCGGGAGAGGCAGTCCATGAACCCGGCCTCCCAGTTGGTGCCGGAGTCCTCGCTCACGTGGCAGAGCACCACGTTGCTCCACTTCACCGCCGCCAGATCAACCTCGTAAATCAGGCGCGGGGTGATGTTCTCCTGCGTCTTGTCGTTCGGCTCGCTCTCGTTCGGGCAGAACACCTCGAAGCCAAAGGAGCGCAGTTTCTCCGCCAGCCGCAGATTGTGCGCGGCGTCGGCGGCGGTGAACATCGGGCCGGCCATGTAGATGCGCAATGAACGCCCTCACCCCCAGCCCCTCTCCCGATGCGCAGGAGAGGGGAGCCGGGCGGCTACATCCTGACTAAACCCAGGCGCAAGCACGCTGGAAGCGCCCCGCACGCCGGGAACGGAAAGCCCCTCTCCCGCGCTTCGGGAGAGGGGTTGGGGTGAGGGCCGTCCCCCTACGCCGCCGGGGTCGCCTCCGGCGTGCCGCCGACGCCCGCCTCTTCGGCGCGCTCGGCGTCAGCCAGATTGTCGGCCGTCAGCAGGATCGGCTCCAGATAGGTGTCGTGCTCCGTCGGCTCCGTGCCGTCCGCCAGGTAGGCGAGGAGGATATCCATCGCCGTGGTGGACTGCTTGCCGGGGAACTGCTCGATGGTGCCGGCCATGTTGCCGTCGCGGATAGCGATGAGCGCCTCCGGCAGGGCATCGAAGCCGATGATCGGCATGGTCAGGCCGTTCGCCTGCGCCACCTCGGAAACCCCGAATGCCATATCGTCGTTCGCGGCCACCACGGCGGCGGGCGGGTTGTTGCCGGCAAGGGCAGACTCGAAGACCGTCACGGCCTCGTCACGCGCGAAGTTCGCCGTCTGCGAGACGATGACCTTCACCTTGTCCTGCCCGGCGATGACGTTGTCCAGACCCTTGTGGCGGTCGATGGCCGGGGTCGCGCCCGGCTGGCCCTGCAGCTCGTAGATCTCGCCGCCGTCCGGCAGTAGTGTCAGGACGTACTCGCCCTGGATCTCGCCGCCGCGCACGTTGTCCGCGCCGACGTGCGCCAGCGTCTTGGCGTCCGGCACGTTGCGGTCGACCGTCACCACCGGTACGCCGGCGTCAATGGCGGCCTGGATGGCCGGGGCCAGCGCGGCGCCGTCGTTCGGGGAGATGACGATGCCGTCGATCCCCTGTGCAATCACGGCCTCGAGGTCGGCGCTCTGCTTCGTGGAGGACGGCGCGCCGTTCTCCTGCCCGTCGAGCTGGACCAATTCGATGCCGAGCTCATCGGCGTGCTGCTGGGCCAGATTCATCATGTGTACGAAGAACGGGAAGTTGAGGCCCGGCACCGAGAACGCGATCTTCGGCTTGTCCTGCGCCGCCGCGATCTTCATGCCGCCCGGCAGCACGACCACTGCGCCTGCCGCAGCCGCGCCGAGCACCAGGCGGCGGCGGGACAACCCGGCGCCAGTGATTCCACGAGTCATGTGCGAAACCTCCCTGTTTCGTCAGAACCGGACGCCACCACCGGGCGTCGCTCCGCCGGCCACTCCGCAGCGGCCGGTCGCCAGCGCACAGTATCTCACGCGAACCGCGCGCACTCCGTCAGGCGCGCGACCGTTGCTTGGCGAGTTGGTCGATGTACACCGAGAGCACGATGATCGCGCCGATCACGATCTGCTGGTAGTACGGCGAAACGTTGAGGATGACCAGACCGTTGTTCAGCACGCCGATCAACATGGCGCCGATGAGGGTGCCGATCATGCCGCCCTGCCCGCCGAAGAGGCTGGTGCCGCCGATCACCACCGCCGCGATGGCCTGCAGCTCGTACCCCTGCCCGGCCACCTGCTCCGCCGAGTTGAGGCGCGAGGTGAGCAGGAAGCCGGCCAGACCGGCGCAGAAGCCGCTGATGACGTAAACGCTGGTGGTCAGCATCTTCACGTTCAGGCCCGAAAGCCGCGAGGCCTCCGGGTTGCCGCCGAGCGCGTAGATCCAGCGGCCATACTGCGTGTACTTCAGGATGATCTGGCCGATGATCACCATCGCCAGGAAGAAGATCACCGGCACCGGCAGCGGCCCGATGAAGCCTTGGCCCCAGAACTTGAAGTCGCTGGAGAAGGACGAGATTGGCTGCCCGTCCGACCAGAGTAGCGTTGCGCCGCGCCACGCCCCAAGGCCGCCCAACGTCACGATGAACGCCGGAATCCCCGCCCGCGCGATGAGCGAGCCCTGCAGCGTGCCAATGACCACGCCGGCCAGAATCGCCGCCAGCGCCGCCAGCAGCACCCGCGTTCCGCCGGGGTCGGTGACGCCGCCCTCCAGCAAGCTGCGCGACCCTTTGGCGACGGAGGCGCAGACGATGCCGGAGAAGGCCAGCAGCGAACCCACCGAGAGGTCGATGCCGGCGGTGAGGATGACGAAGGTCATGCCGACCGCCAGAATCCCGATGAACGAGATCTGGCGCATGACGTTGAACAGGTTGAAGGCCGACAGGAAGTTGGGCCGCAACACCGAGAGAATGACGACCAGGATCGCCAGAAAGATCAACGGGGCGAACTTGCCCAGTATTGTGACCAGGTCGGCGCTTTTGCGCGCCTCACCCGTGGCCGCCTGACTCATCGTGTCCCCTTCTTCCCCAACGACCCCGGCGTCCCGGCCCCTACGCGACCTGCGGCAGCCTTGCCCGGTCGACACCTGTTGCGTAGCGCATGATCGTCTCTTCGGTCGCATCCTCGCGCGGCACATCGGCCACGATGTGCCCCTCGTGCATCACCAGCACGCGGTCGCTCATGCCCAGAATCTCCGGCAACTCCGAGGAGATCATCAGCACCGCCACGCCCTGCCGCGCCAGTTCCGCGATCAGCGAGTGCACCTCCGCCTTGGCGCCGACATCGATGCCGCGCGTTGGCTCATCGAGGATCAACACCTGCGGTTGCAGCGCCAGCCACTTGGCGATGACCACTTTCTGCTGGTTGCCACCGGAGAGGTTGATGACCTGCTGCTCCAGGCTGGGCGTGCGGATGCGCAACGCGTCCACGAAGCGGCGACCCAGCTTCTGCTCCTCGCCGGATTGTACGAACCCGAATTTCACCATCTTGTCCAGCGACGGGAGCGCTATGTTCTCGCGCACCGCCAGACTGAGCACCAGCCCCTGCTGCTTGCGGTCTTCCGGCACCAGCCCGATGCCGTGGCGGATGGCGTCGCGCGGCGTGGTGATGGTGACCGGCTGCCCGTTGAGCAGCACCTGCCCGGCGTCGAAACGGTCGGCCCCGAAGATGGCGCGCGCCACTTCCGTCCGCCCGGAGCCCACCAGCCCCGCCAACCCCACGATCTCCCCGGCCCGCACGCCGAAGTTGACATCGTGCAGCACGATCTGGGTGGCGTCCTGCGCGCTGCCGGTGCGGCTGAGGCCTCGCACCTCCAGCACCGGCGCGGCGTTCGGGTCGTAGCTGTGCCCGATCTTCTCGTAGAGGTCAGCGATGTGGCGCCCCACCATCATGCGCACGATGGCGTCTGGCGTGGCCTCCGCCATCGGCATTTCGCCGGCGTTGCGGCCGTCGCGCAGCACCGTCACCCAGTCGCCGATGGGCGCCAGCTCATCAAGGCGGTGGGTGATGAAGATCACCCCCAGCCCTTGCGCCTTCAGGTTGTTGACGATGGCGAGCAGACTATCGACTTCACGGTCGGTGAGCGCCGACGTCGGCTCGTCCATGATGACCAGCCGCGCATTCGTGGAGAGCGCCTTGGCGATCTCCACCATCTGCTGCTCCGCCACGCTGAGATCACGCACCGTGGCGCGCGGATCGAGCGCCACACCGAGGCGCTGCAGCAAGACCCGCGTATCCGCTTCCATCTTGTGGCGATTGACGAACCCGCCGGAGTTCGGTTCGCGCCCGATGAAGACGTTCTCCGCCACGGTCAGGTTCGGCATCAGGTTGAATTCCTGATAGATGATGGAGATGCCGAGCGCCTGCGCCTGCCGGGGCGAACTTAGCGTCACAACGTCGCCATCGAAGGCGATCTCGCCGCCGTCCGGCTGGTACACCCCGGAGAGCACCTTCATCAGGGTGCTCTTGCCGGCGCCGTTCTCCCCGAGCAGCGCCAGGCACTCCCCCGGGAAGACGGTGACGCTCACCTCGTCGAGCGCCTTGACGCCGGGAAAGGTCTTGCTGATGCCGCTCATGCGCAGCAGCGGCGTCTGCCCCGGCCCGCCCCGGCGCGGACTCGCCTCCTCGTCGCTCACCCTGGCTCCCCTGCCCGATCACCTGTGACTATCTGGGGGGAGAGTATGGCAACGAAGGGGGATGGTGGCAAACGGGGCTGAACAAGAATGGAAAAGGCGGGATTGCGCCCCCCAGACCGACGCGAACTGCTGCGGCTACTGTCCGAAGGCGCCCGCCGCGGCAGCCATCTTCCGCGCGATCCCGCTCGCTACACCCAATTGCTCCTCATCGTCGGAGGATACCGTGATGCGAATCACCCTCGGACCATCCGTCAAGAACATCGTCAGTTCGTGCTTTTCGCCGGCCTCACCTTCAATCATGCGCAGAATCCACCCTTCGCCATCGTCAATGTCCTCAAGCCCGAGGGCATCGCGCCGGCTATCTGCGAGATATTCGACTGCGTCGAAGGCGGCCTCTGGGTCGCGAAACTCATGGACAGAGATCGAAATAGTGGTCCCGGTCTCGGGGTCGAGGTAGTCGCGGAAAGCGTTCTCACGCCAACCCCAATCGGAGAACTCCCGGGCAGCCTCCTCAGGATCAGGGAAGGTAGGAAGGATCTCTTCCTTGCTTCGGCTGCCTTCTTCTGCCAATCGCCATGTCTGGCCAAGCTCTCGAGGCAATGGCAGTTCGTCAGAGAGCTGCAACTCGCGCGGAATGCTTCCGATCAAACCATATATTCCGAAGCTGTCTATCGTGGCCGACACAGCTCCGACCGGCGCAGCTTGCGAGCGCTCAACGATCAGCCCGGTATTTCCGTCCCTGCGGATGGGCAGGCCGTCCAGTGCTTCAATCTTCGATGCCAACTGGTCATTCACCATGAGCACCGGAGATCCCGAAGTAAAGCGCACCTCAATACGGCGGATGGGATCCCGAGCACTTATCGGCAATCGGGTGAGAGCAATCAGTGCTTCTGTATCGCCATCTGGCGATCTCTTGTCGACCCACCAGACCTCCCGTAGTGGGTCCAGCATGAATGCATAGCCGTCGCTGCCAGAGGTGTTGCCGACGAGGAGGCCAATCGCGGCCGTTGGTGCAACCGAAACGATGTCCGCAGCGACAGCGAAGCCAAGAGAGGTAGGTGGATGATCCCAGAGAAGCAACACCGGAGAATTTCCATCGGCCCCGAGAACCTGCTCTGTCACGCCGTCCCGCCAAGTTGGGCATGGTTGCTCGAGCATTGCAAAGTGCGGTTCACATCCCCGGAGAGAATAGAAGCCTGTAAAGGGATCGAACAGATCTACCGTTGCGTACGGTTCTAGCTGTGAGACATAAGGGGCGACGCCCCAAGTCGAGGCCACCTGCGATGCCCTAACGTAGACCCTCTTCGCAGCATCGAGATCTCCGTACTTCTGCCAAGAATCGCCCAGAAGTCCGTAGAAGCGAAGAAGGACTATCTCAGAGTCTAGGTCGGGGACAAGTCGATACGCCGCCTCGAAGGCCTCCTCAGCACAGACGAGTTCACCCCAATGCATGCATCGTTGCCCTACTTCGAACTCAGCGGCCTGAGCAACCGATGGCGGAACTTGCGGCGGAGTGAGGATTTCTCGAGGTACTTCAGCATCCCAGCGACCTTCAAGGTAGGCCCAACGCACTCGGAGCTCAGGAAACGCAGGCCGGGGATTGTCTGACCAGCAACATGCATTCTCGGAGAATACGAAAAGGAGGTTGCCTTGCTGCGTCATGAGCGTGCCCGACGAACCCCAGCCCCCGGTGAACAACGCACGCTGGTTCGGTGATAGTTCCCATGAATCGAAAACAGCCACGTTGGGCGCTGGTCTGGCCGTAGAGCCGCGGTGATAAAGCTCGTCAAATCTATTAAACACCGCATCAACGTCGGATCTCGCAGTGAAACGATGGACGGTGAGTCGGGAGGTTGCTGGACCTATCTTCACGCCATACGCCGATTCCTGCCAACCAACTCCAGTCCACAATGGTTCCAGTACAGGATCAAGAGTGGTGTTCGCTTCCCCGGCGGCTTTCGACTGACACCCGCCGTAAAACACCGATTCGCCTACGTCATTGCCCTTGAACCATGGTTCAATCGTTGCCAATAAATGTGAGAGCAACTCATCGCAGTCGTCGCTGACGTCGTTCTGTGTCTCAACGTTGGCTTGCATGCCAATTGGAGGCCTAGCACCAACGGCGGCTACGTCGACCAAACTTAAACTCACCAGAAGCACAAGGCAGTCGGCCACCAACTTCCAGACGCCGCGAGCACTGCGTCTTCGTAGCATCACTCATCACCCACCATTCAGTCAGCAACAACTGCCGGCGCAAATGATACAAACGAATGCGATAGAATGTAACGATTGCACGTCTCAACATTTGGCTGCTAGTCGTTCGGGTCGGAGCCTCGGCGGATGGAAAGCGACCGGTTTGACCTTCTCGCTCGCGCAGTCGCCCACCATAACCGGCGAGCTGTCTTGGGCGCAGTGATAGGCGCAGTCACTGCGGCGATGTGCCGAGACCGAAGCTCGAGCGCCTCTGTCGCGCTGCAACTGGCCGAACTAGGCGGAGTCTGCGCATCCAGCGTCGAGTGCGAGCAACCTACGCTGGGGCGGTGCCCTTACGGCGATGCCATATGCAGCAACAACGGTTTTGTGAGCGACGGCCAACAAGTTTGCTGTTTGACCGGAGGCTGCTGCGAGTCCGACGCCGACTGCTGCGGCGAACAACAATGCATCGGGGTTTACGACATCGGCCTCGTCTGCGGAAGTGCACCCAGACGAGGTGGCGAGCCCGGTGCAGTGTGCGCCGCTGACGCCGAATGCACCTCCTGGCCCGGTTACAACGCCGTCTGCAAGAATCAGCGATGCCAATGCGAAAATCCCAGTGATGCGATGTGCCCCGATGTAGCTACGCTACCGCTGCTATCAAACGACAACGCAGCCCTCCGCGTAGCCGAGTTTATCGTCCACGCGGAGGTAGTCGGCAACGTCTTCGCCCTCTATCGGTCCATGCACCCCGACGCGCAGGCACTGATACCCCAAGACGCCGTCGTCGGTTGGTACCAGAACGAATTCCTCCACTTCGGCGAGCCCGCGCCCCGCGCGGTCAAGTTGCGTTTCGCGCCGTGGACGTGGGAGGTCACAGGGCAGACCTACCCCGAGGCGGCGGAGGTCGCGACATTGCAGACGCTAGAGGACGGCACGGAGGTCTGGGATGCGGTCCGGCTAGTCAAGGATGACAATGGCAACTGGTGCTGGTTCTTCGGGAGGTCGCGCCAGTTCGTCGTCGAACAGCTCAACCGTTTCGTCAACCCGGACCCGAACGCAAGGCCCGTGTTCCTCGGAGAATCATGCTCCGAAACGTTGGAATGCAGCCAGTCGAGGGGCCCGGCGAAGTGCGCAGAGGCGACGCGCGAAGGCGTCCGCCAGCGCGTCTGCCTCTACGGCCCGAATGGCTACTGCACGTCCACCGAAGACTGCCATCAGGAAGACGGTCGCACCGAGTGCGCCGGGGAAACGCGCGGCGGCAACTTTAGCGGCGTCTGCCTGCGCGCTGCCGGCGCGACGTGCAAGTCCTCTCGCGATTGCATGGAATCGCTCACCTGCGTGACCGGCCGCTGTACGCCAGCCGCTTGAACGCAGCGAGGCGGCCGGAAAGCACTCCGGCCGCCTCGTCAAGATTGCGATAGGGGAAGCGACGCCGCCCCCTACTCCTTCGTCGACCCCGTAATCAACCGGGCGCCGCGCTGGAAGGAGAGGTAGCCCCACAGCCACTGTACGCCGACCACCACCCGGTTGCGGAAACCAATCAGGTTGAAGACGTGCACCAGCGCCCAGACCAGCCACGCGAAGAAGCCGGTCAGGGTGACGCCCCGGATGTCGGCGACGGCGGCGTTGCGGCCGATGGTCGCCATGTTGCCGAGGTCGATGTACTGGAACGGCTCCATCGGCTGCCCGGCCATGGCGCGGCGGATGTTCTTCGCCGCCCACTGCCCCTGCTGCTTCGCCACCTGCGCCACCCCCGGGTAGGGGCGGCCATTCGGGCCGGT
The DNA here is from genome assembly GCA_047605145.1 of Thermomicrobiales bacterium. Lineage (GTDB taxonomy): Bacteria > Chloroflexota > Chloroflexia > Thermomicrobiales > UBA6265 > JACCXM01. The sequence continues at coordinate 3,000 of JASGGF010000098.1, read as the reverse complement.
CAGCGAGCTCATGTCGCCGATCACGAAGATCTCCGGGTGGCCCGGAATCGTCAGGTCGGGCTGCACGATGACGCGGCCAGCGCGGTCCGTCTCGACACCGAGCGTCGCGCCAATCGGCGAGGACTTGACGCCCGCCGCCCAGATAATCGTTTCCGCCTGAATCACCTGATCGCCGGCGGTCACGCTGCCCGACTCGATGTTGGTCACCGGGGTGTTGAAACGCACATCCACGCCCAACCGCTGCAAGTCCCACAGCGCGTGGCGAGAGAGCTGCGCCGGGAAGGCGAGCAGCAGGCGATCCGCTGCCTCCAGCAGGATCACCCGCGCGTCGCGCGTGTCGATGTGCCGGAAGTCCTTGGCCAGCGAGTAGCGCGCGATTTCGGCGATGGCGCCCGCCATCTCCACACCCGTCGGGCCGCCACCCACCACCACGAAAGTCATCAGCGCCTTGCGCCGCTCCGGGTCCGTCTCCCGCTCCGCCTCCTCGAAGGAGACGAGCAGCCGCCGCCGGATATCGAGCGCTTCCTCCAGCGACTTCAGGCCCGGCGCATTTGGCTCCCACTCATCGTGGCCGAAGTAGAAGTGGTTCGCGCCAGCCGCCAGCACCAGATAGTCGTACGGGATGCGCGAATCGGCGAGCACCACCTCTTTGGCCTCGACGTCGACCGATTGCACCTCGCCCAGCGCCACCTCAACGTTGGAGCGGTCCCGCATGACCGCTCGGATCGGCTGCGCGATATCGGCTGGCGAGAGCACCGCCGTCGCTACCTGATAGAGCAACGGCTGGAACAGGTGGTGATTGCGGCGGTCGATCAGGGTCACCCGCGCCCGCGCTCCACCGAGCGCCTTGGCCGCCGTCAGGCCGCCGAAGCCGCCACCGACCACCACCACGCGCGGCCCGGAAAACGAGCCCAGCATAGGGCTGGTGCGCTGTTTGTAAAAGAACCGGGGTAGACGCATCCTCTGTCAACCTTTCCTCGTGGGGCAGACCGGATGCATCGTGGACATCATTGGCTCGTGTACCGGGTCGCCTACTCTGTTGTTTCGCGGCTCCCGCGCGCTGCCCAATTGTGCCGCGCCGGGGCCGCCTTGCTCAATATCGCCGTGACTAATGCCGGAAATGCCGGGTTCCGGTGAACATCATCGCCGCGCCCGCCGCGTTGACGGCCTCGATCACGAGGTCATCCCGCACCGAGCCGCCGGGCTGCACCACGGCGGTCACGCCCGCCGCCAAGCCCTGCTCCACGCCGTCCGGGAAGGGGAAGAACGCATCGCTCGCCAGCACCGCGCCCGCCGCGCGCTCGCCCGCCTTGTCCGTGGCGATGCGCACGCTCTCCAGCCGGTTCGGCTGCCCGCTGCCCACGCCGACGATGGCGCGGTCGCGCACCAGCACGATCGCGTTCGACTTGATGTGCCGCGCCGCCCGCCACGCGAAGATCAGGTCCGCCAGTTCACGCGCATCCGGCGCGCGCTCCGTCACCACCTGCCACGTCGCCGGGTCGTCCGCCGCGATGTCGGGTGTCTGCACCAGCAGACCACCGGCAATGGGGCGAATATCGAGGTCCGGGGAAGGCGAGACATCGGCGGAACCGGCCGGCATCTCCAGCAGACGCAGCGCCTTCTTGCGCTTCAGGTGCTGCAGCGCCTCCGGCGCGAAGCCGGGGGCAATGACCACCTCGAAGAAGATCTCGCCCAGCCGCTGCGCCGTCTCCAGATCGAGCGGGCGGTTCAGCGCCACGATGCCGCCGAACGCGGACACCTCGTCGCCGCGCAGCGCCTCACCGAACGCTTCCGCCAGCGCCGGGCGCTCGGCCAGCCCGCAGGGGATGGTGTGCTTGACGATGGCGACCGCCGGCTGCTCCCAGCCCACCACCGCGCTCCACGCCGCGTCGGCATCGAGCAGGTTATTGAAGGAGAGTTCCTTCCCGGCCAGCTGCTCCGCGTCCAGCACGCCAGAGGCCGGCGCCCCCGCGCGCAGCCGCCGGTAGGCCGCGCCCTGCTGCTGCGGGTTTTCGCCGTAGCGCACGGTGCGCTCGTGCCGCCCGGCCACACTGATTTCAGCGGACCATTCGGCGGCATCCCGCAAGTATTCCGCCACGACCGCGTCGTAGGCGGCGGTGTGCGCGTACGCCTTGGCGGCGAGCTGCTGGCGCCGGGTCTGTGAGACCTCGCCCGCCGCCAAATCAGCCAGCACCGTCTCGTAGTCGGCGGGATCGGTCACCACCAGCACGCCGGGGAAGGTCTTGGCGGCAGCGCGGATCATGGCCGGGCCGCCGATGTCGATGTTCTCCAGCGCATCAGCCAGCGTGACATCCGGCTTGGCCACCGTCGCGCCGAAGGGGTAAAGATTCACCGCCACCACGTCAATCGGCGTGATGCCGTGGTAGGTCAGTGCGGCCATGTGTTCGGGATCATCCCGGCGGGCCAACAGGCCACCGTGAATGCGCGGGTGGAGCGTCTTGACGCGCCCCTCAAGGATTTCCGGAAACCCGGTGACATCGCTGACCGCCGTCACCGGCAGGCCCACCGCCTTGAGTGCGCTCAGCGTGCCGCCTGTTGAAACCAGCTCGAACCCGAGGTCCAGCAGCCCCTGCCCAAACGCGACGATCCCGTCCTTGTCGTAGACGCTCAGCAGCGCCCGCTTAGCCATGCTCTCCCCTGCTCCCCTCGCGGCGCAAAAAACCGCCGGGCAGCATAGCAGCGAATGCGGGTTACGCGGTTGTGCGCCTTGCCCGGGCCAGCGTCGCCGCCGCCATGCGCAGCGTCGCGGCGTCCACCATCTGGCCGTACAGCGCGAAGGAACCGCGCCCCTCGGCGGCGGCGGCGGCGTTCGCCGCCAGCACCTCCTCCGCCCACGCGATCTCCTCGGGCGTGGCGGCGAAGACCTCGTTGGCGACCGGGACCTGCGCCGGGTGGATGCACCACTTGCCGTCGTACCCGAGCGCGCGCGCCACGAGGCAGGAGCGGCGAAACCCGTCCAGATCGCGGAAATCGGCGTAC